>NZ_JAUSLT010000090.1 GCF_030646015.1 Bradyrhizobium sp.
CGGGACAGGCCTGAGGTGGCGGCCGCACGCAGTTCGGGAACGTGCCCGTCGTGCCTGCGGGACAGGCCTGAGGAGCCGGCTTCACGCAGTTGGGGAACGTGCCCGTCGTGCCTGCGGGACAGGCCTGAGGCGCCGGCTTCACGCAGTTCGGGAACGTGCCCGTCGTACCTGCAGGACAGGCCTGGGGTGCCGGCTTCACGCAGTTCGGGAACGTGCCCGTCGTACCTGCGGGACAGGCCTGAGGTGCCGGAGCGAGGCGGATGTTGGACGGTGGGCTACAGATTCCGTTCGCGCCGATCTGAAGCGGCCCCTTGCACAGGCAGTTGGCCGATTGCGGATTCTCGCCGGCGTTGCAGCTCCGCGGATTGGTGTTCGGCTTGATCGTCGTCGGCGCCGTGCAGATCCCGTTCACGATGCTCATCGTGTTCGGGCACAGGCAATTCGCCGACTGCGGATTCTCGCCCGCACTGCAGCTGCGCGGATTGGTGTTCGGCTTGATCGTCGTCGGCGCCGTGCAGATCCCGTTCACGATGCTCAGCGTGTTCGGGCACAGGCAATTCGCCGCCTGAGGATTCTCGCCCGCGCTGCATTGCCGAGGATTGGTGTTCGGCTTGATGATCGTCGGCGCCGTGCAGATGTTGTTGACGATGTTCATGCTGTTCGGACACAGGCAGTTTGCCGCCTGAGGATTTTCACCCGCACTGCATTGCCGAGGATTGGTGTTCGGCGCGGCGATCGTCGATGTCGGCTTGCAGTTTCCAGGTTGGCCGCTCGTTCCCGTTTTACAGGTGCAGGATGGCGCTACCCCGGTCGAGTCGGACGGACACTGCGCCGTCGTCGATCCCACGCAGGCGAAAGTGGAGAACGAGGTCCGCTGCGCGACCCAGTTCGGGTTATTGCAGCGGCATTGATCGCCGAGCATGACGCCGTCGCTGCATGACATGCGGGTGCAGACGCCGTCCACGGCCCGCAGGCCGGACGGGCAGGAACAGGTACCCGAGCCGCGGTCCACCGTTCCGCCGGAGCACGGAATGACCTTTTCCACGCATTTGCCCGGCGTGCCGGTCTGGGTTCGGGGATCGCAGGGCGCATCCGGCGCACAATTCGGGCCTGATGTGCCGGCGGGACAGACCTTCGGCGCGGTGCCTGCCACGCATTGAAAATTCCTGCCGCCGCCGCTGAGCGTGGTGCCGGCCGGACAGCCGCAGACGCCCTGCTCGATTTTTCCGCCGGTGCAGGTGATTGAATTGTTCAGGTTGGTGCAAACGCCGTTGACGTTGGTCTGCCCGATCGCACAGACCGGATTCGGGGTGCCGGTCGGTAGGGGCGTCGGTGTCGCAACAATTACCGGTGTTGCAGTCGGCACCGGCGTGGGCGTGGACGTCGCAATCGGCGTCGGCGTCGGGACCGGAGTTGCAGTGGACACCGGTGTCGGTACCGGGTTTCTGTCCGGCACGCATTTGCCGATATTGCCCCCAATCCGGTAGGTGGTGCCGGGAGGACATCCCTGCCCGACCTGCACCGCCCCTGTGCAATTCGGCGGCGTGCCGACCAAGGGCGGCGGACAGCTCTGCGCCACCACGCAGTTCGGCGGCGTGCCGGTCTTGCCGGGGCCGCAGAACCGCTTGTTGCCGTAGATCTGCCCGAACTGCGGACGGCCTTGATCGACACCGAAAACGGTGCCCAACAGCAGCGGCGCGATCCGCGCGATCGAGGGCACGCAGGACAGCCTTGGATAATCGCCCCACGCGACCATTCCGACCGGGCAATAACAGGCGGGATAGCCGCGCCGCGAGATCTCGACGACGCCGCCGCGGCAGGAGAGGTCGGTCATGCAACGGCCGCCAGGCCCCATCTGCCAGGGCGGGCAGCTGCCGCCGTCCCATTGGCATTCGCCAAAATCTTCCGACCACGCATAGCCGCGCGGACAGACCAGCGGTCTGGACCGCTCCGATGCGCGGCAGGATGAACCGGTCCAGTAGCCGCCGAGTTCGCGGCAATTGGAGAGGGCGGCATCGTAGGCGCTGTTGCGAGGCGCCGCCGCAGCGACGGCACGGCTGGCGGGACTGACCTGCCACTGGCTGAAGGCTTCCTGATCCTGCCGGTAATCATCGACCAGTGCCGGCGCGCCGCCGGCTGCGATAAGGAAGCGATCCGTCTCGCGGTTGCGGAACTGGATGAACGTGGTGCCGTCCACCGGCTCGAAACTCCAATGCGCCTCGTCGGCGTCCGGAAGCGCCGCGGTCGCGCGCAATTTGCCGCCGACGTCGGTGAGGTAAGTCTTCTTCCACTGGTTCTTGATCCGCACGAAGGGTGAGCCCGGTACGGCTTCAAACGTCCATTGGCCGCTGTCCCATTCCGGCTTGACGGCAGCGACATCGATGGTGCCGGAGGCCTGACTATTGAGCGCGATAGCGGCATTGCCGCGCGGCGCGATGCGGTAGACGCCGCTGAGCTGGAATTGCTCGATCGGGGAAATCTGGGGCAGCTGGGCCATCGCGGCTTGCGGCGCTGCGGCTGCAACGGGAGGTGGCGGAAGCTGCGGTGCGACCGGTGCCTGCACGACCGGCGGAGGCGGCGGCGAGGCAGGTGGCGCTGCCGCGATCGGCTGCTGTACGCCGGGCGGCGGCGACGCCAGCTGCGCGGACGCGACCCCGCCGACATCGATGGTGACGGGATCGGCGGTGGCGGTGAGGGCAAACAGGCATTTTTCCGCGTCGTCGGTCACGACCCAGGAATGGCCGGTGGAGGTTGTCTGCCGGAGCAGGTTGCCGCCCTCGATCAGGCCGTTGAACTTGCGCTCGCCGTTGGGATCGATCCAGTACAGGCGCCGTCGTTCGGTCGAGGCGTTGCGGAACGCCAGTTCGACGGGGCCGCCGGCCTGCACCGATTTCAGACTGCTCTCGTCGCTGCAGTCGAGCGAGTGGGCCGCGGACCCGGAAAACAATGTCGCGGCGCCGATCACGAGTGCTGAAAAAATGGCCTTTGAAAATGAAGTAGACTGAAATCGCGACATTCCGGGGACACCTCTATAGCGAGCACGCGCAGACGCTGGGACAGCCACGTCGCGTACCGTCTGTCGACGGCTTCGAGGATGCCGAGCGTTGCGCAACAAAACACGTACACAGCCATCTGTGCGCGCGCATGATCAGTTTTGATTAGGTCCAGGCCAATTCGGTTTCGGACAGGTCGGACTTCAACTCCGCTGGTCATCGGGCCCCCGAACTGCCGATATCCCGCCGAGCAGGGCGACGACATCGGTCTGGCGCTGGCAGCCGGTTTTCTCCAGCACGCCCCGCACCTGCACCCGGACGGTATTCGGTGAAACGCCGTTGGCGCCGGCGAGATCGTCCACCGTTTTGCCCGCGGCGAGGCCGCGGGCGACGCGGGCTTCGGCCGGAGTGAGATCGAACAGGGACATGACCAGATCGACCGGCGGCGCGTTGGGGGCGGCGACAGGCATCAGAATGAAAACCGCGGCGCTGCGGGCGAAGATGTCCCGTGCGGAAAAGCGGATCGGCACGACATGACCGACCATCAGTGCATCCGTCACCGGGTCGCGGACCGGAAAGGACCGGACACCGCCATTGTCGTTCAACGTAACCCGGGCGAGGGCCTCGCCCATTAGTTCGTCCGCGCACCTGTCTTTCAGCGTCACCCGGTCGGCGGCCCGCCAGTAGACGAGATTTTCCAGGCCTTCGATCAGGGCGTTGGCGGCGAGCACCTTGCCGCTGTCATCCAGCACCAGCGCCGCCAGGCCCAGCGCGGCCAGCGTCTGACTGGCGGCTTCGGCGCGCGCCAGGTGAAGGCGCGCCGCCATCAGCGCGGTGCGAGCAAAATGCGGGCGCAGCATGTCCAGTCGTTGAATGGCCTCGGCGCTGGCCGGCCCCTGGGCGGCGGTGCGGGACAGCACGATCGAGATCGCCTCGCCGGTGGGCAGTTCAAACGCCGTCGCCGCGCCCCACCAAAGGCCCAGCTTGCGCCAGTTGTCGCGATAGATCGGCTCCTCGTCCAGCTCGGCCTCCGAACAGAGATCGACGTCGCGCAGAAAACCCTGATGGCGGCTCTCGTGAATGCGGGACATCAGCTGACCCCGCCAATACCAGCCGTCGGCGACAAAGCGCTCGGCGATAGGCTTGGAGTTCTTCGAAGCCGTCCAGGCCGTAACATCGGGGTTGGTGATGAACAGAGTGGCGCCGGCGGAATCGGAGATTTTCGAGGTCTGCTTCAGGACTTCCGGCCAGAGCTCCGGCACGAAGCCGCACTCGTAGATTCGGTCGATGAGTTCAGATTCCGTGGATTTGCTTTCCAACTGGCCCCGCCCGTCTGGCGCCGGGTGAAGACGCCCCCGCCGATGATCGTGCCAAGGTATGGAACTTTTGTCGAGAGCGGGCGTGTCGACGCGCAGCGCAGCGTGCAGTCGATGCTTCGACATCCAGCGATTGCGCTTGATCGGGAGGAGTCGGCTCGACGAGAGAATCTACGCCGGCTCATGCTGTGCCCCGGTTTTGTGCACCGGTCGGCGGATCGATCGCCATTCAGCAAAATCATGGGCATGGGCAATGGTGCCCAGGAAAGGACTCGAACCTTCACGGCCGTTAAGCCACTGGCACCTGAAGCCAGCGCGTCTACCAATTCCGCCACCTGGGCCCGGGCCGGTTAGTACGGATCGCTCGCGCGCTTGTCAAATCGGCTCGATGCCGGCCAAATACGCTTGATAGCGCCGGCCCGTTGGCGTATCGCGAAACGGCGTAGTCGCCTGCGATCTCTCGACTTTGACCTCAAGGAAAACCGACCCCATGGCATCGAATCTGGACACGCTGGTCACGGTTTTCGGAGGATCCGGCTTTCTCGGCCGGAGCGTGGTCCGGGCACTGGCCAAGCGCGATTACCGGATCCGGGTCGCGGTGCGGCGGCCGGAGCTGGCCGGGCATCTGCAACCCCTCGGCAAGGTCGGCCAGATCCATGCCGTGCAGGCCAACCTGCGCTACCCAGCCTCGGTGGAGGCCGCGATGCGGGATTCCCACGTCGCCATCAACCTGGTCGGCATCCTGGCCGAGGGCGGCGCCCAGACCTTCGACGCGGTGCAGGCCCGGGGCGCCGACGCGATCGCCAAGGCGGCCAACGCTGCCGGCGCGCGGATGGTGCATGTCTCCGCCATCGGCGCCGACGAGAACTCGCCGTCGGGGTATGCCCGCGCCAAGGCCGCGGGCGAAAAGGCGGTGCTGTCGGCCGTGCCATCGGCGACCATCCTTCGGCCCTCGGTGGTGTTTGGCCCCGAGGACCAGTTCACCAACCGCTTCGCCGGGCTCGCGACCGTTTCGCCGGTGCTGCCGCTGATCGGCGGCGGCCTGACGAAGCTGCAGCCGGTCTATGTCGGCGACGTCGCAACCGCGGTGGCGGATGCCGTCGACGGCAAGACCAAGCCCGGCGCGGTGTACGAACTCGGCGGTCCGGAAGTGCTGACCATGCGCGAGGTGATCGAAATCATTCTCGCCACCATCGAGCGCCGGCGCATGCTGGTGTCGCTGCCGTTCGGGCTCGCCAAACTGCAGGCGATGTTCCTGCAGTTCGCGCCGGGGCCGCTGAAACTGACGCCGGACCAGGTGGCGCTGCTGCGCTCCGACAATGTGGTGTCGGATGCGGCGAAGGCCGCGGGGCTGACTCTCGAAGGACTGGGCATTACGCCGGATTCGCTGGAAGCGATCGCGCCGCAATATCTCTGGCGTTTCCGCCGGACCGGACAGTTCGCGCATCGGGGCGCGTGAGACGAAATTCGTAGGGTGGGCAAAGGCCTCTTGGCCGTGCCCACCATGACAACAGCGCGGTGATGCGAAGATGGTGGGCACGGCGCGAAGTGCGCGCCTTTGCCCACCCTACGACGTTGCTACCGTCCCATCGCCAGCGCGATCAGCCCGAGCGTGCCGACGATGACGCGCCACCACGCGAACAACGTAAAACCGTGGCGCGTGACGTAGCCCAGGAACGCCTTGACCACGATCATCGCCGTGACGAACGACACCACGAAGCCGATCGCGATCAGGCCAGCGTGATCCATCGTCATCTCGCCGCGGCTCTTGTAGAGGTCGTAGACGAAGGCGCCGACCATGGTCGGGATCGCGAGGAAGAAGGAGAACTCCGCCGCCGCGCGCTTGTCGGCGCCGAGCAGCATCGCGCCGACGATGGTGGCGCCGGAGCGCGACACGCCGGGGATCATCGCCAGGCACTGCGCGACGCCGATCCAGAGATACATCGGCAGCGGGAACGTGGTGGCATCGTGCTCGTGCGGCTCGAGCTCGAGCTGATCGACCCAGAGCAGGATCGCGCCGCCGACGATCAGCGAAAAACACACCACCCAGGGATTGAACAGGAACGCCTTGATGTAGCCGCCCGCCACGGCGCCGATCACGGCCGCGGGCAGGAACGCCACCAGCACCCCGATCACGAACCGGCGCGCATAGGGATCGGTGAACATGCCGAGCGCGATCCGCCACAATTTGAAAAAATACAGCGCCACGATCGCGAGAATCGCGCCGAGCTGAATCAGGATCGCGAAACTCTTCCAGAACGGGCCCTCGCCGAGATCGAAGAACCTTTCGGCCAGCAGCAGATGGCCCGTCGAGGATACCGGGATGAATTCGGTGACGCCCTCGACGATGCCGAGAATCACCGCCCTCACTGCATCAGACATCATATGATTGTTCCGTTATGATCGGAATGAGCCGAAAAGCCGGGTTCTTCTCGCCTATTCGCACCCATGCCGCAATCGCAAAAAACGTGAAAACACGGGTTGCCTGAATCCTGTGCTTAGGTAGTTTGGCGCCGCCGCCGCGGTTGATGGATTGTTAAGCGCCGCGAAATATTCAAGGCCTGCATGTACACGCTGTTTCACCATCCGTTCTGTCCGCAGTCGCGATTCGTCCGCCTGGTGCTGGGCGAATACGGCCTCGATCTGAAGCTGGTGGAAGAGCGCGCCTGGGAGCGGCGCGAGGCGTTTCTGGCGCTGAACCCCGCGGGCGCTACGCCGGTGCTGATCGCCGAGCGGCTGCCTCCGATTCCCGGCGCCGGAATCATCGCCGAATATCTCGACGAGACCCATGGCGCCGAGCAGAATGAGCGCCGGCTGCTGCCGACGGCGCCGGGCGAACGGATCGAAGTGCGCCGGCTGATGGCCTGGTTCAACGACAAGTTTTTCGAGGAAGCCTCCAATCCCTTGGTCACCGAGCGCATCTACAAGCGCTTCATGGACGAGCAGGACGGCGGCGGCGCGCCGGCGGCGGATGTGATCCGCGCGGCGAAGGTAAATGTGCGCTATCATCTGGCCTATATCGGCTGGCTGGCGAAGACGCGGAACTATCTCGCCGGCGACCGGATCACCTATGCGGACCTCGCCGCCGCGGCGCATCTTTCGGCGATCGATTATCTGGGCGACGTGCCATGGAGCGAGGACGACGCGGCAAAGGCGTGGTACGCGCGGGTCAAATCCAGGCCCTCGTTCCGCCCGCTGCTGAGCGAATGGCTGGCCGGCGTGCCGGCGTCGCGCACCTATGTGGATCTGGATTTCTAGATCCTTGCCTTCGGACAGCCTGAGCTGGTCGGAAAACGTTTGAGTGTCGTCCTCATGCCCTTCGTCATAAGACCCGCAAGCAGGATCTGGCCGACGATCGGAATGCTGATCAATATCGGCGTCGTCGCCATCGTGCTGCTGCTATGCTGGACCCTGGGATTCCAGCAAGGAGCGTCCGGTCTGATCCTCCAGGCCTTGCTGATACCGGTAGCTGTCTGGGCGGCCTTCAATGGGATCGTATTCGGCGCGCTTGCTCTGATACGATCAGCTTCGTTCAGCGTGAACCTTCAACCGGGTCGTCTGCAGTTCACAAGCGCTAACGGAAACCTGATACTCGCCCCTGGCGAAATCGAGAACTACGTCTGTCACAGCAACAAGATTGTCTTCCGGCATCCGGGGCGGGCGGGGATACAGTTTTTGCCGTTTTTGCGCGGCAAACCGGATCGTACTATACTTCACACCGTCCTGTTGTCCGGAGGACAGCCGCTTGTGCGCCATCATTTTTCGCTGTTCGATGGCGATTGGGACAAGAAGCAAACGAATACGTTTGGTTCGATTGCCTCCTGGTTTGCTTCGTAGCGCGGCTTTTCGGATTGCCCCGTGAAAGACCCTCGACGCCGGCATCCAGCCGTCACCATGCCAATTTACTGCGGATTCCGATGATCGATTGCACGACCATTGATGATGCAGGATTGCGTGAGGCGCTGGGGCAGCAAGCCCGCGCGCTCGGCTTCGACTGCGCCGGCGTCACCGGGCCGGATGCGATCGCGCAAGCCGCCCAGCATTTCCGCGATTTTCTCGCCGCCGGCTCGCATGGCGACATGGAGTGGCTGGCGGACCGCCCCGAACGCCGCGCCGATCCGCGCGGGCTGTGGCCGGATGTGCGTTCGGTGATCATGCTCGGCGTCAATTACGGGCCCGACCGGAATCCGCTCGATATCCTGGCGCAGCGCACGCGCGGCGCGATCTCGGTCTATGCGCAGGGCGACGACTATCACGATCTGATCAAGAAGCGGCTGAAGGCGCTGGCGCGCTGGCTGGTCGCGGCGCAGGGCTGCGAGGTCAAGGTGTTCGTCGACACCGCCGCGGTGATGGAAAAGCCGCTGGCGCAGTCGGCGGGACTGGGCTGGCAGGGCAAGCATACCAACCTGGTGTCGCGCGAATTCGGCTCCTGGCTGTTCCTCGGCGCGATTTTTACGACGCTCGAACTGCCGCGCGACACGGCCGACGTCGATCATTGCGGCTCATGCCAGGCCTGCCTCGATATCTGCCCGACCTCGGCATTTCCGGCGCCCTACAAGCTCGATGCGCGGCGCTGCATTTCCTATCTCACCATCGAGAACAAGGGCCCGATCCCGCACGAGTTTCGTAAAGCGATCGGCAACCGCATCTATGGCTGCGACGATTGCCTGGCGGTCTGTCCCTGGAACAAATTCGCGCAGGCCGGGCGCGAGACCAAGCTTGCGGCGCGCGACGAGCTGCGCGCGCCCGCGCTCGCCGATCTGGCGCGGCTCGACGATTCAGCGTTCCGCGCGCGCTTCACAAAATCGCCGGTCAAGCGCATCGGCCGCGACCGCTTCGTGCGCAACGTGCTGATCGCGATCGGCAACTCCGGCGATGCCGCTTTGGCCTTCGAGGCCGAGCGCCTGCTCGATGACGCAAGCCCGCTGGTGCGGGGCGCCGCGGCGTGGGCGCTGTCGCAATTGATGGGGCGGGAGACGTTCGAGGCGCGGGCGGCAGATGCGTTGAATGCCGAACCGGATGAGACCGTACGCGCGGAATGGCGCATGGCAAGCACCGCTGTTTAATCCTCATCCTGAGGAGCGGCGTCTTCGCCGCGTCTCGAAGGATGAGTGCCACGCCCCATGGTTCGAGACGGCGCAAGAGCGCCTCCTCACCATGAGGCTGATCCGATCAGGGTTGCGTGTCTCGCACTTGATTTCGTTTGCAAAATTCCGCCATGGTCCCGCGCCATGACAAATCAACCCTTCTTCACCAAGAACGGCGACGCCTTCCTTCCCACCCAGGCGTCGAACGGGCCGTGGGATCCGAACTCGATGCACGGCCGCGTCGTCATCGGCCTGCTCGCTTTTGCGATCGAGCAGCGCCACGGTTCCGACGATTTCATGCCGGCACGGCTGACGGTCGACATGTTCCGCCTGCCGAACATTCAGACGCCCGTTGAGGTCACGACCAGACTGGTTCGCGACGGCATGCGCATCCGGGTGGCCGAGGCCGAATTTCTGTCCGGCGGCGTCAGCATGGCGCGCGCCTCCTGCCAGCTGCTGCGCCGAACCGAAAACGCACCGGGCCATGTCTGGTCGCCGCCGAACTGGGACGCGCCCAGGCCCGCGGACATTCCGGCACCGACCGATCCCCGGCTCGGCATGAACGGCAAATGGAGCACGCGCCCGATCGTCGGTGCGATGGGCTCGCTCGGGCCGCGGCGGCTGTGGATGAGCGAAGTGCGCGAACTGGTCGAGGGCGTACCGATGACGCCATTCGTCCATGTCGCCACCGGCGCAGACTTCGCCAGCCCGTTTGCCAATGCCGGCGATCAGGGCCTCGGCTACATCAACAGCGACGTCACGCTCTATCTGCACCGGCTGCCGGTGACGCGATGGGTCGGTTTCGAGGTGGTGAACCACCACGCCACCGACGGCGTCGCGATCGGCGAATGCTGGCTCTATGACGAGCAGGGCCCGATCGGCACATCCACTGTCGCCGCACTGGCGCAGAAGAAGCCGATGGCGAAACTGCCGCCGCCGTAGGGCCGACTCTCAAAGCGTCATTGCGAGGAGCGCTTGCGACGAAGCAATCCATTCTTTCTTTCCGCCGCACGATGGATTGCTTCGCTTCGCTCGCAATGACGGGAGAGGAATCACACCAGATGCCGCGCCATCTCCGGCCGCGCCTTCAGTGCCGCGCCGTGTTTGGCAATGATCTTGGCGATTCGCTCCGGCGCGAAATTCATGTCGACAAAGCCGGTCGCGGCGTTGGCGACCTCGTGATATTCCGCGATCTTGCCATCGCGCAGCGTCATGATCGCGACGCCCTCGAACATCGCGCGAGCTCCCCTGGCCTCCGGCAGCAGGGAGCGATAGCTGAAGGTGTAGCGCGCATACAGCGTGCGGCCGTCGCTGACCGGGTCATGCATGTCCCAGCGAAAATCCGTCGCGGTGCGGTAAAACCAGTCATCGATCATCTCGGCGATTTTGCCGCGGCCCCTGAACGCGCCGTAGAACACATCGTGATAGACGCCGTCCTCGGTGAACAGCTCGGCGAACGCCTTGCCGTTATGCGCTTCGACGGCGTCGCAGAATGATTTGAGCATCGCTGATGTGTTCATGGCGCTTCTCCTCCTTGCGACGACTTCGTTTTCTTCCCCTCTCCCCTTGTGGGAGCCGAGACGAGCGAAGCTCGCTCTTGGGTGGACGCGATGCGAAGCATCGCGGACGGGTGAGGGGTCTGTCTCCGCGAATTCTATGCCCGCGGATAGAACCCCTCATCCGGCGCTTCGCGCCACCTTCTCCCACAAGGGGAGAAGGGAAGAAGATCCTACCCGATCTCCGCCACCGCGGCGATCATTCGCGCGATGTCCTGCGGCCGCGACAGGCGGTGATCGCCGTCCTGGATCATGGTCAGCACCACGTCGTCGGTCGGCAACCGGTGCGCCAGCGCGAAGGCGTGCTGCCACGGCACATCCGGATCCTGCGCGCCCTGCAGGATGCGGACCGGGCAGCCGACCTCGATGGCGCCGCCGAGCAACAGATGGTTGCGGCCTTCCTCGATCAGCGCGCGGGTGATCGGATAGGGCGCGCCATATTCCGACGGCCGCAGCCAGACGCCTTTGCTCTCGATTTCCTGTTTCACCTCGGGCGGAAAACCGTTCCACATCAGCTGCTCGGTGAAGTCGGGCGCCGGCGCGATCAGCACCAGCCCGGCCAGCGAGGCGCGGCTTTCCGGTCGTTTGGCCAGTTCGCGCGCCAAGAGCAGCGCCATCCAGCCGCCCATCGAGGAGCCGATCGCGATTTGTGGGCCGAGACAGAATTGCTCGAACACCGCGACACTCTCTTCCAGCCAGCGCCCGATGGTGCCGTCGACGAAGGCGCCGCCGGATTCGCCGTGGCCGGAATAATCGAACCGGACGCAGGCGCGCCCCTGTTCGGCGGCCCAATTGTCCAGCGCCAGCGCCTTGGTGCCCTTCATGTCCGAATTGAAGCCGCCCAGCCAGAACAGCCCGGGGCCGGCGCCTTCGCGGGGCCGCACCGCGATTCGGCGCCGGCCGTCGCCTTCGCCGACCTCGATGAAGACGGGTTCCTGATTGGATGCCGCCGAATTGGTCATGAAAATGTAACCTCGTTGAGAGCTGTTTGAGTGAGCCGGTCGAATCCGTCAACAACGGAGGCCAAACCGCGCCGATGGCCGCTCGCGGCGCTTGCGGAACAGATCGGCGCGCTCTATCTCAACCAGCGCGACCAATTGCCTCGTATTTGATGGTTTTTTGCCGTTGCCCGTGCGAGTTCGCTTGCCCGCCGGGCCTTATTCCTTCAAACTATCGCCTTCGTTCACAACCTTGGAGAGCCAACCATTCGCCGTCCCAACAGAGCCCCGCCCGCCGCCACCAAAGACGGGCCGCGCACCAATGATGAAATCCGCAACGCACAGGTTCAGCTGATCGACCAGACCGGCCTGAATCACGGCACCGTCGAAACCGTCGCCGCCGTGAAGATGGCGCTTGAAGCCGGCATGGACCTCGTCGAGATTTCGCCGAACACCAATCCTCCCGTTTGCAAGATTATGGATTACGGGAAGTTCAAATATTCCGCCCAGAAAAAGGCCGCCGAGGCCCGCAAGAAGCAGAAGATCGTCGAGATCAAGGAGATCAAGCTCCGCCCGATGATCGACGACCACGATTACGACGTGAAGATGCGCGCGATGCAGCGGTTCTTCGAGGAAGGCGACAAGGTCAAGATCACCCTGCGCTACCGCGGCCGCGAAATGGCGCATCAGGAAATCGGCACCAAGCTGCTGGACAAGGTCAAGGCCGACGTCGCCGAATACGCCAAGGTCGAGCAGGACGCGCGTTTCGAAGGCCGTCAGGTCGTGATGGTTCTGGCGCCGCGCTGATAGGCAATGCGCTGATACGCAAGACCGCGCGTTCGAAAATCTAGCAGGCAAGCAGATCGGCCCGTCAGATCATCTGGCGGGCCGGTTTTTTTGCGGCCATTCGTGCCCCGGACGCAGCGCAGCGCCCTTGCGGTGCGCTGCAGAGCCGGGGCCCATCTGCGTCGTCATTGTGGGTCCCGGCTCTGCGGAGCAGCGTGCCGGACGATGCTCCGCATCGCCGGGAGAACGCTGCACCGCGTCCGGGACACGAGAGATCGCTAGCTCCGGATCGCCTGCCAGATGCCGCTGCAGCGGTCGCCGGTTATCAGCCCGCTCCAGCGGCCGGCGCCCGAATTGCCGGCGAGGCGGCCGCTGCCGTCCGCATAGGAGGCGCCGACGGTGATCCTGACGGTGACGTTACCCTTGCGTGTGATGCCGCCGGTGACCTTGCCGCCGCCGGCCGACGAAACATGTGTCCCGTAGACGTTGAACGGCACGGTGTTGGTGGCATGGCAGTTACCGGCCCGGGGCGTGAACGTCACGTTCCAGGTGCCGTCAAAGGCGCCCGGCCTGGCGGCCTGGGCGGCGGCGATACTGGGTGCAGCGCTGGCGGCAAGGGCGCCTGCGACAAGCGCCCATCGGAGGGCGCCCAAAGCCTTGAAAGGGGCAAAAGAGGTAATCGAGTGGGCTGAAATCGTCATTTTCGTCCTGCCTCGGAATGAACTGGTGTTGGCCTGCGGATAATATGCGGGGCGTGTAGCGACGATATGTCGAAGTTCCCTAATCGGCGGTTCATCGTTGCCAATCCGCCCTGGCTCTGCCATAAGCGCAACCTTCATCGCCCGGCTGATCAAGGGCTGCCGTGTCGATGTCCGTGCGGGTTGTTTCATTTCAGAAATAACCAAGCACTTTCAACGCTCTAACGAGCATTTTAGCCGCGAAAGCGCCCCTTAGGGCGCGTCTTTCGTTCGGCCACAGGAGAGCCAAATGCCCAAGCTGAAGACCAAGTCAGGCGCTAAAAAGCGCTTCAAGGTGACTGCCACCGGCAAAGTGATGGCCGCCCAGCGCGGCAAGCGCCACGGCATGATCAAGCGGACGAAGAAGCAGATTCGTCAGCTCCGCGGCACCCGCGTGCTGTTCAAGACCGACGGCGACAACATCAAGAAGTATTTCTTGCCGAACGCCTGATCGCGTTCACGCCGTCCATCACACAGCCGAGCCGCGTCCGCGCGGCGATCCGTCACCCATTGCCATATGAAGGAGACCCGTCATGTCTCGCGTTAAACGCGGTGTGACCTCTCACGCCAAGCACAAGAAAGTCTACAAGCTCGCCAAGGGTTTTCGCGGCCGCCGCAAGAACACCATCCGCACCGCCAAGGCCGCGGTCGAGAAGGCCGCGCAATACGCCTTCCGCGACCGCAAGCGCAAGAAGCGCACCTTCCGCGCGCTGTGGATCCAGCGTCTCAATGCCGCGGTGCGTCCGCTCGGCATGACCTACAGCGTGTTCATCAACGGCCTCGCCAAGTCGGGCATCACGGTCGACCGCAAGGTGCTGTCGGATCTCGCGATCCACGAGCCGGCGGCGTTCCAGGCGATCGCCGAAAAGGCCAAGGCCGCACTGGCGGCGTAAGCCGCCGTCTCCTCGGTTCTGCTGCGAAACATTAGAAGTCGTCATGGCCGGGCTTGACCCGGCCATCCACGTCTTCTCTTTCGCGGGCACTGCAAGACGTGGATGCCCGGCACAAGGCCGGGCATGACGGGCTAGGAGCATCGGCTAAGCATCCTGGCTAAAAGGGATTGCCATGACCGACCTCACGACCCTCGAATCCCAGATCCTCTCCGACATCGCCGCCGCCGGCGATGAAGCCGCGCTCGAGGCGGTGCGCGTCGCGGCGCTCGGCAAGAAGGGATCGATCTCCGCGCTGCTCTCGACGCTCGGCAAGATGTCGCCGGACGAACGCAAGACGCGGGGTGCGGCGATCAACCTCGCCAAGGATACCGTCACGCAGGCGCTGACCGCGCGCCGCGACATCCTGAAATCCGCGGCGCTCGATGCGCGGCTGGCCTCCGAGACCATCGACGTCACGCTGCCGTTGCGCGAGACCGCCGCCGAGCAGGGCCGGATTCACCCGCTCAGCCAGGTGATGGACGAACTCACCACGATCTTCGCTGACATGGGTTTTGCTATCGCCGAAGGTCCCGATATCGAGACCGACGACTACAATTTTACAAAGCTGAATTTCCCCGAGGGCCATCCGGCCCGCGAGATGCACGACACCTTCTTCTTCAATCCGAAAGAGGACGGCTCGCGCATGCTGCTGCGCACGCATACCTCGCCGGTGCAGGTGCGCACCATGCTGACGCAGCAGCCGCCGATCCGCATCGTCTGTCCGGGCCGCACCTACCGCATCGATTCCGACGCCACCCACACGCCGCAGTTTCACCAGGTCGAGGGCCTCGTCATCGACAAGGGCTCGCATCTCGGCCACCTCAAATGGATCCTGCACGAGTTCTGCAAGGCATTCTTCGAGGTCGACCACATCAACATGCGGTTCCGCCCCTCGTTCTTTCCGTTCACCGAGCCGTCGCTGGAAGTCGACATCCAGTGCCGCCGCGACAAGGGCGAGATCCGCTTCGGCGAAGGCGAGGACTGGCTGGAGATTCTGGGCTGCGGCATGGTGCATCCCAACGTGCTGCGCGCCTGCGGCATCGATCCCGATGTCTACCAGGGGTTTGCATGGGGCATGGGCATCGACCGCATCGCGATGCTGAAATACGGCATGTCCGACCTGCGGCAGCTGTTCGACAGCGACGCGCGCTGGCTCAGCCATTACGGCTTCAAGCCGCTCGACGTCCCGACGCTGGCCGGAGGATTGAGCACGTGAAATTCTCCCTCTCCTGGCTGAAGGAACATCTCGACACCGACGAGCCCTTGGAAAAGCTCGCCGACAAGCTCACCATGATCGGGCTCGAGGTCGAGAGCATCGAGGACAAGGCCAGGGCGCTGGCGCCGTTCACTATCGCGCGGGTGATTTCCGCCGAGCAGCATCCCAACGCCGACCGCTTGAGGGTTTGCATGGTCGACACCGGCGACGGTGGCGCGCCGGTGCAGGTGGTGTGCGGCGCGCCGAACGCGCGCGCCGGCCTGGTCAGCGTGTTCTCCGCGCCCGGCACTTTCATTCCCGGCAAGAACATCACGCTCGGCGTCGGCACCATCCGTGGCGTCGAGAGCCGCGGCATGCTGTGCTCGGCCGCCGAGCTGCAGATCTCCGAAGACCATGACGGCATCATGGAGCTGCCGGCCGACGCGCCGATTGGTGCGGCCTACGCGCAATGGGCCGGGATCGGCGATCCCGTGCTGGAAATCAACCTGACGCCGAACCGGCAGGATTGCACCGGCGTCCATGGCATCGCCCGCGACCTCTCCGCCGCCGACATGGGCAAATTCAAGGACCCCGGTATCAAGCCCATCAAGGGCGAATTCCCCTGCCCGGTGAAGGTAACGGTCGAGGACGCCGCGCTGTGTCCGGGCTTTGCCATGCGGCTGGTGCGCGGCGTCAAGAACGGCCCGTCGCCGGAATGGCTGCAGCAGCGCCTGACCTCGATCGGCTTGCGGCCGATCAATGCGCTGGTCGATATCACCAATTTCATGACCTATGACCGCGCCCGTCCCCTGCATGTGTTCGATGCGGCGAAGGTGAAGGGCAATCTGGTGGTGCGCCGCGCCCGCGAAGGCGAGACGCTGCTGGCGCTGGACGGCCGCAGCTACACGCTCGACCCCGACATCTGCGTCATCGCGGACGAGCACGGCGTCGAATCGCTGGCCGGCATCATGGGCGGCGAAGCCTCCGGCTGCGACGAGAACACCACCGACGTGCTGATCGAATCGGCGCTGTGGAACGAGATCAACATCGCCCAGACCGGCCGCAAGCTCGGCATCAATTCCGACGCGCGCTATCGCTTCGAGCGCGGCGTCGATCCGGCCTTCATGGTGCCGGGGCTGGAAATGGCCACCAGGCTGGTGATGGAGCTGTGCGGCGGCACGCCGTCGGAAAACGACGTCGTCGGCAAGACCTATGGCGAAGACAAGATCATCGATTTTCCGCTCAGCGAGATCAAGCGGCTGGCGGCGATCGAGGTGCCGCTCGGCGAAGTCAGGCGCATTCTCGGCCATCTCGGCTTCATGGTGGCCGGCAGCGGCGCGGTGGTGAAGATCGCGGTGCCCTCGTGGCGCTCCGACGTGCACGGCAAGGCCGATATCGTCGAGGAAGTCGTGCGCATCATCGGCGTCGACCAGGTGCCGATGACGCCGTTCGATCGCGGCGATGCGCCGCGCAAGCCGATCCTCAGCGCGATCCAGCTGCGCACCCGCCGCGCCAAGCGCGCGCTGGCCGCGCGCGGCATGATCGAGGCGGTGACCTGGTCGTTCATCGCCAAACCCGCGGCCGAACTGTTCGGCGGCGGGCAGCCCGAACTCGCGCTCGCCAATCCGATCGCGTCCGATCAGTCCGACATGCGGCCGAGCCTGCTGCCGGGCCTGATCGCAGCCGTTCAGGCCAATTCCAACCGCGGTCTTGCCGACGTGGCGCTGTTCGAAGTCGGACAGTTGTTTCGAGGCGACAAGCCGGAAGATCAACTGGTTGCGGCATCGGGCGTTCGCCACGGCTTCGCATCCTCCAGGGGCATGGGACGGCACTGGTCCGGCTCGGCCACGGCGGATGCGCTGGACGGCAAGGCTGACGCGTTTGCGGTGCTGGCCGGCGCCGGCGCGCCGATGCAGGCGCTGCAGGTGGTGCCGGGCGGCGCCAGCTGGCTGCATCCGGGACGTTCCGGCACCATCCAGATCGGTCCGCAGAATGTGCTGGGCTATTTCGGCGAGCTGCATCCGCGCGTGCTGGAGCAGCTCGGCGCCGACGGTCCGATGATCGCGTTCGAAGTGATTCTCGATCGCATCCCGGCCGCCAAGGTGAAGCCGACCCGTGCCAAGGCCGTCATCGAACTCTCGGCGTTCCAGCCGGTATCGCGCGACTTTGCCTTCATCGTCGATCGCGCCGTCAAGTCAGGCGACATCGTTCGATCCGCGCAAGGCGTCGACAAGAAGCTGATCACCGATGTCACCGTGTTCGACGTCTACGAGGGCAAGGGCATCGACGACGGCAAGAAGTCGGTCGCTATCGCCGTGACGATCCAGCCGCGCGAAAAAACCTTGACCGATCAGGAGATCGACGCGGTCGCCGCCAGGATCGTGTCTGAAGTCACGAAGAAGACCGGCGGCAGTTTGCGGGGATGAGCCTGACCGGCCTCATCCCGACCGACGTCAGCCTCAATGCCGCGATCGCGATCTGCGCGATCGCCTTTGTGTCGGGAACGGCGCGGGGATTTTCCGGCTTCGGCTCCGCGCTGATCTTCATGCCGCTGGCCAGCAGCATGGCGGCGCCGCAACTGGTCGCGGCGGTTCTGCTCATCATCGATTTCATCGCGGCTTTGCCGCTGATTCCGAACGCGTGGAAGCAGGCCGACCGCAAGGCCACCTCCGTCATGGTGTTCGGCGCGCTGATCGGCGTGCCGATCGGGACTTACTTCCTGAGCCGGCTCGACCCGGTGACGACGCGCTGGATCATCTCCGGCTTCGTATTCGCGCTGCTGGTGCTGCTGCTGTCCGGCTGGCGCTATCGCGGCAAGGACCATGCGGCGATCTCGATCGGCATCGGCGGCCTGTCGGGTTTCTGCAGCGGGCTGGCGCAAACCGGCGGGCCGCCGATCGTCGGCTACTGGCTCGGCCGCCCCGTCGCCTCGGTGATCGCGCGCGCCAACATCCTGCTGTTCTTCGCGGCTTCCGACTTCTTCTCCGCCGTGAGCTATTCGCTGACCGGGCTGATCACGTCCGACGCCATCCGGTTTTCGCTGCTGGTCGGCCCGGTCTATGCCGTCGGCGTGCTGATCGGCGCCCAGCTGTTCGGCCGTGCCAGCGAGACCCTATTCCGTACCATCTGCTACGCCTTGATCGCGGCGGCTGTACTCATCGGCCTGCCGGCGCTGGATGGGCTGTTGAGGTGAGGCAAACGTAGGGTGGGCAAAGGCGCGCTCTTCGCGCCGTGCCCACCATCTTATCTCGTGCGTGCAATTGGTGGGCACGGCGCAAGGGCGCCTTTGCCCACCCTACGATTCTTCCATCACCAGATCGCAATACGCATAGCCGTCGCGCTCGATGCGCTCGCCGGTCACCACCGGCAGCCGCCGCGAGAAAATCGGTCCCGCCACCACGCAGGTGTGAAACTCGCCGTTCTCGCCGCAGGGGTCGACTCCCCCAGGCAAATCCGCCAGCAATTGCAGATCGAATTTGCGTCCCGCGAATTCCGCCGGCAGGTGTTTCAGATCGACGGTGGCGAGATAGGCCTCGAGCCCGCTTGCGATCATCGCATGCGCCAGCGGCAGGGTCGGCCGCTGCCACAGCGGAAACACCGGTGTAATGCCGGTGCCCGCGAGCTTCGCTTCGCGATAGGCGCGGATATCGGCAAGGTAGAGATCGCCGAAGATGATGTGGGTGATGCCGTCCCGCACCGCTTGCGCGACGGCCTCGCCCATCCGCGCTTCGTAGACCTCGTTCGGGCAGGGGTATGGGATCGGCACGATGCGCGGCGGCAGGCCCGCGGCGTCGAGTTGTGCGAGGAGGATTTCCCGGCGCACGCCGTGGATCGACACCCGCTCGAACGTCTCGGTCACTGTCGTCAGGGCGCCGACCACGTTGAATTCGCCCGATTGTCTGATGTCATGCAGCGCGAACGCGCTGTCCTTGCCGCTCGACCACGAGATCAGCGCCTTCGGCCTCGATGGAATCAATTGGTGGGCGCTCCCGGAGATTTCGCGGGCGCGCGGCGCCGCTGTTTCGGCGCCGGCGCCGCCGGCTCATTCTTCAGCGCGCCGATCCGGCGAAGTGCCGCTTCCGCCGCGCGCTCGCCGCTTTCCCAGGCGCCGTCGACGGTGCCCCACAAGGTTTCGTGGGTGGCCTCGCCCGCCAGGAACATGCAGCCGAACGGCTCGCTCAGGACCTTGCGCGATCCCTGCCCGCCCGGTGCGGCCGATGACATCGCGCCCAGCGTGAACGGGGCGGCGTTCCAGCGCGTCGCGCTGGATTTCTTCACGGCGGCGGCGACCTCGCTGCCGAACAGTTTTGTCAGCCACTCCTTCGCGAAGGCCACCATCGCCGCCTCGCCCTGCGCGGAGAGATCGCGGCCGAATGAGCCGCCGACATCGATCGAGCACAGCGACGATCCCGCGATATTCGCCAGCAGCAGCGCGGTCCGCGTCGAATCGCTCTGCTCGATGATGATGTCGTCGCGGCCGAGCCCGAGCGGATTGCCCGAAAGCTGCAGCGCGATGCGATCGAGGCTGCCGAGGCCCAGTTTCGCCGCGGCATCGAGCTGGCGCTTCGGAATGTCGGGCGTGAACTTGATGTTACCTGCGGCCAGCACGTTGCTCGACACCGTGACGATGGCGGCGCGCGCGACGATCTTGCCGGCTGATGTCTCCACCGTGACATCGCGGTTGCTCCAGCTGACACGGCTCGCCGGCGTCGACAGCGCCAGCGGAACCTGCTCGCCGAGCCTGGCGATCAGCGCGCCCATGCCCTGCCGGCAGGCCAACGCGGCATTGCGATCCTGCGCGCGGGCCTTGTCAACAGCGGAGAGTTCTTTCAGATCCCTGCCCGCAAAACCGGCGCCGAGCACGAACTCGGCGGCCCCTGCCCAGACGCCGAGGTCCTTCGGCAGCACGGACGCGCAAGCGACGTCGGCCTTGCCGCGGGAGGCTTCGTCGATGGCGCGGTTGGCACGCACCATGGTGGCGAGAAATTCCTCGGTTTCTCCGGCCCGCGCATTGCGGCGACCGATGCGAATCTTCTGCCCCATAGGCGCGGTCGCGACGTCGAGCCCCGCGGCGCGCGCGAGCCTGATCATCGGATTGCTGTCGGGATTGTACATCCAGCGCGCGCCGCGATCGAACGGCACGCCGAATGTCGCGGTATCGGTGAGACAGCGGCCGCCGATCTGACCCGAGGCCTCCACCACAATGACTTTCCGGTTCGCCGCCATGACGCGGCGCGCCGCCGATATGCCGGCAGCTCCGGCGCCGATCACGACAATGTCGGCCTCGCGCGGCAGGGGTGCTGCCCATGCGCGGGCGCCCAGCGCCGGCGCCGCCGCGAGCGCCGCGGCCGCCGACAGCAAATCCCGACGCGTCATTGTCATGTCATGGTTTCCGGAACTTTTAGAAAAGCGAGAACATCCGGCGAACTTGCCGCATCCGCGCGCGCGCGGCAACCGTCATGGTGAATCAATCATGATTGATCGCTCCCGTTCATGAACTAAATTGCAACGGCTTGCGACCATGATTGGGGCACACAAAGAATGGTCAGAAAGGCCGCCGGGGGGAATTATCATGGGTGTCGTGCTCGATACCGTAGGCCAATGGATCGCGGGGTACCTTCAGAAGGAGGTGCCGGGCTATGAGCCGTTCACGCCGAGCGATCCCGAACATCTGCGCGGCATCATGCAGCCCGGCGACGTCTTGCTGGTCGAGGGCAACAACCGGGTTTCCGGCATCATCAAATACCTGACGCAATCGACCTGGTCGCATGCCGCGCTCTTCGTCGGCCCGATCGACGGCGCGGCCGAAGACGATGGCGAGCCGCACGTCCTGATCGAAGCCAATATCGGCGAGGGCGTAACCTCGGCGCCGCTGTCGAAATATTTTCCCTATCACACAAGGCTGTGCCGCCCGGTCGGCCTCAGTTACGAAGACCGCACCACGGTGTGCCGCTACGCCATCAACCGGATCGGCTTCGGCTACGACACCAAGAACATCCTCGATCTGATGCGCTTCCTGATTCCGCTGCCGATCCCGCAGCGCTGGCGGCGGCGAATGATCGCGTTCGGTTCCGGCGATCCCACCAAGATCATCTGCTCGGCGCTGATCGCGCAGGCGTTCGACGCCGTGCGCTATCCGATCCTGCCCAAGATCACGCGCGCCGGATCCAGGCAGGCCCGGCGCGAAATCCTGCACATCCGCGATTCATCGCTGTATATGCCGCGCGACTTCGACATCTCGCCCTATTTCGAAGTCGTCAAACCCACC
>NZ_JAUSLT010000091.1 GCF_030646015.1 Bradyrhizobium sp.
CGCCACGGCGACGACGGCGAGTACGACGTATTCGAGGATTGTGCGGCCCCTGGAGGCCGTCCGGCCCTTGCCGTCGCTGTCGCTGTGTGCTTCGCCGCTCATGCTCTCCTTCGCCGGTCCCGCGGGAGTGTATCAGAGCCCGTGGAGGCGGGAGAGCGGCCAGTACGTCAGGAACGCTTCGCCGATGACCTCGCGGGTTTCGGCGGGGTCGATGACTGCGTCGATGTAGCCGCGCTCGGCGGCGATGAAGGGGGATAGGAACCGGTCTTCGTACTCCTTGGTACGCGCGGCGATTTTTTCGGCGTCGCCGATGTCGCCGCGGAAGATGATTTCCACCGCGCCCTTGGCACCCATCACGGCGATCTGCGCGGTCGGCCAGGCGTAGTTCATGTCGGCGCCGATTTCCTTTGACGCCATCACGTCGAACGCGCCGCCATAGGCCTTTCGCGTGATCACGGTGACCAGCGGCACCGTCGCCTGCGAGAACGCGAACAGCAGTTTGGCGCCGTGCTTGATCAGGCCGCCATATTCCTGCGCGGTGCCCGGCAAAAAGCCCGGCACGTCGACGAAGGTCACGATCGGGATGTTGAAGGCGTCGCAGAAGCGGACAAAACGCGCGGCCTTGCGCGAGGCGTCGCTGTCGAGCACGCCCGCCAGCACCATCGGCTGGTTGGCAACGAACCCGACGGTGCGGCCGGCGATGCGGCCGAAGCCGGTGACAATGTTTTTGGCGAAGGTCTCTGAGATCTCGAAGAAGTCGCCCTCGTCGACGACCTTCAGGATCAGCTCCTTCATGTCGTAGGGCTTGTTCGGATTGTCGGGGATCAGCGTGTCCAGGGACATGTCGACCCGCTCGATGTCGTCAAAACTCGGCCATTCCGGCACGCCGTCGGTGTTGTTGCTGGGCAAAAAGTCGATCAGCCGACGCATCTGCAGCAGCGTCTCGACGTCGTTCTCGAACGCGCCGTCGGCGATCGAGGAGCGCGTGGCGTGCACGCTGGCGCCGCCGAGCTCTTCCGCCGTCACCACCTCGTTGGTGACGGTCTTCACCACGTCGGGACCGGTGACGAACATGTAGCTGGTGTTCTTCACCATGAAGATGAAATCGGTCATGGCGGGCGAATAGACGTCGCCGCCGGCGCAGGGGCCCATGATGACGGAGATCTGCGGGATCACGCCCGAGGCAATGACGTTGCGGCGGAACACGTAGGAATAGCCCGCCAAGGCAGCTACGCCTTCCTGGATCCGGGCGCCGCCGGCATCGTACAGCCCGATGATCGGCGCCCTCGCCTTCATCGCCATGTCCTGGATTTTTACAATCTTCTGCGCATGGGTCTCGGAGAGCGAGCCGCCGAACACGGTAAAATCCTTGGCAAAGACAAAGGTCTTGCGGCCGTTGACGGTGCCCCAGCCGGTGACGACGCCGTCGCCCGGCACTTTTGTCTTTTCCATGCCGAATTCGACCGAGCGGTGCTCGACGAACATGTCGAATTCCTCGAACGAGCCCTTGTCGAGCAGAAGCTCGATGCGCTCCCGCGCGGTCAGCTTGCCGCGGGCGTGCTGCGCCTCGATGCGCTTTTCGCCGCCGCCGAGTTTTGCCCCTGCGCGCCGTTCCTCGAGGGTATCCAGGATGTCCTTCATGTGCTTCCGCCCGCAATTGCCAAGAGATTTCAGGGCGTTCTAGCACGGCATTTTCCCGGCAGGAAACAGCCCTCTCCGGCCTCTGGTACCGCCGCCCGGCGCGCTTATATCCGGTGGCCCAATGGAGACGACGACATGACCGATATCGCAGGCCAGGACACGTCAGATGACGCGTCAGGTGCCGCGGCAGGCGCCGCCACCGGGGGGCTGCGGACCCTGCTCCGGCTGGAGGGGCTGGCGCTGTTCGTGGGCATGACCCTGCTGTATGCGGTCTGGGACGGTTCCTGGTGGGTCTACGCCATCCTGTTTCTGGCGCCCGATTTGAGCTTCCTCGGCTATCTCGTCGGCGCCAGGCCGGGGGCCATATTCTATAACGCCGCCCACAGCTATCTGGCGCCGATGGCGCTGATCACGTCGGGATTAGCGCTCGCATCGCCGCTGGTGCTCTCGGTGGCGATGATCTGGCTGGCGCATATCGGCCTCGACCGCGCGCTCGGCTTCGGCCTGAAATATTTCGCGGGATTTTCCCTGACCCATCTCGGCCGGATCGGACGGGGCGCGGGCTGATCCCGTCTCCTACTCCTCGCCATCGCCGAACGGCGGCTCCTTTCCCGGCGGCACTGATGCCTCGGACATCGCCAGCAGCATCGCTACCATGATGTAGTTGCCCGCGACCGCCGTGAGATCCACGATCTGCTGATCGCTGAAAACCCGTTTTGCCTGCGCATAGGTTTCGTCGGACACTTTTCGCGCCGTCGTGAGTTCGGTGACGAAATCGTACACCGCGGCCTCGTCATCGGCCATGTCGGACGGCCGCGCGCCGGTTTTCAGTTCGGCGACGATACGGGACGACAGGCCCGCCTTCTGCGCCAGCGGCGTATGCGCGTACCACTCGACCTGCGAGCGCCATTGCCGCGCGATGATGAGGATGGCGAACTCATTGAGGTTGAGCGGGACCGAGGTTTCCCAGCGCAAATAGTGGAACAGGTCGAACAGCCGCTGGCCCAGCACCGGGCTGCGCAGCATCGAATTGTAGGGACCGCCGATGCCGATGCTCGAAACCTTCACGATCTGCTCGCCGAGCGGTTTTTGCGCGGCGTCGAGCTGGTCCATGGTCAGCTGCGGAAAGCGCGGCGGCCTGGCTGCGGTCGGGTTCATGATTTCTCCGTGAGTCGAATGTGCACGGAAATGCTAGTCCGACCGCATCGGCGGCGCCAGCGGCGTTACGGACGCAACACCGGCTGCGTATTCGGCGGCGGCGCCGGCTCCAGCGCAGCCTGCTCCGGCAGCTTATCCGCATGCACGGCAAGCGCGGGGCCGATCCAGATTGGATCAGCCTGATGATCCCTACGTGGATTGGTGGTGTTCGGATGCACCAGAATGCTCAGGCGTCCATGGTTGAGCATCAGCCACGGCACCAGCGCCGGGAATACCTCCGAAGCAAAGGCGACCTGGAACATCGCCTGATCGTGCGGGCCCACCTTGACGTCATGCCAGCGCCCCAGCGTGACGGCGAAACGCTCGCCGATCCAGCTGCGCAGCCGCTCGGCCTCCGGCCGTGTCGCGTTGGGATCGTAATAGACATGGGCATGGAAGCTTGCGATCTCGCTGTTCGATCGCGGCACCGAACCATCCGGCAAGTCCGTCATCCCTGTTTCCTTTGCGGCGGGCGGCTAAATCAGATCGCACCGATATCGGTGAGGCATCGCTGCGTCAACGTCATGCGGGCGGCGATGTGGCGCGGCTCCAGACAATCCATGTTGAGCGCAAACACCGTTTGCGCCGATCCCTTCTCGGCCCAGCCCACCATCCATCCCAGCGACGGTTTTCCGGCTTCGGCGCCCAGCAACCCGCTCTTGGCGCGGATGACGGCGTCGCCGACTTTCGTCACCACAAGAATATCGCGCACCAGTTCCTGGCTGCGCTTCGATACCGGCAGCACGCCGCGCCTGAGACGGTCGACGAAATCGACCTGCTGCATCGGGTCGATGCGCAGATCGCCGGTCAGCCAGAACTGGTCGATGCCGCCGCCGATGTCGCGGTTGCCGTATTCAAACAGATCGAGATATTTCTGCATCCGCTCGGCGCCGATGCGCCGGGCGATCTCCTGATAGACCGGCACCGCGGAGACGGCGAACGCGGAGCGCATCGTGTGATCCTTGTTCCAGGGCTCGATGCTTCGCTTCACCCCGTCCCATTTGAACACCTCCGTGTCGGTGTCCGCGACCACGCCGGTCTCCAGCGCGATCAGCGAATTCGGAATCTTGAAGGTCGAGGCCGGCAGCATCGCCTCGCCGGAGCGATTCTTGTCGCTGGCGACGATCAGATAGTCGTCGACCTTGTAGCCGACGAAGGTGCCGACGGTTCCCTCGGCGGTAAACCGTTTCGCCAGATCATCGCGGAACTCGCTGCGCTGGGGTGAGACATTGGCAAAGCTGCGGGCGGGCAAAATGCTGGCGGCGGCGAGAAGACCGAGCGCATGGCGGCGATGGATCACGGGAGCATCCGACGTGGTTGATGGCAGCCGACGATGCATCTGATATCGTGGTAAAACAATGACAATCGGGGGGGCCACCTGCGGACTCGCGGCCATCCTTCGAGACGCATCGCTCCGCGATGCTCCTCAGGATGAGGTCCGCATATGCTTCGCTGGCGACACACCCCGCTCCCTCATGGTGAGGAGCGCGCCCGCCCTGGCGGGCGCGCGTCTCGAACCATCTGACACAACTGCTACCGCACCCGTCGCGACAGCCCGAGCACGAAGGCCAGCACTTCCGCCACCGCCTTGTAGAGTTCGGTCGGAATTTCGTCGCCGATCTCGACATTGGCGAGTGCGCCGGCCAGCACCTCGTTTTCCTCGATCGGGATGTTGTTTTCCCGGGCGACCTCGATGATCTTGGCGCCGATCGATCCCTTGCCCTTGGCGGTGACGCGCGGCGCGCCTGTCTTGTCGTAGTGCAGCGCGACCGCAAGCCGGCTCCTGGATTCCACTTTCATAGCGCGCGATCCAGGAAATGCCCGGCGGGCGCCGGCGCCGATTGCGGCGGCTTGCCGTCGCCGATCACGATATCGCCGGGCACCAGCTCGGCCTTTGTCAATGCCTGGCTGAGCTGCGCCGCACCAGCACGCAGCTGCGTCGCGGTTTCCGGCCGTTCCGCCCACATCCGCACCGAGGTCGTCTCGCCTATCAGCGAGACCAATGCATGCACCGGACCGGCCGGCTCGACGTCGAGCGAGAAGCGCGCCTGCCATATCCGCTTGGCGGCTTCGACCTCGCTGCCGCCGCCGTCGCGCGAAATCTCGAACTCCGCCATCGCGGTTCCCTGCGGTGTCGCAAACGGGATTTCGAAATGCCAGCGCGGCGTCGCCGGATCGATCCGTGGCGCCGAATTATCGATACGATCGGGCAATGACGCCACCTGCAGCAGCGTCTGGCGCGCAATCGCAGCCTCGGTATCGGCAAGCAGTTTATGCGCGATGGTCGCGGGCGCTGCATCTGCCGGCAGCGACGGCAAGGCGACCGGCTGCGCCGAGGGATGCGCGCCGCGAAATGGCGGAGGCGCGTTGGCATGGAGGGCGACGTCGGCACTGCTGCGCAGCTCTTTCGGGGAGCCCATGGCCGGCGGCGGCGCGTTGCCGATCTCCTGCAACCCCTCCTGCAGCACATTCAGCGCGGCGGCCGTCGCCGGGCGTGACCCGCCGCCCGATGCCGGCAAGTCGCCGGCGGCGGCCAGGCGCGCCTGCGGCAGGTGAATATCCGGCGCGTCGAGGTCGGGAGACTGGGACGGGGCAAGCGGCGGCGCCGCTACATCCCCCGTATCCGTCGCAGCCGCGGCGCCACCGAGCGACGACAGCAGCGTCTGGCGCAGCACGATCAGCGCGGCCTTCAGATCGGGGATGCCGGCCGGCGGCGATCCCGAGGCCAGCGAGGCCTCGAGAAACAGCCCCGATTTCTGGAAGGCATTTTTCACTTCGCCGCCGGTGAGGTTCTGGTCGAGGCTGGTGCGCTGCGCCAGCACCAGCGTCACCGCCTGCTGCAGTTGCGGCGGCAGCGTCTTTGAACCGGCGGCAGTCTCGAGATTCGTAAACAGCGGCCCCTGACTGCCCTGCTGGGTAGCTGCGGTCTGCACCGCGGTCGAAACCGCCAGCTTCTCCAGCGGCGTCAATGTGTTCTTCGGCAATGCTGAAGTCGTCTGGGAGTTGAGCGCGGCATCGGCCCGCGCCCCGGGCGCCAGGGTTACGGTGTCTCCGGTGGTGTCACCGGCCGCGCCAGCACCCTGCCCGACCACGGCCAGCCTGATGCCGCCTTCGCTCTCCGATACCGCCAGCTTCATGGCCTGGCCGGCCTGCAGTGGAACTTGCGACATCACATCGAGCGAAAGCCCCGATATCGCGATCCGCACCATGTTGTTGGCGAGAACCTGCAGAACCTTGGCGTCGATCACGGTTCCCGGTTGCAACATCAGGTCGCGCTCGACGACACCCAAAGTCGCCTGGACGGCGACGGGGGAAAGGATCGGATTGACAGGTGCAATCGACATCGTGAGGTCTCGCTGGACTGCAAACGCTAGCCCAGCGGCGTAAACCTCTCGTTAACCGCCGGGGCGCGATCCGTGAAAGAAACTCTCGTGTCCCGGACGCGGCGCAGCGCCTTTTAGCGGTGCGCCGCTGAGCCGGGACCCATCTCGCACCGCAGACCCTGCGCCATGGGTCCCGGTTCTGCGGAGCAGCGTTTCACGCTGCGCCGCGCCCGGGACACGTGGGATCATGCGGCGGGGTTCAACGCCCCAATGATGTCCGCGGCAGCCCTGAAATCGACCAGCCGCGCCCGGCGGCGCGCCGCAACCTCCTCATCGACCCCCCATTGCTCGATATTCCAGTCCTCATCGACATGGGCGGCGCTCCAGACCTGGTCGGCATCCAGCACACCGCGCAGCAGCGCCAGGGCGAGCAGCGCCGAGCCGGTCAGGGTCGTCACCACGTGCACGGCGGCGATCGACCAGGGGTCATCGGGCAGCGCCGCGCGGGCCGCCGCGACCGCCGGCTCGGGCTGGCGGACATGCACGATGCCTTCGGCGAGGATAAAATGCGCTCCGAGCACCTCGGCGGCCCAGAACACGACGGGGTCCCAAAGGGCCGCCTCCCGCGCCACCAGCGCCTGCGGGTGACCGGCGCGATAGAACAGCAAATCGGAACCGAGATATTTGGCGACGTCGTCGGTGACGGCCTCGACCCGCTCGACCACGGCATCGACGACGCTGTTGGCGAACCTTGTCATCGGCATGGACAGGGGATCGATGAACTCCTGCTGCGCCTCCCATTCCCTGGCGATGGCGTCGGCGATCTCCCGGGTGGGCGCGGCCAGCGCACGGCCGGAAGGCGTGCGGACCGGCTTGCCGTCCAGCGTGATCGCAAACCCGCCCGCCCCTTCGACGACACCGGCATGGGTGTAAAACCGCTTGCGGCGCGGTCCGCGCGTCGTGCGCCGGACCGCTTCCTCCGGATCGAGTTGGGATTTCCCGGCCACTTCATCGAACAGTTCGCGCATGCGGTTTTCGGTCTCTGCCCCGGGGCGATAAATCAAGCCCGAACGTACGACATGGGCGAGTGCAAATAAAGCGAACGGGCTGACAATAGCAAAGGTTGCGGTGCAGATGCGGGCGGCAACTCGGTTGTGCCGGCCGGGTGGTGCCGGCTGCAGGCAGGTTCCGTATGCTCAGAGAGGATTTGGGTACGGGGGCGGATTGCCCGGCCTGTCGAACAGACTGCCGCCAAGATGCCGTCCCGGTGCAGCGGGTGCATCCGTGAACTGGAATTTCATCCTCGTCGCTTCATGATTGCCTCAGGATAGGTCTGCGCGAGATCAAGACTGGCTCGCATTGCCATCTCCAGCAGATAGCTGCGCAGCTGCCGATCGCTGATCGGCCTGCCGCAACGGGCAAGGTCGGTGGCGACCTTGGCAATCACGTCATCGTGGCCAGGATTTTCGCGATCGGCCAAGTGGACCGACCAAGCATAGTCCTCCATGGCCTCGCTCTCCAGGCCCATGCGCTGCCCCGCCCACAGGCCGAACAGAATATTTCTGCGAGCGATCTCGGCGTCGCGGGTATCGTATTCGGTTTGATAGGGGTCGTCGTTCGTTCGCAAATGCGATGCCATGGCGCTCCTCATTTCCTGGTTCACTCCGAGCCTACCGCTGCGGGCTCGAACCGAAGATAGAGGCCAGGCCGGGCACGCGCCAATTGGAACGTTCAATAGTTCGGATTGAGGGTTTGCACCCACCGTCGGCCACGTCTGCTTGCTATCGTAGGTGGGGGCCTAGCGGAAAAGCCCGGAATTTCTAGTCGGCGCACACCTCGGATTGCGGCGGGCCTACTTGGAGGACTTGATGATCGGAGAAGCCGTTTGGGCGTGGCTCGGCTTCAACCTGTTCGTTCTGGTTTTGCTTGCTCTTGACCTCGGCGTCCTTCACCGGAAGGAACGCGAGATTGAAATCGGCGAAGCCTTGTGGCTAAGCCTCCTCTATATCGTTTTGGCGCTACTTTTCGCCGGCGGCCTCTTCTGGATCCGCGGCGAGCAGGCCGGTGTCGAGTTCCTGACCGGCTATCTCATCGAGAAATCGCTTAGCGTCGATAACATCTTCGTCATCGTCCTCATCTTCACCTACTTCGCCGTTCCGGCAGAGTATCAGCACCGGGTGCTGTTCTGGGGCATTCTCGGCGCGCTGGTCATGCGCGGTATCCTGATCTTCGCCGGGGTACAGTTGATAGACAGGTTCGCGTGGATGGCCGTCGTCTTCGGCGCCTTCCTGATTGCCACCGGCGCGAAGATGCTGCTGGTCGCCGATGCCAGGCCCGATATCGATAACAACGTAGTTCTCAAGCTCCTGAGACGGCGATTGCGCGTGACCGATAGCTACGAAGGCAATAGCTTCTTCGTGCGACGCAACGGCGCGCTGTTCGCGACGCCGCTCTTCCTCGTCCTCATGATGGTCGAATTCACCGACCTGGTCTTCGCGGTCGACTCGATTCCCGCTATCATCGCCGTTTCACGGGATCCGTTCATCATCTACACTGCGAACGTGTTCGCCATCCTCGGCCTGCGTGCGCTTTACTTCGCGCTCGCCGGGATCGTCCCGCGCTTCATCTACCTCAAATACGCGCTGTCGCTGATCCTCATCGTGGTCGGCGGCAAGATGATCGCCAACTATTTCTATGGCGAAAAATTCGTCCCGACGGAGCTGGCGCTTCTCATTACTGCGGTCCTGATCGGCGGCTCGATCGCCCTTTCGCTGCTGCGTACCCGGGGTGCTATGCCGGCCGAGCCCGCGGCGTTACCTACCGGCTGGGTGCCTGGCAGCCCCGCGCAACCGGCAACCGAAAGGTCCAAAGGTAAGCCGCAGTAGCGGTCACACCTCGCGGCATTGGCCCAACTCTTCTACGCTCTCCGCGACGGAGCACCGAAAGGCTATCATCATGAACGTTCAAGCTCCGAATTAGCCTGAAGCCCCGCCGGCTCGCAGGTGTCCCCCATGGCGTGGATGCCCGCCTCGGTCGCGCCGCCGCCATCAGTTCAGTGGGATTGTATGGATACAATGAGGGCAATCAGGAGGAACTGCAGCACGCCAACGATGTCGACGGTTGCTAATGCCTGGTTGACCGCCAACCCATAGAAGATCGCAAGATGTGCGTCCGGCACAGAAGTCTCAGGGTTTCACTTGGCGTCGATGTTCCCGTGTTGCGGGTCTGCTCTGGCGCGCTTTACCGGCGCGACCGTGCCGAGCGACGCCGACCTCGTTGCAATTCGTCAGCCTGAGGACCACTTCGGCTGTAACCCCGATTTTCTCCATTGAGCCAGATCAATGGGCCTCCCTGAACATTGGAGAAATTGCTCTGGTTTCGCAGGAGTTGATATTGCGCCGTATATCGCTGCGCAAAAGCAGCCGCATGCCATCGAGCAGGTCTGTTCATTCTAGGAGATTACCGTATGCGCGACGCGAACACACCGATTGTGCATCATGCTGCCCCGGCAGAGGCCACGCTCGCCGCGCTCGGTGCTACGCCAAAAGGTCTGAGCCAGCACGAAGCAGAACTCCGTCTGCAGAAATTTGGTGCCAATCGCCTCCCCGAGGCGCCGAGGCGAAGTTCCTTGCTTCGGTTCCTGGCGCATTTCCACAACGTGCTGATCTATGTGCTTCTCGGCGCTGCCGTCATCACTGCGGGCCTCGGACACTTCATCGACACCGGGGTAATCGTCGCCATTGTGATCGCCAATGCGGTCATCGGCTTTATCCAGGAAGGCCGAGCCGAACAAGCTATGGAAGCGATCCGACAGATGCTGGCCCCGCGCACCTCCGTCCTGCGCGACGGCCAACGCCGAAGTCTGGAAGGTTCGTTGGTTGTTCCCGGCGACATCGTACTTCTGGAGTCCGGCGAGAAGGTGCCCGCCGACCTGCGGTTGATCCAGGCGGATGGGCTGCGGATCGAGGAGGCGATTCTGACGGGTGAATCCGTTCCGGTCGACAAGGCAACCGATTCGGTTGCGACAGACGCAGCACTCGGCGATCGGTCGTGCATGGCCTTCAGCGGCACGCTGGTGGTAGGTGGCCTCGGACGCGGCGTGGTGGTTGCCACCGGAGCGGCAGCGGAGATCGGACGAATCAGCGGCATGTTGTCCAGGGTGGAGACGCTGACCACGCCGCTCGTCCGTCAAATGGACGGCTTCGCCCGCTGGCTCACGATCTTGATTCTGCTGATCGCGGCTGTGCTGCTTACTTTTGGATATTTCGTCGAGCACCGTCAGTTCTCTGAACTGTTCATGGCCGTTGTGGGTCTTTCGGTAGCGGCGATTCCAGAGGGATTGCCCGCCGTGCTGACCATCACGCTCGCAATAGGTGTACAGGCCATGGCACGGCGAAACGCGATCGTCCGCCGCTTACCGGCGATTGAGACGCTGGGATCCGTGTCAGTGATCTGCACTGACAAGCCAGGCACGCTGACGCGTAACGAGATGATGGTCGCCTCGGTTGCCGCCGGCCTCGACGTCTTCTCGGTGGACGGCCACGGCTATGCGCCCACAGGCGACATACGATTGGGCGATGCGAATACAAATCCACGCGACCACGGCATCCTGGATGAACTCGCTCAGGCGGCAGCCCTGTGTAACGATGCAGCAGTGCACGAGCGCGATGGGGCCTGGACGGTCGAAGGCGATCCCATGGAGGGCGCCCTGCTGGCGCTTTCAGGAAAGCTAAGGCGCGAAGGGCTGACAGCGTTGTCTGGGTGGGCAAGAACAGATGTTATTCCGTTCGATGCTCGACATCGCTACATGGCAACTCTCCATCATGACCATGAAGGCCGCGCCTTCGTTTACGTCAAAGGTGCCCCGGAACAAATTCTCGCGATGTGTTCCACGCAACGCAATGCGTCGGGCGGCACCAATCCGCTGAACGAGCTCTATTGGCGCGGCATGGCCGACAGCATCGCCGCCAAGGGCCAACGCGTGCTGGCCTTTGCGACCCGGCCAGTACTGCCGGAGCATACTGTGCTGGAGGTAGCCGATCTCCAGGGCCAACTCGTTTTGATTGGTCTCGTCGGCCTGATTGATCCGCCGCGACCCGAAGCCGTCGTGGCTGTGGCCGAATGTCACGGCGCTGGCATCCGAGTGAAAATGATCACCGGCGACCATGCCGGCACGGCCGCCGCGATCGGCCGGCAGATCGGGCTGCAAAACTTCGACAGAGTTTTGACTGGAACCGATCTGGATGGCATGAACGAGGCGACCCTGGCCGCGGTCGCGCTCGACACTGATATCTTTGCCCGCACCAGCCCCGAACACAAACTCCGCCTGGTCACGGCTCTTCAGTCCCGCGGTCTGACGGTTGCCATGACGGGGGATGGGGTCAACGATGCGCCGGCGCTGAAACGGGCCGACGCAGGAATCGCGATGGGCCGCAAAGGCAGTGAGGCGGCCAAGGAAGCATCAGAGTTGGTGCTTGCGGATGATAACTTCGCATCAATTGTTGCGGCAGTGCGCGAAGGACGCACAGTCTACGACAACATCAAGAAGGTAATCAGCTGGACGTTGCCGACGAATGCAGGCGAGTCCATGACGATTATCGTTGCGCTGCTCTTTGGCATGGCCCTGCCAGTGACGGCCGTACAAATCCTCTGGGTCAATCTGATCACCGGTATCACACTCGGTATTGCTCTGGCGTTTGAGCCGACGGAGGCCAACACCATGCGCCGGCCGCCACGCCCGCGAGATGCACCGCTTCTCGATGCAGGCTTGGTTTGGCACATCGTCTTCGTCTCCGTGCTGTTCCTTGGCGGCGTCTTCGGCATCTATGCCTATGCGATCGATAAGGGTTATTCGGCAGAGCTCGCGCGTAGCATGGCATTGAACACGCTGGTCGTGCTGGAAATCTTCCATCTGTTCTTCGTACGCAACATTTATGGAACCTCTCTGACGTGGGAGGCCGTTCGTGGCACCAAAGTCGTCTGGCTAACCGTGATCATCATCACTGTGGCCCAGTTCGCCATCACCTATCTAGCGCCTTTGCAGCGCGTATTCGGAACCCAGGCGATTGCATTTCTTGATGGCCTCCTGATCGTTAGCGTTGGAGTGGTCTTCTTTGCAATCATCGAAGTCGAAAAGCAGTTGCGCCTAGGTTACCTAAGGCCGAATTTGAATTGAGTTGGTGTAGCTGCTTTTCATTCTTTGAACAGTCAATCGGCGCTCCCGTCGAGGGCAAAATAAAAACAGGCGCAATCGGCGCGGCTTGCAGCGAAGCGAGTCCTACCGCGCGTTTTTGATCTGTATCAAGGTGTGATTCACGTCCGGATGTGATTAATACTTGATCAAGAGCAGGTCGATAGAGTCGGCGAGCTGGAGAACACAAGCGGGTTTGGGAGCAGAGAGTGCGCGATCAAGTCGGAGATACAGACAGCAAGGTTGCCGGCCGCAAGAACAAGTCGCCGGCGCGCGGCAAGGTCGGTAGAGTCGCGAAGCCCCTGAATGCTCTTGTAAAGCAGGGCGACATAGCGCCCACGCTTACCACTGATGACATACAGAAGTTCGCTGTCGAGCAGGCGACGAAAGGCAAGCAGGAGGCAGCGGTCGCGGCCATCGAGGCGATCCGGCACGGTCCACCAGAACTCGCACCGGACAGCGAGCCAATAAAAGCGATATTGGCCGGCGCAGCGCCGGATGACGCGGCACGCCTACGATCCGCATTGGAGGAGTCCAAGCATGCGGAGGCTGGCACCGAGAGTCCTTCCGCGCCCGATGGGACCAGACCGGCGGTTCCCCTGCGCGACCACAGTCAGCGCCGCACTAGCGACGAACTCGCCGACGACTGGCGGCGCGGCTATCCCTACAAGTTCAAGATGCTGCGGCGTGACTATGAGGATCAGAAATTCGTCCTGCAAACGGAGCTGCTAAAGCTGCAGGCATGGATGAAGGCCACGCAGCAGAGACTCATCCTTCTGTTCGAGGGCAGGGACGCGGCTGGCAAGGGCGGCGCGATCAAAAGGGTCATGGAGCATCTCAATCCGCGTGGCGCGCGGGTGGTGGCTCTCGAGAAGCCGAGCGAGGTCGAACGCGGACAATGGTATTTCCAGCGCTACGTCCAGCATCTGCCGACCGCCGGCGAGATAGTGCTGTTTGATCGTAGCTGGTATAACCGCGCCGGCGTCGAGCATGTGATGGGCTTCTGCTCGCAAGCGGAGTATGAAGAGTTCCTGCGTCAGGTGCCGGAGTTCGAACGCAACCTCGTTCGCAGCGGGATCCACCTCGTGAAGTTCTGGTTTTCGGTGAGCCGCGAAGAGCAGCGCCGACGTTTCAAGGAGCGGGAGGTGCACCCGCTCAAGCAGTGGAAGCTATCGCCGGTCGATCTCGCCTCGCTCGACAAATGGGACGATTACACCCGCGCGAAGGAGGCTATGTTCTTTCACACTGATACCGCTGATTCGCCTTGGACAGTGGTAAAGTCGGATGACAAGAAGCGCGCTAGGCTCAACGCCATGCGTTACGTGTTACATGCCATGCCCTACAAAGATAAGGACGCCGAACGCATCGGTCCGGTGGACGACCTCCTGGTAGGCCGCGCCAATATTATTCACGAGCGCGACGAGCATGACCTCGCGGCTGGGCGATATGCGAGGCAAATGTAGGCGATGCGCGAAAGGCCTCGCAGGTGGCATTGATATGAAATGCCGTGAATGCGGTCATCGGCTAGAGTAACGGCCTGTATGCGACGTGGGGCAGTTCAATAACGCACAAAGTTAAACGTCACCCCAAACGCGAAGTACTCGCTGCGAGCAGAAGTCTTGTGCTTTGAACCAGACATTGTCGGCGTCGCGCTTTCAGGCATCGGGTGGCCCCCAAGTTTTTCAGAGACCTTATGACCGAGGACGGCGAAAACGCCACGGCGCGCGACACCCTGCCGGGCGGCGCGCAATAAGGGGATAGTGGCGTCACCCGTTATGGTTGGGACGTTTCGCTTGGCGGAGTCCGGGTGGCATGACGCGGTCGCCGATGGGGGCCGAGTGGCAAAGCTGGGAATATTAAGTCGGCGCATACGTCGGAATTCGGCGAGCACACTTGGAGGACTCGATGATGGGAGAGACCGTTTGGGCGTGGCTCGGCTTCAACCTGTTCGTCTTGGCTTTGCTTGCTCTTGATCTCGGCGTCCTTCACCGGAAGGAACGCGAGATTAAGATCGGCGAAGCCTTGTGGCTAAGCCTCTTCTATATCGTTTTGGCGCTACTCTTCGCCGGTGGCCTCTTCTGGATCCGCGGAGAGCAGGCCGGCGTCGAGTTCCTGACCGGCTATCTCATCGAGAAATCGCTTAGCGTCGATAACATCTTCGTCATCGTCCTCATCTTCACCTACTTCGCCGTTCCGGCACAGTATCAGCACCGGGTGCTGTTCTGGGGCATTCTCGGCGCGCTGGTCATGCGCGGCATCCTGATCTTCGCTGGGGTACAGTTGATTGACAAGTTCGCGTGGATGGCCGTCGTGTTCGGCGCCTTCCTGATTGTCACCGGCGTGAAGATGCTGCTGGTCGCCGATGCTGAGCCCGATATCAATAACAACGTAGTTCTCAAGCTCCTGCGACTGCGCTTGCGCGTGACCGAGAGCTACGAAGGCAAGCGCTTCTTCGTGCGGCGCAACGGCGCGCTGTTCGCGACGCCGCTCTTCCTTGTCCTCATGATGGTCGAGTTCACCGACCTCGTGTTCGCGGTCGACTCGATCCCGGCGATCATCGCCGTATCACGGGATCCATTCATCATCTATACTGCGAACGTGTTCGCCATCCTCGGCCTGCGTGCGCTTTACTTCGCGCTCGCTAGGATCGTGCCGCGTTTCATCTACCTTAAGTACGCGTTGTCGTTGATCCTCGTCGTGGTCGGCGGCAAGATGATCGCCAACTATTTCTATGGCGAAAAATTCATCCCGACGGAGCTGGCGCTTCTCATTACTGCGGTACTGATCGGGGGCTCGATCGCCCTTTCGCTGCTGCGTACTCGTGGCGCTATGCCGGCCGAGCCCGCGGCGTTACCCACAGGCTGGGTGCCTGGCAGCCCGGCGCAACGGGCGACCGAAAGGTCCAAAGGTAAGCCGAAGTAGCGGGTCACACCTCGCAGATGCTGTCACGGAGCCGCCGCACCGGCCCGACCAATCACCGTAGGATCGCCACGTAAATTCTCGCTCCTGCGATCACGGCGAGCCCGTAGAGGAGGAGCGGACCAACCGTAAGCGAGCGCCGCAGGGCGACGTGCGCTGGATCGTCGTCCATCGTCATCGCAAGGTGCTCGCGCGGGATCGGCAAGTCATGGCGACTCAGTGGACATCCTGATCGCGACGAGCGACGGACTTCCTCTGGAGGGCCAATCAATGTGAGAGCAATATCGGGAGCGGCGGTTGAGCAATCATGCTCTTGGTTGCCCCTCCCATAATGAAATCTCGCACACGCGAGTGACCATAGGCCCCCATAACGAGAAGATCGGCGTTCCGCGAGGCAACACAAGACCTGAGGACATCTCCAATAGCACGACCCTCGGCGTCGACGGTGTCCAGGGCGACCTGAACGCCATGGCGCGCCAGATGCTTCGCCAGCTCGGCGCCGGACCGCGGCGTTTCAATTACTTTCTCGTTTGTAATTGTGATGACGGTTACGCGCTTCGCTTTTTGCAGAATCGGAGTGGCATCTGCCACGGCCCGGGACGCAGGCCGACTGAAATCCCAAGCGATAAGCACCGTATCTAGGGCAAAAGAATCAGCGCGTCTTCGTGGTTGTGGAATAATAAGTGTGGGGCGTCCGGAACCGAAAATTATCGCCTCGGCGCACCATTGCTCAACATTGTCGCCCTCCGGAAGAGGTACGATTGTCAGGTCTCGGAGACGGGCATATTCGACAAGCAGTTCGGGGACCTCCGGCTTCAAGCACCGATCCAGTATTCGATCTTGGAAGACCCCCTGCTTCTCCGCGGCATCTCGGAAGGCGGTTAGAAGGCTCTCCGCATTTGTCGCGCTCTTTCTGGACTCAGCAGCGGCCATCGCTTGAATATCCATCACCATATCGGCCAAGAAACTTCCAGGAGCTCGAATTTCGACCGCACAAGCAATGGCCGAAATCTGGGCCCCAACAGCAGATGCGAACGCGATCGCTTCCTCTACCGCGGACACCGGTGTGGGGTCCGGATAGGTCGTGAGTGCGAGAAGGACATCCTTGACAGCCATCGGGTTCCCCAATCTGCATATGCAATCGCGAACAAATCGCAGTATCGACTTCCCGGGCCACATCGAGGTTGATCTGCCTCAACGCAAGGCCCTTTCTAGTCAAACAAGCTTTTGAAGTTGCTTCTTCGGAGCGGTAGGGTGGATTTTATGAGAGGTCCTCCGCCGTCCGACCTCGAAGATTCAGACGTCAATTCTCGAGTCGTTGTCGTCGCTGCGTATTATCACCTCTGCCAACTGTCTGAAATCGTCCATCTTCGACAGCGACTGATAGAAGCTACAGACTGGCTCGCAGCGCCATCTCCCGAAAACAGGTGCGCAATCCCCGGTCGCTCATCGGGTTTCCGCAGCAAGCCAGGTCGGCGGCAACTTTCGCGATCACGTCATCATGACCTGGAATTCGGTGATCAGCCAAGTGAATCGAGAGAGCGTAAGTCTCCAGCGCGTCGCCCTCCAGTCCTGCATGCCTTCCAGCCCATAGCCCGAAGAGCACGCTTCTGCGAGCGATCTCGCCTTCACGCGTGTCTTCATCAATCCGTTCCGCGCCGCTACTTGTGTCAAAATGCGGTGTCATCGTAATCGGCCTTCCTTCATTTTGGCCTGCCACTTCGGATCGCACCCTTGATAGAGGCGCGTCCGAACGAACGCCAATTGGATTGCTCAATGCTGTCCATTGAGGGTCCGACGGGCTGCCCGACGGTACGCCGAGGCCTTCATCGGGCAGATCTGAGCCCTCGGCCGGGCCCGCGCCAGGCCGCGAAGCTCATGCATCGGTTTTTCCAATGGAAAACAGCGGAAAAACTCGTTTCCCAAATCGAGCACCAAGAGAATAACTCCGTATCAGGTTGAGAGAGGAGCAAGCAGCTATGAAGACAAGCGTGCAGCCTATGGAAGTTCAATCGAAATTCATGAGGGAAGAACTTCGTCAGTATGAAATACCGGCGCGCGGCGGACCATCGAAGTTGATTGTCGTCGTGAAAAGGGATCGCCGTTCCAAACCGCCTGCGTCGAGCGAAGTTCAGGAGGCCGATGATCGTTGCTGAGGAGCAAGTATGGTTCGACCAAGCCGCCCGACCAACGCTTGTCAACCGGCCCGGCCCTGACCATCGCGTGCGGCGCGAGCACCTGCGCGCCGCATTGCCTTTACGCGAGCCTCTTGCATTGCAGGGGCTGCCTTTTACCTCGCGGATGAAGCAGCGACGGCAGTTTTGTTTCCAAAGCCTGGACGACAAGGCGGTTAACCAATCACGTCAGTAAACTGGACTCGGATTAGCACTATGACTGCGCTTATTACCTCGAAACGAATCGTCGCGTCGCTCCTGCTTTGCTGGTTGTCGCTGGGCAACGCTGCCTCGGTCAACGCGGGTCCTGTAGCCGATCAATCCAGCGACGTCGTGATCCCACTCGAGGAACGTGAGATCCGCACCGCCGGCATCGGGACTTCGCCGGTCGTACCGGAGCGCGGCGAGACCGAGTTGTCGCTGCCCGGCACGGTGGCGATCCCTCCCTCCCAGCTCCGCGTGGTCGCTGCGCCCGCGAACGGCCTGGTCGAGGCGGTGCTTGTCGCCACCGACGAAAACGTGACGGCCGGCCAGCCGATCGCGCGCTTGCGCTCGCCCGATCTGGTCGAGGCGCAGCGGCAATATCTGGCTGCGATGGCCGACGAGGCGCTGGCTGCGGACCGCCTGCGCCGCATCCGCTTTCTGTGGGAAAGCCGGGCGACGCCGGAGCGCGAATTGCGTGTCGTCGAAACGGAAGCCATCAATGCCAAGTCGCGTCTCGACGAGCGGGCCCAGATCCTAAGCCTGATGGAAATGTCCGATGCCGATATCGAGACGTTGCGCAGCTCACGGCGAATCCTGAGTTCGGTCACGGTGCACGCTCCGATCACGGGCACCGTCGTGCGGCGCGACGCCAGCCCCGGACAGCGCGTGGAGGCCGCGGCACCGGTGATCTCCCTCGCATCTCTCGAGCCGCTCTGGATCAACATCCAGGTGCCGGCCGCGCGCCTGCCGGCGCTCACAGCGGGTCAGACGGTTGTGATCCCGGCTTACGGCGTCCAGGGCCGCGTCGTCCGGATCGGCCGCACCGTCGATGCCTCGACGCAGTCCGCCATGGCGGTTGCCGAGATCGGCTCGGCCAATGGCGCGATCCGCCCGGGACTGGCGGTCCTGGCCACCATCCGCATCAGCCAGAATGGCGCAGCGCAATGGTCCGTACCCGCGACATCGATCGTACGTCACCGTGACCGGGCCTGGGTATTCGTGAAGGATCCCCAGGGATTTCGCGCGCGCCCTGTCCAGGTCATTTCGGAGACCGCGCGCAGCGCTTCGGTTCGGGGGGCTCTCGCCGCGGATGACGAGGTGGCCGATCGCGGCATCATCGCGCTGCTTTCGGAACTCGCGGCATTGGACAAGGACTAAGCCATGCTCTCCGGATTTGTCGACATCGCACTGAAGCAGCGACTCATCGTCTTTATCGCGGCGGTCGCGCTGGCGATCTGGGGTGCGACCGCCTACCAGAAGCTCTCGATTGACGCTTTTCCGGATGTCGCACCGGTTCAGGTACTCGTTTCGATGCAGGCGCCCGGCCTCACGCCCGAGGAACTCGAGAGCCGGGTCACGACTCCCATCGAGTTGGCCGCGCGTGGCATCCCTAATCTCGTGCGCATGCGATCGACGACACGATACGCGGTCGCGCTGCTGACCTTCGAGTTTGCCGACGGCACCGACATCTTCTGGGCTCGCGCGCAGGTGAATGAGCGCCTGCAGGAGGTGCGCGACCAGCTTCCCGCCGGCAGCGACGGCGGCCTCGCCCCGATCGTGACCCCCCTTGCCGAGATGGTGATGTTCACCATTGAATCGGAGACCATGTCAGCGCAGGAGAAGCGGTCGCTACTCGACTGGACAATCCGGCCGGCGCTGCGCGGCATTCCGGGTGTTGCCGACGTCAATGTGCTGGGCGGCCATGTGCGGACCTTCGAAGTAATCCCATCGGCCTCCGCGATGGCGGCACGCGGCATCACCACGCAAATGCTCGAAAAGGCTGTCGAGGTCAACAACCGAAATGACGGGGCCGGACGTATCCGAAATGGGGAGGAAGCGTTGCTGGTGCGCTCGGAAGGACGCATCAAGACGCTGGACGATATCCGCAACATCGTCGTGACGACACGCAACGGCGCGATCGTGCGGGTCAGCGACATTGCCGACGTGCGGTTCGGCTCGCTCGCCCGCAACGGCGTGGTAACGGCGGAGGCGACCGGTGAGGCCGTTTGGGGCATGGTGCTGGGTCTGCGTGGCGCCAATGCACGCACCGTCGTCGACGGCGTGAAGGCGCGCTTCGATGCACTTGGGCCGCAACTGCCCGAGGGCGCCCGCATCGTGATCTTCTACGACCGCAGCGAGCTGATCGGCAAGGCGGTCTGGACCGTGCAGAAGGTGCTGCTCGAGGCCATCGCGTTCGTCATCGTACTGCTGCTGCTGTTCCTGGGGAACCTCCGCTCGGCGCTGGTCGTTTCGCTGATCTTGCCGCTCGCGGTGTTGACGACCTTCGGTGTGATGCGCCTGTTCGGCTGGTCCGCCAACATCATGTCGCTGGGCGGACTGGCGATCGCGATCGGCTTGTTGGTCGATTGCGCCGTGGTTGTCGTGGAAAACGTCGAGCACCGCCTTTCCACCGTCGAGAAGCCCAATCTCGCGACGCGTCTGCGCCTGACGCTGGAGGCGACGCGTGAGGTCGCCATGCCGCTCATATCGGGCGTCGCCATCATCATCCTGGTGTTCATGCCGCTGCTCGCCTTGCAGGGTCTGGAGGGCCGGCTGTTCAGCCCGGTCGCGCTCACTATCGTGGTGGCCCTGATCGCCGCGCTGCTGCTCTCGCTGACCGTGGTTCCTGCGCTCTCGGCCTATTTGCTGCGCACCGGAGCGCATGCCGATCCGTGGCTGGTGCGCAAGCTGCACGCCGGCTACGATCCGTTGCTCGCCTATGTGATGCGGCGGCCTGCCGGCATGTTCGTGGCAGTCGCGATCGGCGTCGCGGCGGTCGCGGTCGTGTTCCCGCGGATCGGCAGCACGTTCATGCCGGTGATGGATGAGGGCACGCCCGTCATCACCATCAGGAAGTTTCCCACCATCTCGGTCGAAGAGGCAGCGCAGACCGATCAACGTATCCAGCAGGCGCTGAAGGCAGAAATTCCCGAGATCCGGCGGATCATTGCCCGGGCTGGCGCCGACGAACTCGGCATCGATCCGGTCGGCCTCAACGAGACCGACATGTTCATGACGCTGGCCCCGCGCAAGGAGTGGCGCGGCGGCGATATGCGCTGGTTCCTCGGCGAACTGCGCCGCGTGCTCGACGGCATTCCCGGCATCAGCTATGCGCTGACCCAACCGATCGACATGCGCGTCCAGGAGATGATTATCGGCGCGCGCGGCGACGTCGTCGTCAAGGTGTTCGGCGAGGACATCGCTACGCTTAACCGGGTGGCCCGCGACGTCGCTTCCGCGATTCGCTCGGTGCCGGGCGCGATCGACGTTTTCGCGCTTCGCAACGCCGGGATGCGCTACTTCACGGTGGCGGTGGACCGCGCCCAGGCGGGCCGCTTCGGGCTGAACGCCGAGGAGATACAGGAATCGCTGAGAGTCTGGGTCGACGGCCGGCGGCTCGGCATCGTGCTGGAGGGCCAGGTGAGAACGCCTCTGGTGGTCAGGGGCGAGGCGCGCCAACGCGCCTCCGCGGCCGACCTGGGACGGGTACCGATCGTGCTGCCGGGCGGCGGCACCATCGAACTGGCGCAGGTCGCCAATATCCGGATCGAGGACGGACCCATCCAGGTGATCCGCGAGGACGGCCAGCGCTTTTCGACCATCCTGGCCAATGTGCGCGGGCGCGATCTGGTCGGCTTCGTCGCCGACGCCAAGGCGGCATCGGCCCGGGTTGACCTCCCCAAGGGCTATTCGCTGGTGTGGGGCGGACAGTTCGAAAACCAGCAGCGGGCCGCGGCGCGTCTTTCGATCGTGGTGCCGATTGCACTCGCAGCCATCTTTCTGCTGCTCTATATGACATTCGGGTCACTCAGGCAGGCGGCGCTCGTCTTCGTCAACGTGCCATTCGCAACCATTGGCGGCGTCATCGCCCTGTGGGCTTCCGGCGAATTCCTTTCGGTGCCGGCCTCGGTCGGCTTCATCGCCTTGATGGGTATCGCGGTCCTGAACGGCGTCGTGCTCATATCCTACATCAACGAGGTGTGCGCGCGCGGTACGTTGCCTTTTCGCGAGGCGGTCATGGAAGGCGCGAGACGACGGCTGCGGCCCGTCACCCTGACGGCGTCGATCGCGGCGCTCGGCCTCGTGCCGTTCCTGTTTGCAGACGGACCGGGCGCCGAGATTCAGCGACCGCTTGCCATCGTGGTGATCGGTGGTCTGGTCACCGCGACGGCGCTGACGCTGCTGCTCGTTCCCATTCTCTATGACAGGCTGGCTCTCCCGCGCGCGGAGCGCCGTCGGCTGGCCGATTTATCCGGCGATACTCGACCACCACCGGAAGCCGCTGCCCTTGCTCGCCAGTCGGAGCCGCCGCAGACTGAAACGGTGCACAGCAACGGGCCCGTCAGGCCGCGCCCGGAAGCATCAATTCCATTCCAGGAGGCCAACCAGCATTGAAGTGACGGCAATCGAAGGCCTGACCAAACCGGTTCGTGGAAGCGTCGACCTGCTCGGGGATCTGCGCATGGTCGCGTCATACGGGACAAAAGCCCACCAAACCGTGGTAGTAGATAGGTGCGCGGTCCGATAGGCAGGCACCGCAGGTTGCAGGTTGCGCAGTGAGCACTCCCCTACCCCCATTCGACTTCGACTTGCTGCGGACGTTCGTCGCCGTCGTCGACAACGCCAGCTTTACGCGCGCCGCGGAAAGGGTCGGGCGCACCCAATCCACTGTAAGCCTGCAGATCAAGAAGCTCGAAGACGGTCTCGGACGGCGCGTATTCGAGCGGGATGGCCGTGATTTCCTCCTGACCCCCGTCGGAGAGATCCTGCTGAACTACGCGAGACAACTGCTGCACCTCGCCGACGAAGCACGCTCCCGCATACTGGAGCCCGATGTCGAAGGCAGCGTTCGCCTCGGAACTCCCGAAGATTTTGCCACCGTCTACCTGCCGGACGTTTTGGCGCAGTTCGCGCGCGCACATCCGCGCGTAGCTCTCGAGGTTAACTGCACCTTCAGTTTCAGCCTGCTCGAAGGGTTTTCAAAAGGTGAATATGACCTGATCATGGTGAAGCGCGAACCTCAGGGGCCGGCAGGCGGAATACCGGTGTGGCGCGACGTGCTGGTTTGGGTGACCAGCCCCAAACTCGTGTTGGAAGCTAATCAGCCTCTGCCGCTGGTGCTGGCGCCCGCGCCCGATGTCTATCGCAAGCGCGCGCTTGCCGCGCTGAATGCCGACAGGCGTGCTTGGCGAATTTCGTATACCAGTCCGAGCAGCGAGGGGCTGCAGGCTGCGGTGCGCGCCGGACTGGGCGTGACAGTGATGTCAAAGGACATGGTACCGGAAGGCCTGATGCTGGTGGGGGTCGAACATCACCTGCCCCAGTTGCCCGATGCCGAGATAGCATTGTACCGGGCTCCCGGAGCCTTGACTCCGGCTGCCCAGCTCCTGTCCGAGCACATTATCCATTCGCTTGAATCAAAGCGGCGTTAGCTTGCCGGTGTCTTGCGGACAGCGAATCCCGGGAAATGTCCCGGACTACCGATTGGCGCAGGCGCGCGAATAGGCCGAGCGTTCGCTGGGGCCGAGCCCCGCGGCGGCGCCGTCTTCGAGGCACTTGCTGATGCGGTCGCCGAACGAACCGCGCGGCAGCCCCTGGACCTGCGGCACTGGCAGCGTCGCGTCCATTTTCGGGATCGCCGGTACCTCGATCTTCGGGGGCGGCGGCGGCGGAGGCAGCGGCGGGTTGAATTGCGAGCCGCCCGGCGGAATGGCTTGCGCGGAGGCGGTACTCGCCGCCATCAGCGTCCACAGCACCGCGCCCATCAGGATCGACGATCTCTTCATCGATCCCATGTCGTGATCCGCCGCATCGCCTGCAAGAATGCCGCAAGCAAAATTATTCTTCCGGCGCGTTCTCGATCGGATCGAAGCGGTCGGCCTCGAGACCCAGCAGGTTCCACGATTGCAGCATGTGTGGCGGCAGCGGCGCCGTGACGTCGATGGTGCCGCCGCGCGGATGCGGAATTGTGATCCGGCGCGCCAGGAGGTGCAGCCGCTTCTGCAGGCCGCCCGGCAGTTCCCAGTTTTCCTTGTTGAAATATTTGGGATCGCCGATGATGGCGTGGCCGATATGCGCCATGTGAGCGCGTAACTGATGGGTCCGCCCGGTGACGGGCTTCAGCGACACCCAGGCGAGTTTTTGCGCCGAGGTCTCGACCACCGCGTAATAGGTCACGGCGTGGCTGGCGCCCTCGTCGCCATGCTTGGCGATCACCATGATGGTGTCATCCTCGCTCTCTTCCTTGGCGAGGTAGGTCGAGATGCGGCCCTGCTTCGGCTTCGGCACGCCCGCCACCAGCGCCCAGTAGACTTTTCGCGCCGAGCGATGGCGGAACGATCCGGTGAGCGCGGCCGCGGCAAAGCGCGTCTTGGCGATCAACAGGCAGCCCGCGGTTTCCTTGTCGAGCCGGTGCACCAGCCGCGGCTTCTGCCCCTTGGCGTCGCGCATCACTTCCAGCATGTCATCGACATTGCGCGTGATGCCGGAGCCGCCCTGCACCGCGAGCCCCGCGGGCTTGTTCAGCACCATGACGTCGGCGTCCTCGAACAGGATCATGTCCTTCAGCGCCTGCAGCGTCTTGGTCGCGGCCTCCGAGAGGCTGCCGACGACCTTGGCCGCATCGAGCTTGAGCGGCGGAATCCGGATGCTCTGTCCCTCCTCGATGCGATCCTTGCTGTCGGCGCGCTTGCCGTTGACGCGCAGCTCGCCTTTGCGGACGATGCGCTGGATGTGGGAGAACGAGAGGCCGGGAAAACGCGCTTCCAGAAAGCGGTCGACCCGCATGTTGTTCTCGTCCGCCGTGACCACCACGGTCTGCACCTTGGTCGGCAACGGCGCCGGCTCGGGCACGATCTTCTCGGGCTCCGGAATGAACGGCGCCGGTCTTGGCGCACGCGGCGCCGAGGCGGCGAACCGCGCGGACGGCTTGCCACCCGGACGCGCCGGCGGCCGCTCGGCGGCCGAGCCACGATACGGACGCGCACCCTTCGGGCGATCGCCCCGGGGTTTCAGTGGCTTCTTGACGCGACGGCTCATGATTCAGCGGCTCCGGATTAGGCCGTTGGGTAGCGCAAAAGCAGCGAATCGTCACGGCGAAATCGGGTAAAACTAGGTATCGGATCGGCCATGCTTGTCAAAACAGGCCCAAACGAGGAGCTACCGTGATGCTGCTACCGAAACCGGCCCTGGTCGTTGTTGCAGCCATGATCGCAAGCGCGGCGTGGACGCAGGAAAGCCCGATGCCGGCGGAGATCGCCGCCAAACTGCTGGAAATGGGCCGCGTCATCGACCCGCCGAAGACCGTGGCGCTGTATGCGCCGTTGCAGCAGAAGGAGCCGTATCCGGGCCTCAGGATCGAGCGCGACGTCAAATACGACGCCGCCGACCGCAACCTGCTCGATATTTTCACGCCGGAGGCGGCCGCATCTCCCCGGCCGGTGCTGATCTTCGTCCATGGCGGCGCGTTCGTCGGCGGCAACAAGCGAACGACGCCGACCAGTCCGTTCTATGACAACATCATGCTGTGGGCGGCGAAGAGCGGCTTTATCGGCGTCAATGTCACCTATCGCCTCGCCCCGCAGGCGCCCTGGCCGGCGGGGGCCCAGGATCTCGCCAGCGCGGTCCGATGGATCTCGCACAAGATCGGCGAACGCGGCGGCGATCCCGCGCGCATCTATCTGATGGGACATTCCGCCGGCGCGGTTCACGTCTCGAGCTATGTATCGCATCCCGAGTTTCACGAGGTGAAGGGCGGCGGCCTCGCCGGCGCGATCATGATCTCGGGCATTTACGACATCACCGCGATGCCGCTTGCCGAAACCCAGATCGCTTACTTCGGCACCGATCCGGCGCGCTATGCCGAACGCTCCTCGCTGGCGGGGCTGGCGACAACCGACATCCCGCTGATGCTGGCTGCCGCCGAACTGGACCCGGAGGGCTTCGTGCTGCAATTCGATCGGATGAAGCAAGCGACGTGCAAACGCACGGCCGGATGCGCACGGGCGGTGCTGCTGCCGCAGCACAGTCACATGTCGGAGGTGTATTCGATCAACTCCGCGGATACCCGCCTGAGCGATCAGATTCTTGATTTCGTCAAAACGGGAAAATAGCCGCTCACTTGCATTGCGCGCTGCTGCGCACGGCAGTCAGGTCGGTATTGGCGTTGCCGGAAGGGCGTTGCTTGACGGCTTCGTCCGCCGCGGCACAGGCCGCCGCGGCGTCGCCGTTCTGCAGCCGGGCCCAGGCCAGATTGGTCCAGGCGTCGCGGAAATCCGGGGTGTCCTTGACGGCCTGCTCCAGCACCTCCTGCGCCTCGCGCGGCCGCCTGGCGATCAAGAGCATCTTGCCGTAATCGGCGTTGAGCGACTTCAGCGGATTGGGCTGCTTGCGCGCGACCCTGAACATCTCGTCGGCGAAATCATTGTCGCGGAAGCGCATTTGAGCGATCACGGCGAAGCCGTGATAAACGCCGCTCTGTTCGGGCGCCAGCAGCCAGGCCTGATTGAACCTCTGGGCGGCTTCGCTGGCGTTGCCCTTGGTTACGGCTCTCCAGCCGCGTTTGGTGGTTTCCTCAAAAGCCTTCTCCCGCGTTCCCACGGCCTCCAGCATCGCCTTGACGAATTTTTCATCCGCGGCCTGTTGCGCCGAATCCTTCACGGCAAATCCGAAGAACGGCTGCTCGTGGCTCGGTCCGGAATAGGTTTTCTTCGTCACCTGCACGCCCGGCGCCACCTCGACGGTTTCGGCAGACGCTGCGCCAGCCAAAAACAGCAGAGCGCAGGTGACTGCAAGCAGCCCGACCAACGAACGCAAGCCTTTGCAATGCGAGGCTGTGGGGCGATCGCCGGACCAGCGATACCTTTTCAGCGGTCTGTTCGCGCGGAGGCTCATGATTGTTTCGGTTCCTGACCAAGCCGTTGGGTAGCGCAAAAGCCGCGCATGGTCACGGTGAAATCGGTATGAATTCAGGCCCGCCGCCACCCCCTGAAAGCGGGAGCGGAACCATCTGCCGCAGGTCCGCCCAGGTTAAAAGCTGCTATATCGACCACATGAAAGTCGAAGACCTCGCCGAAGCTGTTGCCAAGCTGCCGCCGGATGAACTCGCGCGCTTCCGCCGCTGGTTCAGCGCATTCGAGGCAGGCCGCCCCGACCATGCCGCCGAGATCGACTCCACGGCGACGAAGCTCGGCCGTTTCGCCGGCCGCGCCCTTGCGGAACTGAAAAAGCGCACGAAGGACTGAGCCCTAGCTCCCGCCCCGTTCCCGGCGCAGCTTTGCCCAGTAATCCAGCCGCTTCCTGATCTCGCGTTCAAACCCACGATCCGGCGGATCGTAGAAGGTCTGGTGGCCCAGCGCGTCCGGGAAATATTCCTGGCCGGAGAACGCCTCCGGCGTGTCGTGGTCGTATTGATAGCCGCCGCCATAGCCTTCCGACTTCATCAGCTTGGTCGGCGAATTCAGGATGTGCTTTGGCGGCAGCAATGAGCCGCCCTCCTTCGCCACCCGCATCGCGGCGCCGAAGGCCTTGTAGGCGGCGTTGGATTTTGGTGCGGTGGCGAGATAGATCACGGCCTGCGCGATCGCCAGTTCGCCTTCAGGAGATCCCAGGAAGTCATAGGCATCCTTGGCGGCGTTGCAGACCGCCAGCGCCTGCGGATCGGCCAGGCCAATGTCCTCCACCGCCATGCGGACGACGCGGCGGGCCAGGAACAGCGGGTCTTCGCCGGCATCCATCATGCGGCAGAGATAATAGAGTGCAGCATCCGGATCGGAACCGCGCACCGATTTATGCAGCGCCGAGATCAGATTGTAGTGGCCGTCGGCCGATTTGTCGTAGATCGGGGCGCGGCGCTGCAGGATGTCCTGCAGCTGCACGGCATTGAAGATCTCGTTCTCGCGCGCGGCGCGCCAGACCTCTTCGGCGAGCGTGAGCGAGGCGCGGCCGTCGCCGTCGGCCATCCGCACCAGCACGGCGCGCGCTTCTGCGTCGAGCGGCAGTTTCTTGCCTTCGATCTTCTCGGCATGCGCGAACAGTTTCTCGATCGCCGCGGCATCGAGCGACTGGAACACCAGCACACGCGCGCGCGACAGCAGCGCGGCGTTGAGTTCGAACGAGGGATTTTCGGTGGTGGCGCCGACCAGCACCACGGTGCCGTCTTCCATGACAGGCAGAAACGAATCCTGCTGCGCGCGATTGAACCGGTGCACCTCGTCGACGAACAACAGCGTGCCCTTGCCCATCTCGCGCCGGGCGCGGGCGGCATCGAATACTTTCTTCAGGTCGGCGACGCCGGAAAACACAGCCGATATCTGCTCGAAATGCAGTTCGGTGGCATCCGCCAGCAGCCGCGCCACGGTGGTCTTGCCGGTGCCGGGCGGTCCCCAGAACACCAGCGAACCCAGCGTCCGCGTCGCCAGCATCCGCGTCAGCGCGCCGTCGGGCCCGAGGATATGATCCTGTCCGACCACATCGGACAGCACGGCGGGGCGCAGCCGGTCCGGCAACGGACGCGGCGCATCCTGCTCCATCCCTGCGGCAGCAAACAGGTTGGTGCTTTCGCGTGGGCGCTTTCCGGTCATCCGCCGAGCGTAACGTTGATCTGCTGGCCGCCCCGCACCACGATGATGCGCCAGAGCCGCGCGGACTCGCGCGTCGCTTTTTCGAGATCGCTGGTCCTGGCGATCTTCTGGTTGTTGACGGCGAGGATGATGTCGCCCTTCTGGAAACCGACGCTGGCGGCGGTCGCGCCATCGGCGAGTTCAGTCACCACCACGCCCTTGGTGTCGGCATCGATGCGCAATTCGTCGGCCACCGCCGGCGAGATGTTGGCGACCCTGGCGCCCTGGAACGGCGAGCGCGAGGTCAGGACGATCTCGTCGCGGCCGGTATCGGGCGCGGTTTCGAGTGGCACCGTCAGCTTCACGGTCTTGCCGGCGCGCTGCACGTCGATCTGCGCGGTGCCGCCGAGCGGACGGGTGGCGAAGCGATAATCAAAACCGTTGGGATCGTCGACGGTCTGGCCGTCGATCGCGACCACCAGATCGGACAGTTTCAGCCCTGCCCGCGCCGCCGGGCTGCCCGCCGTGACATTGGCGACCAGCGCGCCGGAGGGAACGCGAAGCCCCAGCGTCTCGGCGATCTCCGGGGTCACCGCCTGCAAGCGGGCGCCGAGCCACGGCCGCTTCACCGCCTTGCCGCCGCTCTTGGCGGAGGCGACGACGACCCGGACCATGTTGGCGGGAATCGCAAAGCCGATGCCCTGCGAACCGCCGGAACGCGAGAAGATCGCGGTGTTGACGCCCGCAAGCTTGCCGGTCATGTCGACCAGCGCGCCGCCGGAATTGCCGGGATTGATGGCGGCGTCGGTCTGGATGAAGAACTGGTAGTCGGTGATACCGACTTGCGTCCGCGCCAGCGCGGAGATGATGCCGTGGGTGACGGTCTGCCCGACGCCGAAGGGATTGCCGATCGCCAGCACGACGTCGCCGACCAGCAACTCGTCCGAATTGGCAAAGTCGAGCGTCGCAAATTTCTCCTTGCCGTCCTTGATCCGCAGCACCGCAAGATCGGTGCGGCTGTCCTTGAGCACGATCTCGGCCTCGAATTCGCGCTTGTCGGAGAGCGAGATCTTGACCTGGTCGGCGCCTTCGATGACGTGGTTGTTGGTCACGACCAGACCGGACGAATCCACCATGACGCCCGATCCCAGCGAGCGCTGCATCTGTTCCGGCTGCTGGCCGGGCACGCCGAAGAAGCGGCGGAAGATCGGATCGTCGAGCAATGGATTGCGGTTCTGCACCACCTTGGCGGCGTAGACGTTGACCACCGCCGGCTGCACCCGCTGCACGATCGGCGCGTAGGACAGCCGCAGTTCCACGGGCGAAGTCGGCACGCGGCGGTCCTGCGACATCGCCGGGCTGGCCGCGGCCGCAAGGGCCAGCAACGCCGTGATCATACGAACAGCAAACATGAAAAAATTCCCTGGGAATGGATGGTTCGAATATAGGCGTCCCGGCCCGCGAATAGAAGCGATTGCAAGGCTCTATCTGCAAGGCTTGATCGGCCGGTTATGGCCCGATTCGGCGGACACAATGCGCTGATCCGAGCGCGTTTTTCGTCCAAACCTTGCAATTTCGCTCCTGAAACAGCAGGTAATGCCGGGAACACCGGCGTATGCCGCCGGCGACAAGGAGAACCGCCCAATGAAGGCCGTCGGATACCAGAAATCGCTTCCCATCGAGGACGCCAGTTCGCTGATCGATTTCGAGGCGACCAAACCGGAGCCGAAAGGTCGCGACATCCGCGTCTCCGTGAAGGCGATTTCGGCCAATCCGGTCGATTACAAGGTGCGCAAGCGCGCCGCACCCCCGGCGGGCGAAACCAAGATTTTGGGATACGACGCCGCCGGGATCGTTGACGCCGTCGGCCCCGACGTCACGCTGTTCAAGCCCGGCGACGAGGTGTTCTATGCCGGCTCGATCCTGCGCCAGGGCACCAATTCAGAATTCCATCTGGTCGACGAACGCATCGTCGGACGCAAGCCGAAGTCGCTTTCCTTCGCGCAAGCAGCCGCCCTGCCCCTGACCTCGATCACCGCATGGGAATTGCTGTTCGACCGGCTGGGCGTCGTGCCCGGCAAGAGCGTCGATCCGCGCACGCTCCTGATCATGGGCGGCGCCGGCGGCGTTGGTTCGATCCTGATCCAGCTCGCGCGCCGCCTTACCGGCCTCACCGTCGTCGCCACTGCGTCGCGCCCGGAATCGCAAAAATGGTGTCTCGATCTCGGCGCCCACGCGGTGATCGACCACGCCAAGCCGATGAAGGAACAAATCGAAAAACTGAAGGTGCCGCCGGTGGCGCTGATCGCAAGCCTCACCAATACCGAACAGCACTACAAGGCATTGGCCGACATCATCGCGCCGCAGGGCAAATTCGGCCTGATCGACGATCCCCAGGAATTCACTTTCAGCGTGTTCAAGGGCAAGGCGGTCTCGGTGCACTGGGAGTCGATGTTCACGCGCTCATCGTTCCAGACGCCCGACATGATCGGCCAGCATCATTTGCTCAACGACGTCGCCGATTTGATCGACAAGGGTGTGCTGCGCACCACGCTCGACCAGGCGTTCGGCACCATCAACGCCGCCAATCTCAAGCGCGCGCATGCGCTCCTGGAGTCCGGCAAATCGCGCGGCAAGATCGTGCTGGAGGGGTGGTAGTTCGTAGGGTGGGCAAAGGCGCACTCTTCGCGCCGTGCCCACCATCTATCGTCCGCGTTCACTTGAAATTGATGGTGGGCACGCCATTGGTACGCGCGATGCGCGCCCAATGGCTTTGCCCACCCTACGGATTACCCAGGATGTCCGACAGCTCCGACAACAGCCGGTCGATTTGTTCGTCGGTGCCCACGGTGATCCGCAGATAATCCGAGATACGAGCCGCCGAAAAATGACGGACGATTACCGCGCGCTGGCGCAGCGCGGCGGCCAGTGCTGCGCCCTCATGCGCCGGATGCCGTGCGAAGACGAAATTGGCGGCGGACGGCAGCACGTCGAAGCCAAGCCTGTGCAGGCCGCGGTTGAGCCGCTCGCGGCCTTCGATCACGCCGATACGGCTCTGTTGAAACCAGGCCTCGTCTTCCAGCGAGGCGATGGCGCCGGCCTGGGCCGGCCGGCCCAGCGGATAGGAGTTGAAACTGTCCTTCACCCGGTTCAGCGCCTCGATCAGGTCGGCGTCGCCGATCGCGTAGCCGACCCGTAAGCCGGCCAGCGCCCGCGACTTGGACATGGTTTGAACGACCAGGAGGTTCGGGTGCGAGGCGACCAGCGGAATGGCGGTCTCGGCGCCGAAATCGACATAGGCCTCGTCGATGACAACGGGAACGTCGGGATGCTGCGCCAGCAGGGCAGCGATCTCGGCCCGTGACAGCGCAACGCCCGTCGGCGCATTCGGATTGGGGATGATGATCGCGCCGGCCGGCCGCAGGTAGTCGGCAACGCGGATGTGCATGGCCGCATCGAGCGGCACGGCCTCGTACGTGATGCCGAACAGTCGGCAATAAACGGGATAGAAACTGTAGGTGATGTCGGGGAAGAGCAACGGCGCATCATGCTTCAGCAGGGCGGCAAAGGCGTGCGCCAGCACCTCGTCCGAGCCGTTGCCGACGAACACCTGCTCAGGTCGAACCTGGTGGTAGGTGGCCAAGGCAGCCCGCAGCGCTGACGCCTGCGGGTCCGGATACAGCCGCAGCGCGTCAGTCGCCTCGCCGCGGATCGCTTCCAGCACGCGCGGGGAAGGACCCAATGGATTCTCATTGGTGTTGAGCTTGACCAATTCCGCCATGCGCGGCTGTTCGCCCGGGACATAGGGCCGGAGGTCATGCGTCAAACTGCTCCAGAATCGGCTCATTTTTCTGTCCAGATCCCTGCGATCCTACGTCGCCACCACCACGCCCTCAACCAAAAACAGGTCGCGGTCGAACGCCCTGCGCTGCAAGTCGAGCGCCACGGCATATTGCGGCGGCGATGCCCGACAGGTGCCCAACAAAAAAGCGGCGCCGAAGCGCCGCTTTAAAAACCCGATTTGGCAGAAGCTTACGCCGCTTCGGCGGACTTTTCCTGCACCGGGCCGGAGTCGAGGCCCTTGGCGTCGACGTCGCGGTCGACGAATTCGATCACGGCCATCGGAGCGTTGTCGCCGTAGCGGAAACCGGCCTTGATGATGCGGGTATAGCCGCCCTGGCGGTCCTTGTAGCGGGTCGCGATCACGTCGAACAGCTTGCGGACCTGGTCGAGGTCGCGCATCTCGGAGATCGCCTGGCGGCGCATCGAGAGGCCGCCCTTCTTGCCGAGCGTGACCAGCTTCTCGACGATCGGCCGCAATTCCTTGGCTTTCGGCAGCGTGGTGACGATCTGCTCGTGCTTGATCAGCGCGGCGCACATGTTGGCGAACATCGCTTTGCGATGCTCGGCGGTGCGGTTGAGCTTCCGATGAACCTTGCCGTGACGCATGTTGAATTCCTCAATACTCTTTCGGTCGCGACGGCTCGTCGGACACGTTGCTCAGGTGGGCCGCCTGCGTTCGCCCAAAATGCAATGGCCGGCGCTTTCGCCCGGCCACGACAATTATTCGATCAATAATGGTCTTCGAAGCGCTTGGCCAACTCGTCGATATTCTCCGGCGGCCAGCCGGGCACTTCCATGCCGAGATGCAGACCCATCTGGGCCAGCACTTCCTTGATCTCGTTCAGCGACTTGCGGCCGAAGTTCGGGGTACGGAGCATCTCCGCTTCCGACTTCTGCACGAGGTCGCCGATGTAGACGATGTTGTCGTTCTTCAGGCAGTTCGCCGAACGCACCGACAGTTCGAGTTCGTCGACCTTCTTGAGGAACGCCGGGTTGAACGCGAGATCGGGAATGATCTCCTGCGCCACTTCCTTGCGCGGCTCTTCGAAGTTCACGAACACGTTGAGCTGATCCTGCAGGATGCGCGCGGCATAGGCCACCGCATCATCGGGCGAGATCGCGCCGTTGGTCTCGATGGTCATGGTCAGCTTGTCGTAGTCGAGGATCTGGCCCTCGCGGGTGTTCTCGACCTTGTAGGAGACCTTGCGGACCGGAGAGAACAGGCTGTCGACCGGGATCAGGCCGATCGGCGCATCCTCGGGACGGTTGCGCTCGGCGGCGACGTAGCCCTTGCCGGCGGCGACCGTGAATTCCATGCGGATTTCGGCGCCTTCGTCCAGCGTGCAGATCTGCAGGTCGGGGTTGAGCACCACGACATCGCCGACGGTCTGGATGTCGCCGGCGGTGACGACGCCCGGGCCCTGCTTCTTCACGACCATGCGCTTGGGGCCTTCGCCCTGCATCTTGATCGAGATGTCCTTGATGTTGAGCACGATGTCGGTGACGTCCTCGCGAACGCCCGCGATCGAGGAGAACTCGTGCAGCACGCCGTCGATGTGCACCGACTGCACCGCAGCGCCCTGCAGCGAGGACAGCAGGATGCGGCGCAGCGCATTGCCGAGGGTCTGGCCGAAGCCGCGCTCGAGGGGTTCGGCGACCAGCGTCGCGAAACGATTCGCGTCGGTGCCCGGCGTTACCTGGAGCTTGTTCGGCCGAATGAGTTCTTGCCAATTTTTCTGGATCGTCACTGTTTCACCCATGCCGTCTACATCACTGGCGTTGGAGAACGCGGATCAGGCCGCGTCAAATACACTGCAAAGTTCGTCGCGGGGCGGCCATGCCGCCCGCGGTCGTCAAATCACACGCGCCGGCGCTTGCGCGGACGGCAGCCATTGTGCGGGATCGTGGTCACGTCGCGGATCGATGTGACGGTGAAGCCCGCCGCCTGCAGCGCGCGAAGCGCCGATTCACGGCCCGAACCCGGACCTGCAACTTCAACCTCCAGCGTGCGCATGCCGTGTTCCTGCGCCTTCTTGGAGACGTCTTCCGCCGCGACCTGCGCGGCGTAAGGGGTCGACTTGCGCGAGCCCTTGAAGCCCATCGTTCCGGCCGACGACCAGGCAATGGTGTTGCCCTGCGCGTCGGTGATGGTGATGGTCGTGTTGTTGAACGACGAGTTCACGTGCGCAACACCGGATGCAATGTTCTTGCGCTCACGGCGACGTACGCGGGTGGCTTCCTTGCCCATTCCAGAACCTTTCCTAAGATCTCAACGCCGCCGTAATGCCAGCGGCTACACCTCTGATGCGAATGGTGAGTAGCGAATGGCGAATAGTAAGGATCGGCCCCTACTCGCCATTCGCAATTCGCTATTCGCGAAAATTACTTCTTCTTGCCGGCGATCGACTTGGCCGGCCCCTTGCGCGTGCGCGCGTTGGTATGGGTGCGCTGGCCGCGCACCGGCAATCCGCGGCGATGACGAAGGCCGCGATAGCAGCCGAGATCCATCAGACGCTTGATGTTCATGCCGGTCTCGCGACGCAGGTCGCCTTCGACCAGATAGTCGCGGTCGATCACTTCACGGATCTGCAGCACTTCCTGATCGCTCAGCTGATTGACGCGACGATCTTCGGCAATCTTGACCTTCTCGATGATCTCGGCGGCGTTCTTCTGGCCGATACCATGGATGTACTGGAGCGCGATCAGAACGCGCTTGTTGGTCGGGATATTCACACCGGCAATACGGGCCACGCAGTCTCTCCTGTCGCCGATCCCTGGGACCGGCTGTGTTTTTAGCTATTCTGGGCGGGTGTCCACAAACGCGAACACGACGCCCGTCCCCTTGCTTGTCTCGGGGCCCGGCATCGTCTGGAAACAATCCGACTGGATACCGGGCTTATTAAAGGATTCAACTTGGTTTCGTCAACCGTCTCTAGCGTTTAGCTCGCCTTTTCGTGACCTTTTTGGCAGCTTTCCTGGCCTTGCCGACGGCGCGGGCCTTGGAACTGGCGGGCGCCTTGCGGACAGCCTTTTTGGCCGCCCTGGAGGCCGTTTTCCCGGCCTTCCGGGAGGCTTTGGCGGCTTTTTTGCCAGCCCCGGCCCCCTTGGCCGCCGATTTGGCGGCTTTTCCGGCGGCCGGCTTGGCGGCTTTCTTGACGGTCTTTTTGGCGCCGGTCTTCCTGGCGCCGGCTTTGGCGTCCGTTTTAGCCTTCCTGGCGGTTCGCTTGGCCGAATCCGCCTTCCTGGCGGCCTTGGCTTCGACCGCCCCGATCGCGGCAAGGATTCGGTTGATCTCGCGGGTCACCTCTTCGATGGGCATCATGCCATCGACCGTCAGAAGCTTGCGCTGCTCCGAATAGTAGAGAATCAGCGGCTCGGTCAGCGAACGGTAGCTCGCCAGCCGCTTCGCCAGCACTTCCGGCGTATCGTCGATTCGCACATCCTCGCCCCGCGCGCGCATCTCCGCCGCCCGGGTTTCGACCCGCTGCAGCAGCGCGCTCTCGTTGACGCGCAACTCCACCACGGCATCCAGCTTGATGTGCTTCTTCTTCAGGAGTTCATCGAGCGCCTCGGCCTGCGGCACCGTTCGCGGGAAGCCGTCGAGAATAAAGCCGTTCGCCGCATCCGGCTGATCGAGGCGATCGGAAATGATCCCGATCACGATCTCATCCGGCACCAGCCCGCCACTGGCCATGATGTCCTTGGCCTTGAGGCCTACCGCCGTCTCCGCCGCCACCGCGGCGCGCAGCATTTCACCGGTCGAGAGCTGGACGATGCCGTGCTTCTGAACCAGACGTAGTGCCTGGGTACCCTTGCCCGCCCCCGGCGGCCCGAGAAGAATCAGTCTCATACGTATTCGCCCCCCGGCTCGGTGAGCGGCCCGCCGCGCACCTTCGTTTCAAAATCCTGCCCAGCGCCAACTACGATCAGCGCGGAAGCGCGGACAGCGAAAGCGATGCAACGCGCGGCTTCGGACGTCAGCGGCGACGCCCCCTCAGCTTCGACTTTCTGATCAACCCTTCATATTGGTGGGCGAGCAGATAACCCTGCACCTGCGCTACCGTATCCATGGTCACGCTGACCACGATCAGGAGCGAGGTGCCGCCGAAGTAGAACGGCACCGAGGCGTAGGAGATCAGGATTTCGGGGATCAGGCAGACGATCGCGAGATAGGCAGCGCCCAGAACCGTGACGCGCGACAGCACGTAGTCGATGTATTCGGCGGTGCGTTCGCCCGGCCGGATGCCCGGGATGAAACCGCCATGCTTCTTGAGATTGTCGGCGGTCTCGGTCGGGTTGAACACGATCGCGGTGTAGAAGAACGCGAAGAACACGATCAGCGCCAGATAGCAGAACAGAAACAGCGGCCGGCCATGGCTGAGCTGCGTGTTCAGCCACTGAAACCATTCCGGCCCGCTGCCGGCATTGAAATTGGCAACCGTGGTCGGCAGCAGCAGCAGCGAGGACGCGAAGATCGGCGGAATCACGCCCGAGGTATTGAGCTTGAGCGGCAGATGCGAGGACTGGCCCTCGAACATCTTGTTGCCGACCTGGCGCTTCGGATACTGGATCAATAGCCGCCGCTGCGCGCGCTCCATGAACACGATGAAGGCGATCACGACCACCGACATGATGATGACGATCAGAATGAGCGGGGTGGACAGCGCGCCCTGGCGTCCCAGTTCCAGCATGCTGGCGAGCGCCGAGGGCAATTCGGCGACGATGCCGGCCAGAATGATCAGCGAGATGCCGTTGCCGATGCCGCGCGAGGTAATCTGCTCGCCGAGCCACATCAGGAACATGGTGCCGCCGGTGAGCGTGACCGAGGTCGAGATCAGGAAGAACATGCCGGGTTCGCTGACGACATTGCCGGCGCCCTGAAGGCCGATGGCGATGCCGTAGGACTGGAACGCGGCCAGGATCACCGTGAGATAGCGGGTGTACTGGTTCAGCGTCTTGCGGCCGGCCTCGCCTTCCTTCTTCAAGGCTTCGAGCTTCGGCGATACCGTGGTCAGCAGCTGGATGATAATCGATGCCGAGATGTACGGCATGATGTTCAGCGCAAAGATCGCCATGCGGTTGATGCCGCCGCCGGCGAACATGTTGAACATGCCGAGGATGCCGCCGGCCTGCGACTTGAACACCTGCTCCCAGATGTTGGGATCGATGCCGGGCAGCGGGATGTAGGTACCGAGCCGATAAACAAGCAGCGCACCCAGTGTGAACCAGATGCGCTTCTTCAGTTCTTCGGCTTTTCCGAGCGCCGAGAAGTTCAGGTTTGCCGCAAGTTGTTCCGCTGCTGAGACCATGTTTGGCTTTCTCCCGCGCCCCGTATGCCGTCATCCCTCCGAAGGAGGAACGTTCAGCAGACGCCGGACATCAATTTGGTGCTCGGCTTTCGAAAAATCTACCGTCTCGGCATGCCGGACCGCCCGCTGGCGCGGGCGATGACGCAGATGTTACGCCGCCTCGCCTTCGTCCTTCTTTGCCGGCGCCAGGATTTTCACCGTGCCGCCCGCCTTCTCGATCGCCGCGATGGCCGTCTTCGAAGCGCCGTGAACCTCAATGTTCAGCTTGGCCTTGATTTCGCCGCGGCCGAGCAGCCGCATGCCGGCCTTGGGACGCCGCACGACCTTGGCCTTGACCAGCGATTCGACCGTAATGGTCTCGTTGACGTCGATCAGCTTGGCGTCGATCGCGTCCTGCAGCCGGTCGAGATTGATCTCGGCGAAATCGAGCCGGAAGATGTTGTTGAAGCCGCGCTTCGGCAGGCGGCGATGGATCGGCATCTGGCCGCCTTCGAAGCCCTTGATGCGCACGCCCGAACGCGCGGTCTGGCCCTTGCCGCCGCGGCCCGCAGTCTTGCCCTTGCCTGAACCGATGCCCCGCCCGACCCGCATGCGCGCTTTGCGCGAGCCGGCTTTGTCGGCGATATCATTGAGTTTCATCGTTCGCTTCCTTCTTACCTGCCATCGTCCTGAGTTGGGCTTTAGCCCGGCCTCGAAGGGCGATGGTTGTCCTCCCCAGAGGGCCGCACTCGCGGCCGCCTCGGGACGACGTGAACTTATTTCTCGTCGACGACGCGGACGAGATGCTGAACCTTCGCGATCATGCCGCGAATTGCAGGGGTATCCTGCAGCTCGGTGACCCGGCCGATCTTGTTGAGGTTGAGGCCGATCAGCGTCGCGCGCTGCGAGTGATGGCGGCGGATCGCGCTGCCGGTCTGCTCGACCTTGATCATCTTTGCGGCCTTGGCCATGACAATAACTCCGAAAATCGCGTGAGACGCGCGTGTTGTTATTCGGCGACCACTTCGGCGTCGCCGCCGACACGGCGCGACTGCAGCGTGGACACCTTGATGTTGCGGCGCGCCGCAACCGAACGCGGCGAGTCCTGATGCTTCAGCGCGTCGAAGGTGGCGCGAACCATGTTGTAGGGGTTCGACGAACCGATCGACTTCGCCACCACGTCCTGGACGCCGAGGCTCTCGAACACCGCGCGCATCGGACCGCCCGCGATGATGCCGGTACCCGCCGGCGCCGCGCGCAGATAGACCCTGCCCGCGCCGTGACGGCCGGCGATGTCGTGATGCAGCGTGCGACCTTCGCGCAATGCGACGCGCGTCAGGTTGCGCTTGGCCGACTCGGTCGCCTTGCGGATCGCCTCGGGAACTTCGCGCGCCTTGCCGTGGCCGAATCCGACCCGGCCCTTTTGGTCGCCGATCA
>NZ_JAUSLT010000092.1 GCF_030646015.1 Bradyrhizobium sp.
GATCGATCGCAAGACCAGCCGATCGATTTGCCATGCCGTGGGCGAACGGCTGCAGCAACACCTCCGCCCGCTGGAATCCGAACTCCCCTCCCATCTGGCAGATCTGATGAATGAACTGCGCAAACAGGACGCCGGCGGCCGCCAAATGCTTCCGAATTAGGCCCTATTGCGGTACCAGCCGCCGCGCAGCCTCCATTTCGCGCAATTAACGGGTTGCGTTTTGGGACGGCACCGGTGAAAAGCCCGCATGCTTTCAATCACCGATATCTCGGTCCGGATTGCCGGACGGCTTTTGATCGACAACAGCTCGGTTCAAATCGTGCCCGGCGCACGCGTGGGTTTTGTCGGCCGCAATGGCGTCGGTAAATCGACGCTGTTCCATGCGATCCGTGGCGAGCTGCCGACCGAAACCGGTTCCATCTCGATCCCCCCGCGCTGGCGTATCGGCAGTCTCGCGCAGGAAGCGCCCGACGGCCCCGAGAGCTTGATCTCGGTCGTGCTGAAGGCCGACCTGGAGCGCGACGCGCTGCTGGCCGAAGCCGAGACCGCGCACGACCCTTCGCGAATCGCCGACATCCAGACCCGGCTCGTCGACATCGACGCGCATTCGGCGCCGGCCCGCGCCGCCGCGATCCTCAGCGGCCTTGGATTTTCCACCGCCGACCAGGCGAGATCCTGTTCGGAGTTTTCCGGCGGCTGGCGCATGCGCGTCGCACTGGCGGCCACATTGTTTTCGGCGCCCGATCTTCTGCTGCTGGACGAGCCCACCAACTACCTCGACCTCGAAGGCACGCTGTGGCTCGAGGATCATCTGGCGAACTATCCGCGCACGGTGATCGTCATCAGCCATGACCGTGACCTGCTCGACACCTCGGTCGACCAGATCCTGCACCTCGATCGCACCAAGCTGACGCTCTACAAGGGCACCTACTCGTCGTTCGAGGAGCAGCGCGCCACCCGCGAGATGCTCGACGCCAAGCATGCCAAGCGGCAGATGGACGAACGCAAGCGGCTGCAGGCCTTTGTCGATCGCTTCAAGGCCAAGGCCTCGAAAGCCCGCCAGGCGCAGTCGCGCGTCAAGATGCTGGAACGGATGAAGCCGGTCACAGCACTTGTGACGCAGGACGTGCGCGAAATTTCCTTTCCGGTGCCGGAGAAAATGCTGTCGCCGCCGATCATCGCGGTCGACAACGTCTCGGTCGGCTACGACCCGAAGAAACCGGTGCTCAACCGCGTTACCCTGCGCATCGACACCGACGACCGCATCGCTTTGCTCGGCTCCAACGGCAACGGCAAGTCGACGCTGGTCAAGCTGCTGGCCAACAAGCTGGCGCCGTTCTCCGGTCACGTCACCCGCGCCGAAAAGCTGTCGGTCGGCTATTTCGCGCAGCACCAGGTCGACGAACTCAATCTCGACGGCTCGCCCTACGATCACGTCCGCAAGCTGATGCCGGACGCCACCGAAACCAAGGTGCGCGGGCGCACCGGCGCGATCGGCTTTTCCGGCAAGGCCGGCGACACCAAGGTGAAAAGCCTGTCGGGCGGCGAAAAAGCGCGGTTGCTGCTGGGACTGGCGACCTTCTTCGGTCCCAACATGATCATTCTCGACGAGCCGACCAACCATCTGGACATCGACAGCCGCGCGGCCCTTGCCGAAGCGATCAACGAATATCCCGGCGCCGTCATCATGGTCTCCCATGACCGCTATCTGATCGAGGCCTGCGCCGATCAATTATGGGTGGTCGCCGATCACGCGGTCACCCCCTATGACGGCGACCTCGACGATTACCGCCGCATGGTGCTGTCGGCGCGCGGCATGCGCACCAATTCGCGCGACCGGGGCGATAATGATCGCGGCGACGGCCGCGACAAGCCCGCGCGCAACAAGGGCGAGAAGCGCATCCCGCTGAAGCAGAAAATATCGGATGCCGAGGCCGAGATCGCGCGCATCAACGGCATCATTTCCAAGATCGACACCGCGCTGGCGCTGCCGGATCTGTTCAAGCGCGATCCCAAGCAGGCGGCCCAGCTCGGCAAGGCACGGGCCGGCGCCCAGAGCGCGCTGCAGCGCGCCGAGGAAGAATGGCTGGCGGCAAGCTCGCAATATGATCAGGCGACCGGCTGAGCCGGTTCACGGCGTGCGGACCAGCATCAGGTCGCGGCCGGCTTCTTCTTCGGTTTCGCCGTTCGCGGCGGCGGGGCCGGTTCGGCGCCGCGCTCGATCGAGCTCAGGCGGCCCGCGGTGAAGGTGTAGATTCCAGCGCGCTGCCCGCGCGAATAGTTGACCACCGCCACGCGGTCGCCGCGCGCATTGTTCGAGAGGTTGACGCTATCGGGTACGCCGATGCCGCGCACGACGTCGCATTCGGTATGGCCGAGCGCGACGGTTCCCCGGGTCGAGGGCACCGGCGCGCCGGCCGCGCCGTCGGTCAGGGCGTTGGCATCCGAACCCGGAGGCGCCATGCCCGGACAGCCGCCATCGGCGCTCACCAGATCTTCCGCCGTCACCGGCTTGTCGGGGGTCAGGGGCAACGTCTCGATCGAAACGTTCCTGATGAACAGCCTGCCGGAACGGGAAAACCATTCCGCGTCTTTCGACAGGAGATCGGAGCCCGACTGGAACGCGCTCGTGCAGCCCGCCATCAGGGGGGCCAGCAGGAGCAACGCCAGCAGGCGTTTGCGATGAAGGTTTTTGTCTCGCACGATTGACCGAATTCCCAACCCTGTCGTCTAAGCGGTTGTCCCACCATCACTTTGCGGCATGAGCGTGACTATGTCCAAGCCCACGGGGCCGACACCCGCCGAAACCGAAGATTATCATTAATTGCCGTATATCGCTAATTCCGCCGCTGCCACCGGCCGCGCTCGTCGGCCTGCCAGTAGGTGACCTCGAACCCCCGCGACTTGCAGTCGGTCCAGGCCCCCCGCGCAGCGCCGAGCGCGTTGTCGTCGTCGCCATTGAAGACCAGAACCAGGCGGTCGTAGGCCTCGCAATCCGCCGGCAGCGCGGCGCTGTCGATCAGAAACCTCACATTGGCCCGGTTCGGGTTGCCCTCCTCCACCGCCAGCAGGATCGGCTGATCCTCAGCGTCGGCCGCGCGCCAGGTGGCGTGCGGCAGGAACGAATCGTCGCGATAGGTCCACAGATGGGCGTCGAGCGCGTCCGCGCGCTCTTCCGATGTCGATTGCACCACCACCCGCCAGCCGCGCTCCAGCGACTTCTCCAGCAACGGTGGCAGCACGTTCTCGAGCAACATGTCCTGCAGATGGTAGAACAGAACTTCCGTCATCGGATTTCAGCTATTCCTCGGTTATTTCTTGCCTTCGTAGTACTCCGCCACCAGCCGCTCCAGCAGACGCACGCCATAGCCCGAGCCCCAGCTGTGATTGATCTCGGACTTCGGCGCACCCATCGCGGTTCCCGCGATATCGAGATGCGCCCACGGCGTGTCGTCGACAAAGCGCTGCAGGAACTGGGCGGCGGTGATCGAACCGCCATTGCGGACGCCGGCGTTCTTCACATCGGCGAACTGCGAATCGATCTGCTTGTCGTATTCGGGGCCCAGCGGCATGCGCCACACCCGTTCCCCGGTCTCAAGTCCGACCTTGGTCAGCCGTTCGGCCAGTTCGTCGTTGTTGGAAAACATGCCGGCATATTCGGTGCCGAGCGCCACCATGATGGCGCCGGTCAGCGTTGCCAGGTCGACCATGAAT
>NZ_JAUSLT010000118.1 GCF_030646015.1 Bradyrhizobium sp.
GCCGCTCATTTCATTCGCGTCGACCCACCCCCTTCAGGGGAGGGTGAAGAATAGCTCGACCGAACAAGTCTCCTACAGCTGCTCCCTGTAACGCGCCTCGACCATGGCCTGGCTTTCGGGCTCGCCGAGGCTGGTCTGGTCGTGGATCACCTCGGCGATGCTCGGAAGCACCGCGCGTTCGACCCGGCTCTCCTGCGACCACAGTTTCGAGCGCATCAGGGCCTTGCCGCAATGGAAATAGGCCTCGGACACGCTGACAACGAGCGCCGCGCGCGGAAGCTTGCCGAACTCCACCATCGAGGCCAGCAGATCCGGATCCGCCGAGAGCTTGCCCCTGCCGCCGGCGCGCAGCGTCTCGTCGATGCCGGGCACGAAGAAGATCAGCTGCACGAAGCCCGAGCCCTCGACGATGTTGCGAAAGCTGTCGATGCGGTTGTTGCCGGAGCGATCCGGCATCACCAGCTGGTTCGGCCCGGCGACGTGGACAAAGCCGGGATTGCCGCCGCGCGGCGAGGCATCGACGCTGCCGTCGGAGCCGGAGGTGGCGAGCACGCAGAACGGCGACATCGCGATGAATTTCTTTGCATGCGCGTCGATCCCGGGGCGCGCCTTGGCGATCACGCGGGGCGAAGGGGCGGGATAGATCGTCTCGAGGTCGCTGGCGGCAAAGTCGGTCAAGGGCTCACTCCGTTGCGAATGCCGGGCGAAACTATCACCGGGTGACGGCTTCGCAAAGCCGACGTCCAATGCGCGTCCCTCACATCGTCCGTCGCGGCGCCGTCTGCAGCAGTTCCTGCAACTGCTTCGCGTAGAACTTCGCATTGCCGGTGGTGAGATGGCCGCGTGTCTCGGTGGAGGCCGGGATCAGATAAAGCTTGCCGTTCCTGATGCGCTTCATCGCGGCTTCGGTGACGCCGGTTTCCGGCGGATTTCGCTCGTCGTCGGCGGCGTTGATCAGGAGCAGTGTGGCCTCGATCTTTTCCAGTCCCGCGGAAGGGTTGTAATCCCGCGAGGACGCCCATGCGTAGACGAAGTCGTTGGCGTCCGCCGTCACGGCCGCGGCCAGCCGGTCGTCGACCATCTTGTCGGCTTTCGCAGCGGTCGGCGCCAGCATCTGGTAGGCCAGCGTGCCGCCGGCCGAGGCGATGCCGTAGGCGTGGATGGCGTATTTCATCATGCGCGGCTGCGCGGTGTAATTGCCGCCATTGTAATCGGGATCGTTGCGGATGGTCTCCAGCATGATCCGGCGCAGCATCCAGTTGCGCGCGGCCATCTCGGTCGGCTGCGACGCCATCGGCACCACCACGTCCATCGCCCCAGGATATTTCACGCCCCAGATCCACGCATGCATGCCGCCCATCGAATTGCCGATCACCATGCGCAGCTGCTTGATGCCGAGGCCTTCGCTGACCAGGCGGTAGTGGGCGTCCACCATGTCTTCGTAATTGTATTTCGGGAAAGCCGTCTTCATGCCGTCGGACGGTTTTGAGGATTTGCCGTGGCCGATGCTGTCGGGGATGATGATGTAGTATTTCGTGGCATCCAGTGGCTGGCCGGCGCCGAACAGCTCGCCGGCGAAGCCCGGCGTTAGCATGTTGACGGCGGAGCCGCCGGTGCCGTGCAGCACCAGCACCGGCTGCCCCGAGGGCTCGCCGACCGTGGTGTAATGCAGCCGCAACTCCGGCATGGTGTCGCCGGTGTGGAATTTGAAATCCTTCGCGATCCAGCTGCCCTGCTTCGGCGCCGGATAATCCGCGGCCATGGCCGAGAACGAGGTCAGCGCGAGGGCGGCCGAAAGCGCCGCGGACGAAATGAATTTCATGATGCTCACTCCCAATGCAGCCGTTTCGCCGGGCCGCTTGGGAGTGAGCCTAGCACGGCGGCTATTTCGTCGTCACCAGATCGCCGGGTCGGTCGGGCGATCATAGGAGTCGGCGATACAGTGTACTATCCATCATCCTGTCGTTCCTACGAAAGCAGGGACCCATAGCCACCGGCGCCCTTGGTTGTGACAGGCCGTCGAACAACATCCTGGACCGACAGATCACGCGATATGGGTCCCTGCTTTCGCAGGGACGACGGGTTGCTACCGCTTGTCCTCGACGTCGGTGTCGGGACGGTCGCTGCCCTCAGCGGTCTCGGTGTGCCACTTGCCATCGGCGGTCTCATACTCGATCGCCTCGGTGCGTCCGGGCACGCGCTGCTCGGCGGCGGCGCGCTTGGCGGCGGCGAGCGCCACGGCATGGCTGGGAAAGGGTTCCGAAAACACGCCATTGACGGTGTAGGCCCAGCCGCCGTCGTGCTCGACGATCTTGTAGGTGATGTGGCTCATGTGGAACTCGCTTGTTGGCTGGCGCGCGGCGCGGTGGCAGGGGTGATTGCGCCGCCCATTCTATGACAAAATGCGGTCGCGATGTAGGTATTGCTCCTGGTTATTCGTCCTCGGTTCGAGAAGCGGGCGCCGACTTGGGCAGCCAGGCAGGGAGAAGACAAATGTGCCGCAACATCAAGACGCTGTTCAATTTCGAACCGCCCGCGACCGGGGACGAAATTCACGCCTCCGCGCTGCAGTTCGTGCGCAAACTGTCCGGCTTCAACAAGCCGTCGCAGGCCAATGCCGAGGCGTTCGACCGCGCGGTCGCGGAAGTAACCGATTCGGCTCGCCGGTTGCTGGCCTCGCTGCACACCCATGCGCCGGCCCGCGACCGCGAGACCGAGGCGGAGAAGGCGAGGGAGCGGTCACGGCTGCGGTTCGGCTAAGGGGCGTTGGGGCACGCGCCACCTGTTCGCGGCCAAGGTTCTCAGCGGACGGCGAGCTGGGTATTCAAGGCGATCGCGGCGGGCTGGCCGGCCTTGATGACGCGGACATGTTCGGCCTGAGCCAGAGCGTTGCGGCTACCGGAATGCGCGGCGATGCTGATACCGGCGATGGCGATCGCGGCGATCAGTCCAAGGGCCAAAATCTTCAAATGCGTGGTTCTGTCGACGCTGTAAAATGAATGGTTCATCCTGGGTCTCCACCGCCGCCCGATGCAGAACTACCCGTTGATGCTGCATAATCACGCGCGCCGCCGGCCGCTATTTCGGTCGATACCTTAAGGCGAGTTCCCTAGGTAGTTTGCCGGAGGCGCGAGAGAGCTTCGGGTACCCCGTCTTGCGTGACGCGCCTCACGGTACGGCGCGGCGGCGGCGTGCAGGATGGCTGGCGTCAATCAGCCGTCGGAGCAGCGCCATGAATCCCATCACCCGATTGAAACTCGGTTCCATCCTGTTCACCGTGTTGTGGACCGGTGGTATGTTGTGGTGGAGCGGAGCGTTTGAGCCCGCCAACATCATCATCCTGTCGGTCTGCGGCGCCCTTGCCGGCTATTTCTGGTACCGGGCGATGCGCTGGCAGTTCCAGCTGATGGGGATGTTGCCGCGCAACGACACTGTCGAAATGCAGTGAGGTAGCGAAGGTTGGGCAAAGGCACGCCTACTCTTTGTCGGCCCGCCGTTACTTCTTGTCCTTGTGCTTGTGCCGCTTCTTCTTGTCCTTGCGATGTTCGTCATCGCCGTCATCGTCGCCGGACTCATCGCCCTGTTCGGCCGCCGCAAGCGCTGCGCGTTCGGCAGCCTCGCGTTCGGCGGCTTCGCGCTCGCGCGTCTTCTTGTAGTCTTCATAGGCGTCGAACAGCAGGTGCAGCCACGGCATCACCTGTTCGATGGACGGCAGTTGTCCCGGCGGTCCGGCTTCGCCGCGCGGACCCGGCTCGCCCTGAGGGCCGGGCTTGCCCTGCGCGCCGGCCTCGCCACGCGGGCCTTGCGCACCGGGCTCGCCCTGCGGCCCGGCCTCGCCTTGCGATCCAGGCTTGCCCTGTGGGCCGGCCTCGCCACGCGGGCCCTGCGGCCCGGGCTTGCCTTGCGGGCCCGGCTTGCCGCGCGGGCCTTCAAGTCCGGGACGTCCGGGATGCCCTTGCGGGCCGGGACGCCCCGGCTCGCCGCGCGGGCCCTGCGGCCCCTGTTTGCCTTGCCGGATAACGCTATCGTCCGCCACTTGCGTGCTCCCGAGCTGATTCCGAGGCACTTTCTAACAGACGTTTGATGACAGCATCAATTGCGCCGATGGCGCGGGTGGATCTGATCAACATCAATCGCGCGGCGTTTCGGGTGCGCGTCAGCCCGCGTTCCACAGAACCGGCAGATTGAGCAGCCCGCGAAACGCCCAGCCGCCGATCCGCACCGGCTCGCGTTCGTCGAGCCGCAAGCCCTTCAATCGTGCAAACACGCTTGGCAGTGCCACGTCGGCGACCATCGCGCGCGAGGCGAAGGCGCCGGCGCAGTAATGCGGGCCGGCGCCGAAGGCGATGCTCTTCTGGGTACTGCGGGTGACGTCGAAGCGGTCGGGATCGGCGAAGCAGGCTTCGTCGCGATTGGCGGAACCGAACATGAAGAACACGCGGTCCTCCGGCTCGAAATCGACGCCGCCATAGGACCACGGTTTGGCGACGCGGCGCGGCGACATCCCGATCGGCGCGATCCAGCGGGCGTACTCCTCGAACACGTCGAGCCATTTGGCCTTGCCGGAGCCTACCAGCGCCAGCTGCTCCGGATGCGTCAGCAGCGCCCAGACCGTGCCGGCGATGGCGTCGCGCGGTTCGTTCTGTCCGCCCGAGATCGCCAGCTTGATGTTGGCGCGGATGCTGTCGATCGGCATGCCCGCGGCCAAGAGCACGCTGAGGATCGAGGTGTTGGGATGCTTTGTCACGACCGGAATCATGTCGTCGATCGCGGCGTCGATCCCGGCGGTGGCCGCATGGCAGCGCGCCTCCACTTCCTTGTTGCCCGAGTAATTAGCGATGCCGTCGATCATGGCCTGCGACCACGCGTCCATGTCCGCGAAGCGCATGTTGGTCAGCCCGGTGACGTCCTTCAGGCATTCGGCTGACAGCGGCAGCGCGAACGCCTTGCAGAGATCGGCGCGGCCTGCCGGCGCCAGCTCGTCGAGGATGCGGTCGGCATGGGCCTGAAACTGCCGGCTCCAGGTGTCGCGCACAGTGCGCGGCGACACCGAGGGAAACAGCGCCGCGCGCTCGGCCATGTGCGCCTCGCCGTCCTTGCGCATCATGTTGTGGCCCATCAGCGTGTTCATCAGCCCGGCCGGCTGGTGCGAGGAGAACACATCGATGCGCTTCTCCTGGGTGAAGATGTCGTCGCGCCGGGTGAACACGGTCGAGCCGAGCTGCGGCACGAACGCGATCGGCGCGTCTTTCCGCATCTTCGCCAGTGTCGGGTAAGGGTCGGCCCAGAAGCTGGCGACGTCGATTTGGAAATGCGGGGCGTTGGACATGGGCGCGCGATCCGGGGAGGGGCTGGCCTGCAGCGTGGCCAAGCCGGGCCGCACTGTCAAATCCGTTTCTCGCGCGCGCTACTCGTGATGCACGGGGACGTCGATGCCGTCGGCGGTATATTGCCGGATCTTGTTGCGCAGGGTGCGCACCGATACTCCGAGCACGCGCGCGGCACGGGTGCGATTGCCGCCGCAGCGCCCCAGCGTCTGCAGCACCAGCTCGCGCTCGACCTCGCCGACGGTGGCGCCGATCAGCAACGGCACGATTTCATTGGGAGCCAGCGAAGGCGCCGGAACCGGCGGCGCGGGGACTTGCGACGGGACTTCAGACTCGCGGATCATTGACACCTCCCGATCAACGCTCGCTCCAGGACACGGAGCGGAAACATCGAGAACGAAACGACCCCAGCGAGCCCAAGGTGGGGTGATTTGGTTAACGAAATCCTAACGGCTGACGGAACCGGTGCGACCGGCCGTCATCATCCGCGCATGCGGATGATCCAGTTCGCCGCGGCCTCTCCGCCAAGCCGTCAGCGTCTCTGGAATACTGGGTCGTCCGGTCAAGCCGGACGACGACGGGGTGAATGTTGCGCGCGCCTCGCCTCAAATCGTCCGGTAGCCGCCGTCCACCATCACGATCGAGCCGCTGACATAGGCCGACAGGTCCGAGGCGAGGAAGATCGCGGGGCCGACGATGTCCTCCGGCTTGCCGGCGCGGCCGAGCGGGGTGTGGTCCATGAAAACCCTGATCAGATCCGGATTGGTCGCGCGCACCTTCTCGTTCAGCGGGGTTTCGATGAAGCCGGGGCCGATTGCATTGGCGCGCACGCCGTCCTTGCCGAGTTCGGCGGCGAGCGCCTTGGTGAAGCCGAGCACGCCGTGCTTGGAGGCGGTGTAGGCCGGCGAACTCGGCGTGCGCAGATGCACGAAGGACTGGATCGAGCCGATGTTGACGATGCGTCCTTTGGCGGCGCGCAACGGCGCCAGGAATGCATAGGTCACATTGAACACGCCGGTGAGGTTGATCGCGATGATGTCTTCCCAGTCGCTGATCACGGCCTCGGGCGCGCCCAGCATGCCGTTGCGCCGCGCGATGCCGGCATTGTTGACCAGGATCGAGACTTTTCCGATCGTGTCGGCGATCTTTTTCGCGACCGCGACGCAGTCGTCGCGTTTGGTCACGTCGAGCGCAAAGCTCTCGGCCTTGCCGCCCGCGCTGCGGATCTCCTGCGCCGCCTCGGCCGCCGCTTTCTCGTTCATGTCGAGCAGCACCACCCGCGCGCCCTCTTTGGCGTAGCCTGCCGCGATCGCGCGTCCGATTCCGGAAGCGGCACCTGTGACGACCGCGATGTGGTTTTCGAGAAGGGGCATGGGGTTTCCTCGGTGTTTTTGGTTTTCTGAATGGATACAAACTAATTCAAATTGACGACTGCGGAAACGGAAAGCTTTACCGGTGCATTGTATCCATTCGCTCCGGTGTCGCACCATGGATAGCAAGTCAGGCGAATGGCAACTCGAACTCGAACGGATCTGGCAGGCGGCTGCGCCTGACTGGCGCGAAGCCGCGCGCCTCACTGAGGTAATGGCGCGGACCGGCGCCGAGGCGCTGCTGCGGCAGGCGGCCGCCCAGGCGCTGCCGATCCTGCGTCACGCCGCGGTGGCACCCGCCGACCCCGCCATCACCGACGCGGCGCGGCGCCGCCTCGGCATCATCCGCGAGGCCCTGCATACGCTCACCACGCCAAAATTCGGCCGGCGCGACATCCCGGTGAAGGCGCTGGCGCCGGACGAGCGGCACCGGCAGCTGCTGGGCCTGCCGCTCGACTGCCGGCTGTCCGCGCCGGAAATCCACCGCGCCTGGAAGCGCGCCGCCAAATCCGCGCATCCCGATGCCGGCGGCAGCGCGCAGGCGTTCTTGGCGCTGTCGGCGGCGCGCGAGGCGCTGATCGCGGAAGTGAGATTCCGTAGAGCGTAGCGAGGGTAGGGTGGGCAAAGGCGCGCTCTTCGCGCCGTGCCCACCAACCTTCATCCGCGCACGTGATGGTGGGCACGGCGCAAGGGCGCCTTTGCCCACCCTACGAATCCTGGGAAAGGCAATGGGCACGGCGCCATCAGGCGCGCGTGCCCATCTTCTCCGCCGATCGAACGGTTTTTATGGCGAACCGCGCGAGGCTGACGCGACCCGGATACTGAATGAGTGTTCCGGCCCCGCATCAGGTTCAAAGCGGCGGTCATGGAACCCGCCATCGGCGCCGTGCCGTTAGCCGATCCCGGCCGCGCTTGCTACTGTTGCCGCAATGATTCGATTGCTCCGCACGCCTGCCTGCAAAATCCCAGAGGGAACCCGATCCATGCACATCTCATCCGCCCTTCGCGTCGCGTTGCTCGCACTGACGGCTTTCGCCGGCACCGCCCTGTCCTCCGCTCGCGCCGACGAGGGCAGCGTGCAGCTGACGATCTACAAGGCGGGCTGGGTGATCGGCGGCTCCGGCGGCGGCGGCACGCTGAATTTTCGCGGACGCAACTACGCGCTGTCCGCCGGCGGCCTCGACTACGGCCTGGTGTTCGGCGGCTCCAAGACCGTGCTGCGCGGCCGCGTCAGCAACATCAACCGCCCCTCCGACGTCGCCGGCGTCTATGGCGCGGCCGGCGCCGGCCTCGCCGTCGGCCGCGGCGCCCGCGCCATCGTGCTGACCAACCAGAAGGGCGCGGTGCTGGAACTGTCGGGCCGCCAGGTCGGCCTGATGGCGAATGTCGATCTCAGCGGGCTCGCGATCACGCTGAAGTAGGGCGCGCTGCGCTGTGCGCAATGCTCTCTCGGTGTCGTCCCTGCGAACGCAGGGACCCATAGCCACCGGAAAGAGTTTGGCGAAGAGTGCGTCATCCATCTCGTTCGAACGAGAGCACAACGCGGTATGGGTCCCGGATCGGCGTTCGCTGGCGCTCACTTGTCCGGGACGACGTGGATGTGAGTTTCAGATTCAACTGTCAAACAGCATGAGGACACACCTCCGCGATCTCGCGGCGCGATGCGCCCGAGCTTTGCGTCGATTGCCACCCTCGAAAAACAAGAGGGCGCAGGGAAAGCCGGATGCGCGCTGCACCCGCGGTCTCGTGTGCAAATTCGCACAAAACAAACGCACACGAGCATACAGGGCAGCGGAGGCAATCCGGCTTTCCCTGCGCGATGCCTTACGGATTATACCGTGCTCTCCCCGGTGACCGGGCTTTCTTGCCACCGTCACCCGCGCGCCTGAGCGCGAGCTTGACACCAGCGTCGGGGTGCCAGGACCACACGGTTTTTCCGTACGCAACGACGGCATTCGTCATTCGCCGCCACCGCGTCACCGCATCCCACCGCGCGTTCGTGACGATCGCGACCCGCCCCTCTCATCGGGTGAGACGGGCGAGTCTCTAAAGGTGATTTGCCCGACGTGTTAAGCGGAATATTTTTGATTCCGGGGCTTGACTTTCATTTCCGATAATCGGAAGTGATTTGCCCGTCGGGTTGTTTTGTCGCAGGCCTGGTCGCAGTTCGTAGGATGGGTTGAGCGGCCGCGTGCGCCGAAGCTCAACCGGGCAAAGGTGCAAGCGAAACCCATCGAGACAATGCGGCATGCGATGGGTTTCGCAAGGGCTCAACCCATCCTACGAATCCCTGACCCAATCCGCCAGTTCCTGCCATGGCTGCACCGACCAATGGCCCGAAGCCGCGCCGGACGGCGAAGCCAGCACGAACACGACAGGAAAATCGCCCTCGGCCGGCTGCCGGCCCAGCGCAACCGCCTTCGTCGGTCGGCAAAAGAAAAGGCTCGCGGCCTTCTTGCTGGTGAAGGCGATGGTGTCCGGCCGGTAGCGCAGCATCTTGTCCCGGAAGGCCTGGATATCGACGGGGAATTTGAGGGCCTGATGGTCCATTCCCGCGCCAAGCTTGCAGACGTCGGTGAAGCCGATGCCGAGCTTCAACAGCGAGGGAAATTCATGCGGCTCATAGCGGCGCGGCGTGATGCCGACCTCGTGGATGGTGCGCCAGAAGCGATTGCCGGGACCGGCGTAGTAGTGGCCGAGGTCGGCGGAGCGCTGGCCGGCGGCGGTGCCGACGAAGACAAGGCTGAGGTGCGGCTGGAGCTGGTCGGGAAGCTTTTCCGTCATGGGGCTTAACCGCAAGCTGCGGGCTGTCGAATAAACATTCACCCGCCCTATCGGCGGGTCGCTAAACACCTGACACGAAAAACCCGCCCTACGATTACTCGGTTGGCTTGTTGTTGATTGGCTTAGGGTTCTGTCTAGACTTCCTAGTGCGCTTCTTTTCGCTCCGAGCAGTATTGGCGCTGTTGAGCATGAATTCTTCCGTGATTTGCAAGGCAACTGAAGCAAGGCCAGGAAACAGTGAGCCCTCGGAAATGCCTAGCTTGGCCAGATCGTTCCGTATGTTGGTCTTGTGTCGAACTGACACGTACCAGTATCTTAAGTCCGACTCCTGGCGACCTCCTCTGTCGTACAATGGTGGTTCGGCAGTAAAGATGGACTGCTGCACGATGACTCTTTGATCGAGATGAGGCGGCCTAACCAGTTCTACCTGATCCAACGTGAACGGATCGTTCGTTGACGAAAGATCGATTGCTTTTACGCCATGATGATAAGCGTAGATAATCCCATCATTGACCATTTCATTTCGATCTCGAACCGCGAAAAAGAGCGCGACAAGTGGATTCTCGGTCCAGTCCAGCAGCCGCGTAGGGAGACCAAAGTGTTGGGCCAAGACCAGCCACTCCCAGTCGGATGACGGAGGCAATGGTAAGAAGGTTCGTGCCCTTCGCTTGAACTCGTCTAGGAGCCAGCGTTCCCCTTCAATTGGTACTTTGGCACTGGAGGCGGCCTTGGCCGAAAGGCGATGTGCGCTAGCCTTGAGGCTCCAGAATGCTGAGCTGTGCCCCCGAAAAATCCACTCATTCTGGCCAGAGACCTTTTTGATTGCCTCAAGCAAATCTGCGACCGAGCGAATAACGACGATCTCTCGCCGTTTTCCTAAAGACGCAAAATAGTTCAAATCGCCCTGCTTCAGAAACGCCTGATCGCCGTACGAAAACTTCGTCGCCTTCAACGATTCGCCAAGCTATGCCGAGTTCGTGAACGTCCTCAGGTTGAACATAAAATGGGGCAATCGGTACTCCCGCCCCGTCCTTTGCGCGATACCGAGAGACCCACTTATCATCGAGTTCCGTTATTAGCTTGGCTTCGCAGTCATTAGGATTGAAGCCAGTTCCTCCCTCTTCAAACTTCTCTGCTGCGCGCTTGGAACGCGCAGCAACGAAACAGTTTTCCTCAGCGGAGGGTGTCTCGACCCAGTAGAGTTTGAAGGATCGCATCGTGCTGTTACTGGCCAACCTCTACAACACCCGATTACTCTCCTTCACCTTCTCCGCATCCAGATAAACCTGCCCGCCCATTTCCTTGAATTTTGCGGACATCGTCGCCATGCCATCCTCGATCACGCCCGACATCGTCATGCCGACATTGCCGCCGGCCACCGCGCGCTTGTCGGGGTCGTTCAGTGTGGCGGCGTAGTCGCGGACGTCCTGCGTGATTTTCATCGAGCAGAACTTTGGCCCGCACATCGAGCAGAAATGGGCGACCTTGTGGGCGTCCTTGGGCAGCGTTTCGTCGTGATAGGCGCGGGCGGTTTCGGGGTCGAGGCCGAGGTTGAACTGGTCTTCCCAGCGGAAGTCGAAGCGGGCGCGGGAGAGGGCATCGTCGCGCAGTTGCGCGGCGGGGTGGCCCTTGCCGAGATCGGAGGCGTGGGCGGCGATCTTGTAGGTGATGACGCCGACCTTGACGTCGTCGCGGTTGGGCAGGCCGAGATGCTCCTTCGGCGTGACGTAGCACAGCATGGCGCAGCCGAACCAGCCGATCATGGCGGCGCCGATGCCTGACGTAATGTGGTCGTAGCCGGGGGCGATGTCGGTGGTCAAAGGCCCGAGGGTGTAGAACGGCGCCTCGCCGCATTCCTTGAGCTGCTTGTCCATGTTGATCTTGATCTTGTGCAGCGGCACGTGGCCGGGGCCCTCGATCATGACCTGGCAGCCCTTCTTCCAGGCGATCTGCGTCAGTTCGCCGAGCGTCTCCAGTTCGGCGAACTGGGCGCGGTCGTTGGCGTCGGCGATCGAGCCGGGCCGCAGGCCGTCGCCGAGCGAGAACGAGACGTCGTATTTGCGCATCAGGTCGCAGATTTCCTCGAAGTGGGTGTAGAGGAAGCTTTCCTTGTGATGCGCCAGGCACCACTTCGCCATGATCGAGCCGCCGCGCGACACGATGCCGGTGACGCGGTTGGCGGTGAGGTGGATGTAGGGCAGCCGCACGCCGGCATGGATGGTGAAATAATCGACGCCCTGTTCGCACTGCTCGATCAGCGTGTCCTTGTAGAGCTCCCAGGTCAGTTTGACCGGATCGCCGTCGCACTTTTCCAGCGCCTGGTAGATCGGCACGGTGCCGATCGGCACCGGCGAGTTGCGCAGGATCCATTCGCGGGTGGTGTGGATGTTGCGTCCGGTGGACAGGTCCATCACGGTGTCCGCACCCCAGCGGATCGACCAGGTCATTTTTTCGACTTCTTCGCCAATCGATGAAGTGACGGC
>NZ_JAUSLT010000106.1 GCF_030646015.1 Bradyrhizobium sp.
CTCAAGCTCGCCGACGACGGCCGCGAGGAAAACCCCGTCAACCTCGACCCCCGCATGGCCAAGCTCGCCGGCGGCGTGCACCGCCTCGACGGCCAGCTCATGGTCGTGCTCGACGTCGACCGCGTGCTCGAAATCGTGCCCAAGACCTCGCTCGCAGCATAGTAATTGGCACAGGCCACTCGTGAAAGAAGGAGCCTAGAAATGCAAACCTGTCTCGTTGTCGATGATTCCAGCATCGTGCGAAAGATCGCGCGCCGTATTCTGGAAGGACTCGATTTTCAGGTCATCGAGGCCGAGGACGGCGTGGACGCCCTGGTTGTCTGCAAGAAGGCCATGCCGGAAGCGGTGCTGCTCGACTGGAACATGCCCGTGATGGACGGCTATCACTTCCTTAGCCATCTGCGCCGCATGCCCGGTGGTGACACGCCGAGGGTAGTGTTCTGCACTACCGAGAACGGCATCGAACATATCGAGCGCGCGCTTGAAGGCGGCGCCAACGAATACATCATGAAGCCGTTCGACAAGGAAATCATCGCGGCCAAGTTCCAGGAAGTAGGCCTGATCGCGGTACCGGAATAATCCGGTTCTGCCCGTAGCGTTAGCGTTGTAAGAGAGGCCGCCAGTGACCCCGCCCGATTATGAATATTTTCGCAAACTCCTCAAGGACCGCTCCGGTCTCGATCTGTCCGCCGACAAGCAGTATCTGATCGAAAGCCGGCTGCTGCCGCTTTCGCGGAAGGCGGGACTGTCCGACATCACCGAACTCGTGCAGAAGATGAAGGGCGGATCCGCCGATCTCACCACCCAGGTGGTCGAGGCCATGACCACCAATGAGACGTTCTTCTTTCGCGACAAGGTTCCGTTCGATCACTTTCGCGATTCCATCGTGCCGGAGATCGTGAAGGCCCGCGCAAGCCGCAAGAGCATTCGGATCTGGTGCGCCGCCGGTTCGACCGGCCAGGAGCCGTATTCACTGGCGATGTGCCTGAAGGAAATGGGCGCCATGCTCGCCGGCTGGCGGATCGAAATCATCGCCACCGACCTGTCGCAGGAAGTGCTGGAGAAATCCAAGGCGGGAATCTACAGCCAGTTCGAGGTTCAGCGCGGCCTGCCGATTCAGATGCTCGTCAAATACTTCAAGCAGACCGGCGAACTCTGGCAGATCAACCCCGACATTCGCTCCATGGTTCAGCATCGGCAGCTCAATCTGCTGCACGACTTCTCCCAGCTCGGCACCTTCGACGTGATCTTCTGCCGCAACGTCCTTATCTACTTCGACCAGGAAACCAAGGTGAACATCTTCAATCGCCTCGCCAAGATCACCGAGCCGGACGGCTTTCTGGTGCTGGGTGCGGCGGAAACCGTGGTCGGGTTGACCGATGTCTTCAAGCCGTTCCCGGACAAGCGCGGTCTGTACCGGCCCAATGCCGCAGGCGCGACGCCGGCAAAGCTGCCGGCCGCGAGCGCAGCCGCGCCGAAGTTCGCTGCGATGGCGGGGCATTGACGAATGGGCGATGATGCAAAAGCACCGGAGCGCGTGACGTTCAGCCGTGGCTATGGTGTCTGCATCATGGGCATCGACGGTACCTGGCGCCGCGATTGCCTGCTCAACGCCATCTCCGACAACGACGCCATCCTGACCGTGGAAGGCTCGATTCAGGGGCTCAATCTCAAGGAGTTCTTTCTGCTGTTGTCGTCGACCGGCCTCGCCTATCGGCGGTGCGAGCTGGTCCGCGTCAACGGCGCCGAGATCGACGTTTCCTTCCTGAAGGGAAAGAACAAGAAGAAGCGGGCGAACGCCATGTCAACGGATACGCTGATAGGCGCCTGAGGGCGGACCGGGCCGGGCAGCCTGGCGGCAAGCGATCGCAGCAGGCGGTTGAATACAACAGAAACCTTTTGAGGGATGGCATCGCAAGTTTTCCGCGGCTCGGCCTCAAAAAGCCGAATCAGGCACTTCAGGCGTGATTGATCAGGCGAACCGGCCGGTGGTCGCTCGCCGTGAAATCGCCGGCCTGGTGTCTGGGTGCCCTGGCATCCAGCAGATGGTGAAGGGCGATGCCAAGGCCGGCATTGCAGGCGTTCAGCGCGGCGTTCACCTTCGCGTAGCGGGGGGTGACGTCGTCCAGGACGAAAACGTTGCCGGCAGCATCCTGGTTGCCGGGAGCGGATTCCCTGGTAATGGCGGCTTCAAGCTGCTTCATGCCGGCCTGGACGTGCTCGATCAGCGAAACCAGCTCCGAAACGATCGAATGGTGGCTGTGATTCCGGTCGCCGGACGGGTCCGGAACCCTGCCGTCAGTTGTCGCCTGCATGATTGCTCTCCTGCACACATTTTTATGCCCGCGGCGCTACTTGTGCGTTAAGGCTGCGTCCCGTACAAATACGGGTGGGCTCGAATCTGCATTAGGGCAGTATCGTGCGGCGAATGGGCGTGTATTTTTTCACTGTCGATGGACCGACACATGGCTGAGAACTCTGCTTCCCAACGCGAGATCTTCGTGGTCGACGACGACCCCGCCGTCCGCGACACCCTGTCGATGGTGTTGTCGGCGGGCGGCTATCAGGTGATTTGCTTTGCCGACGGCGCCGCGCTGCTGGCAGTGGCGCGCACGCGAACGCCGGCCTGTATCCTGCTCGACGTGAATATTCCCGGCAAATCCGGCCTCGACATCCTGAAGGAGCTGTCTGGCGAGGATTATCCCGCGCCGATCTTCATGATCTCCGGCCAGGGCGACATCGCCATGGCGGTCAGCGCGATCAAGAATGGCGCGCTGGATTTCATCGAAAAACCGTTCCGCGGCAGCGAAATCGTGGCCCGGCTCGACGAAGCGATCGGGGCATATGCACGCCGGCAGGCAGAGAACTCCGCCTCACGAACCGCGTCGCTGCATTTTCCGGGACGGGAGCCGTTGACGCGGCGCGAACGCGAAGTGCTGGAGCAATTCACGTCGGGCGCTTCCAACAAGGAAGCCGGGCGCCATCTCGGAATCAGTCCGCGCACCATCGAAGATCATCGCGCCAACATCATGAAGAAGCTCGGCGCCAGGAATGCGGCCGATCTCATTCGAATCGTGATGACCGCCGCGCGCGACTCCTGAACCGGCGCGTCAATGTCTTTGCGTCGTCCCGGCGAACGCAGGGACCCATAACCACCGATGATCGCGGTGAAGTAAGCCGTCTGACACCTTGCCTGAACGAGAGGCCCCGGCGTATGGGTCCCGGCGCCCCGTGCGCGATTGCGCACCAGGCCGGGACGACGTCCGGAGTTAGCCGGCGAGCGCCTTGCGGATCATCGCGGCCAAATCCGACTTGCGGTACGGCTTGGCGAGCAGCAGGACTCCGGAGTCGAGCCGGCCGTGATGGATGATCGCGTTTTCGGTGTAGCCCGAGGTAAACAGCACCTTGAGCCCGGGCCTGGTTTTCTGCACTTCGTTGGCGAGCTGGCGGCCGTTCATTGCGCCCGGCATGATCACGTCGGTGAAAAGCAGATCGAAGTCCTTGCCGGCAGCGACGAAAGCAAGCGCTTCCGCCGCATTGGCCGCATCCAGCGTGACATAGCCCAGCGAATGCAGCTGGGTCAGCACATAATCCCTGACCAGCTTGTCGTCTTCAACGACAAGGATGGTTTCATGACCGCCCTCAACGGCCGCCGTGATCGCGGCTTCGGCCGCGGACAGGGCTCCGGTGCCCGGCGGCAGATACATCTTGATCGTGGTGCCGTGGCCCTCCTCGCTGTAGATCATGATGTGGCCGGCGGACTGCTTCACGAAACCATAGACCATGCTGAGGCCGAGACCGGTGCCTTTGCCGGGGCCCTTTGACGTAAAGAACGGGTTGAACACCTTGTCGAGTATGGCGGCGGGAATCCCGGTTCCGGTGTCGCTCACGGCAATCAGCACGTAGCGTCCGGGCCGCACGTCGCCTTGCATGCTGGCGTAGCTTTCGTCGAGAAAGGCCATGCTGGTTTCGAGGATGAGCTTGCCGCCATTGGGCATCGCGTCGCGGGAGTTGAGCGCGAGATTGAGAATGGCGGTCGCCAGCTGACTGGGATCGACGGTCGCCATGCAGGCTTCGTCTTCAAACACCGATTCGATCTCGATCTGCTCGCCCAGCGTGGGCCGCAGCAGCTTGGCGGTGTCGATGATCAGCTCATTGACGTCGGTCTCCCGCGGCTGCAGCGGCTGCTTGCGGGCGAAGGCCAGCAGATGCTGGGTAAGATCCGCGCCCCGTGACGCGGCTTCGTCGATCATCCTGGTGATGGCGGCGAGTTGCGGGTCCTTTTCGACGGCCTCGGCCAGAATTTCGATAGTTCCGGTGATGACCGTCAGGATATTGTTGAAGTCATGGGCAATGCCGCCGGTGAGCTGGCCGACGGCTTCCATTTTTTCGGCCTGCCGAATCCGGTCCTCCGCCGCGATCCTGTCGGTCAGGTCGCGAATGAAACCGTTGAACACAAACCCGTCACGGCGCTTCAACGCGGTGACGCTGAGCTCGACCTTGATCTCTCGGCCGTCACGCCGCAGGGCCTCGATCTCGATGCGGCGGCCGAGGATCGGACCTTCGCCGGTGCTCAGGAAGCGCGCGATGCCCGACGCGTGGCCGGCACGGTGGATTTCCGGAATGATCAATTCGCCGAGCTTTTGTCCCAGCGCTTCATCGTGCGACCAGCCGAAGATCGTTTCCGCCTGCGAATTCCAGTTTCGGATGCGGCCGTTCTCGTCGATCTGGACGAAGGCGTCGAGCGCGGTATCGATGATGCCGCGCGCCAGTTGTTCGCTTTCGCGCAATGTCTCCTGCGCCAGCCGGCTTTCGATCATGTCGCGGCCGACGAAGAAATACCGCCGGACCGGCTCCGACCACGTGCCCATCCAGGACAGCGTCACGATCCGCCCGTCCTTGTGAATGTAGCGCGAATCGGTATTCCGCGCCCGCTTGCCGCGCCGCGCCAGGCGCATCTCGTCGCGGCTGATCTCGAGGTCGTCGGGGTGGAGGAATTCGCTGGCGTTGCGGCCGATCATTTCCTTCGGCGCATATCCCAGGATGGTTGCGGCGCTCGGGCTCACCTGAACCAGCACGCCCGTTGGATCGATCACCAGGATCAGGTCCTGGGAGGTTTCGAAGATGCGGCGGCGCTCCTCGATCTGCTGGCGCAGCGCATGCTCGGTCCTTCGGCTTGCCGTGATGTCACGAGCGGTAGTCGATGCACCGATGATCAGTCCCGAGGGTGCCTTGATCGGGGAAATGGCGAGCGAGACCTGGACCAGGCTGCCATCCCGGCACAAGCGCTCGGTTTCGTAGTTCTCGATCGTTTCGCCCCAGCCGACCCGACGCAGGATGTCACGGATCTCTTCCGCACGGGTGGGCGGCACGATGAGGTCGATCTGCTGTCCGACCGCCTCCGTCGCGGGATATCCGAACAGCCGTTCCGCGGCCGGGTTCCAGCCGGTGATCGTGCCCTCGAGGGATTGTGTGACGATGGCGTCAATGGAGGATTCGACGGCGGCGCTGAAAAGGCGCTCGCGCGAGGCGTAATGGTCGCGCGCGGCCTCGGTGCGGCGATGATCCTGAACCTCGCGCTCGAGCGCGGCGGCCTTTGCATTCGCTTCGCCCATCACCCGGGCAAATGCGCGCGCGAGTACGCCGGTCTCGCCGCTGGCGTCGACCGGAATGGCGGTCAGCCCGTCGCGGCCGGCGCCCTCGACGGCCGCCGTCAATTGAATGATCGGCCGGGTCAGCGTCCTCGCAATGAACACGGCCAGTGCGGCCGCGCACAGCACGGCGATCAGTCCGACCAGGAGCGATGAATTTCGGATCGCCGAGGCGGACGCCATGAAGGCGGCGTTCGGACGCCGCTCGATGACGGCGACCCATTCGCCGCCGGCCAAACGCGCGGGAGCAAACGCTATTCCGTCCGGACGAGCGCCCCGTTCCGGGACGGCCTGTGCGAAGCTCCGGCTCGCGCCGAGCGATGATACCAGATTGGGGAAGTCGCTTCGCCAATCGTTAGGCTTACCCAGCTGCGAGCCGAATTCCCGCGTGCGATCGGGGTGAACCAGGTACTCGCCCCTGCCGTCGACCACATAGACGTGTTCGTCCGGCCGCACCGACGACCTGACGCGATCGAGTGCTTGCCGCATGTCGGCGTTGATAAGGACGATGCCGTACGGCTTGCCGTCGGGCGCCATGACCGGTTTGGCGATTAGCAACGTCGGCACATGGGGGGTCTCGACGGCACCGTTCTCCGCGTTCAGAGCGACATGCGAGACGTAAATTCCGTCCGCGGGCAGGCTGATTGTATACCGGAAGTAGGGCGCATCGCCGACCCGCCGCATCTCGCTTTCCGGAACGATGCGCACCGCGCCATCGGGTCCGGAGCGGTCGACGCGAACGAGCTCCCGGTGGCCGTCCTCTACCCCGATGAACCGGAGCGAATGGGCCGGCTTGAGCGCCATCTGGGCAGCCAGCCGGGTTCCCAGCCGTTCGCGCCAGAGCGCCGCCGGGGTTTGATCGGTCGGATCGATCCCGCCATTGAGACGGGCGCGCATCAAGCCACTGACCGCCGCCAGGCCGTGAAAGGTGGCAATGTCGCCGGGTCCGCTGCGCACATGCGAGTCCAGTTCGGCGGCAACAAGCCGGGAATGCGTCTCGATGCGATCGAGCATGCGGGGCAGCAGCGCCTGCTCCAGGTTGCGATAGCTCAGCCATCCGACCGCGGATACCGCGAGCGCAACCAGCAGGATCATCGCGACGGCTAATCTGGTTGCAAGCGTCATCTTGGTCTTCGCACCACTCTATCCCGCCATGGTGCGCGGCTGGCCGGGACGCCCAACGCTATTCCGCTTTATGGGCGGGAAGCAACCTCACCGGCGGGCTGGGATGTTGACGACGCACGCTGTGCGGCCTCGAGGGACCCGGCAACGGCCGCCAGCAGCGCGGCCGGCTTGAAGGGCTTCTGCAGGCTCCTGACCGCGCCGAGCTTGGTGGCCATGGTCAGGAAATCCGGGCCGGAGCCGGAATCGGAAGTTACGGGATTGCCTGATATCACGATGATCGGGATCAGGGGTTGTTGCTGATGGACCAGCCGCATGGTTTCCAGGCCGTCCATGCCCGGCATGAAGATATCGAGAAACAGCAGATCGAATTCACCTGTCTCGAATACCGCGAGCCCTTTGCGGCCATCGCCGGCGACGACAACGCTGTGGCCGGCCCGTTCCAGCAAAATCCGGATGGTCGCCTGCACGGCAATGTCGTCGTCCACGACCAGAATCTTTGCCAAGTCCAACTCTCCGCTTCGAATCTGGAATCAACACCGGTCTGTCGCAAAAGGGTTGCTGAATTTGCATTCACACGCAAGCATTTCCATCGGTGGACGACGCGTTGATTCTGTTGGAACGATGGCCGAGAACCCATTCCATCTGCACGGTTCAGGGCAGACACCGATCAAGGGGATGTGCAGGAGAATTTGATTCGGGAGAAAAAAATGTCACTGATCCCGATCGAACGCGACTCCGATTCTCTTTTCCTTCCGCCAGACCACGTGGCAGGGCAAACACCGCCCCTCTGCCGGCAAGATCAAGCCAAAGCGATCGGGGATCCCGATCGGACTGGCCACGTCCAGCGCCGCTCCCGCCTCGGACATGTTGCGGACGGTGCAATCGATGGCCCCGCCGCCGAATTCTATGATTCCGGCCTTCAGGACCCGGTGTCGCGGAGTTGCCCGGTGCTCTGCCATCAGGACACCAGCGAGGGTGTCAAACCCGGCGCGATCAGCCGGGGCGCCAGGACGGGTCCGGACATCACCATTCGATCTCGCCCTTCATCCTTCGCAGAATACAGCGCCTGGTCTGCCGCTTCGATCAGCGACGAGCTTTGGGCTTGCGGGTCTTGCCAATCTATCGTCGCGCCACCGATGCTCACCGTCAGCTTTCGAGACGGGAGGTTGAATTCGTGATCAATTCCAAGGACAGCGAGGCAATCCCGGATCTTCTTTCCCATCTGTTCGCATCCTGCGGAGTCGGTATCCGGCAAAAGCAGAACAAACTCTTCGCCGCCGTATCTCGCAGCCATGTCTGCGGGCCGTCGAGCCTGCGCAGCCAGCGCTTGTGCAACTGACTTCAAGCATGCGTCACCCGCCTGATGTCCATACCGATCATTGTACTTCTTGAAATGATCGACGTCGATCAACAGCAGGGACAATGTGGTGCCATCGCGTCGCGCCCGTGCCCATTCCCTTTCCAGATGCTCGTCGAAATGTCTGCGATTTGCCAGTCCGGTGAGGCCGTCGATGGTTGCGAGTGCTGCCAGTTTTTGTTCGAGGTCCTTATGTTCCGTCATGTCGCGCGAAATCGCGACGACACCGTTGATTTCTGCCGTGCCATACTCCTTGGTGACACGCATGGTGGATTCGATCCAGATTTCCGCCTTCTCCCGATGACGGCTGCGATAGGCGATCCGGGCGTCTTCTTCGTCCCCCCACTTCAGCGTTGCGATCATCGCCTTAACCCGCGGCATATCCTCGGCATTCACCCCCGCCAACGCCGGCGTACCCAGGAGCTGTTCCGGCCGCCAGCCCACCACCCGTATCGATGACGGCGAAACATAACGAATGCGTTCATCCATTCCGATGCGGGTCACCATGTCGCTGGATTCTTCCGCAAGCAGGCGGAAATCGGCCTCCTTTGCTTCGAGTGCGGCACCCATGAGATGACGCGCTTGCAACTGCCGCACGAAGTAAAAGCCGATCACGGCAATGATCGTCAGGAGTGCGACGACGATCATCGTGCGGGTGGCCGCATCCTGGCGCCATGGCGCCAGCACCTCTTCCTGAGCTTGGGTGGCCAAGATCATCAGGGGAAAATTTTCGCTTGTCTTGTAGAAGCTCAATCGCTGCACTCCGTCCAACGGCGATTTGAAGTAGTAGGGGGCTGACGCCGGATGTTTGTCACGCTCCTTGAACAGTGGGGTACTCGACAGGTCTCGGCCGATATAGACGTCGTTGTCGGGATGGCGCGCGAGAACAATACCGTCGGAGTTCAGCAGGCTAACCGCGCCGTTCCGGCCGATGTTGAATTTCTCGAAGAATTGCGCGAAGTATGCCGCGTCAAGAGAGGCCAATACGACGCCCGCAAATCGGCCGTCCGGATGGTTGAAGCGCTTTGAGGCGGTGATGATCCACTGTCCACCGGAACGGCTTTTGACAGGCCGCCCGATCAGCATGGCGCGGTCGTCCAAATGAGCGTGATGACGGAAATAATCGCGGTCGCTGTTGTTGAAGTCTTTCAGACTCACTGTTTCGGAGGTTGCAAGCCAGCGACCGGTTTCGTCGTATACGAACAGGCCGCGAATACGACCCATACCGCGTTTGCGAAGGTCGATAAAGGTCTGAAGCCGTGCAATGGCTTCGATTCCGGCGCCGTCAATCTGCAGTCGATGGACCATGCCGATCAGGACGTTGTCGGTCAGTTCGAAGGTGTCGTTCGCGTGTTGCGCAAGAGATTGTGCAAGGTTCGCCATGTCGATTTCAGCATTCTGCAACTCCGCGTCCCGAGTCGACCACTCCCGCCAGCCGCTCAGCACGAGAATGGCGACACAAATCAGAGCCACGAATGCTCCGGCCCAGATCGGCAGATGGATGCGACCTCGGTTACCACGGGAAGAATACATGACGAATTCGAACCTTTCGTCCCTCTTGCCGGTGCATCGAGAAGGCGACGGTGCAACGTCGCTCCTGCAGCGCAGCGCGACTCACCTCGGTGGGATATCGTTACGGGTCCGGTGCTCTTCGGGTGTTAAGTTACGGACCCGTAGAACTACTGAAGGATCATCAGGCCGGAGACTTGCGCCTCCGCATGAATCATTCGCTAAGATATTCCGGAAAACGCGCGCGAATTTCGGCCAGATACCCAAGCGTTCCCGACAAATGCTGGCGCAGGTGACGCTGGGCTTCATCAGGCTGGTTGGCGCTGATCGCCGCGACGATGAGTTTGTGATGGCGCACGATGTCTTGCGCCTTGCCCGGCGAAGGCAGATGCAGCCGGCGCAGCCGATCGATATGGCCGCTGCGGCTGCGCACCAGATCCCAAAGCGCCCGGTTGCCCGTCGCGGCATAGAGCTGCGCATGGAAATCATTGTCGGCAGCCATGAATTTCTCGAAATCGCCGGCGCGAGTGAATTTCTGCTGCAGCGCAATGGTGCCGTTCAACTCGTCGATCAGGGCATCGACATGCTCCAGCGCGAGGGCCTTGACGATTTCCAGTTCCAGCGCCTGCCGCAGGAAGTGCGCCTGCTGGGCCAGCCGCACATCGATCCGGCTCACGACCGTGGCATGTTGCGGGAAGACGTCGACCAGGCCTTCCTCCTCGAGCCGCATCAGCGCGTCGCGGATCGGGGTCGAACTGACGCCGAACTGCGTGGCAAGTGCTGCGCGCGACAAGGGCGATCCAGGCGGCAATTTGAGCGAGACGATCATGTCGCGCAGCCGCTCGAACACCTGGGGTGCGGCCTGACGGTCGCGATCGAGCCGGTCGGCGGAATGCGGGGTGGCTCGGCGGGAAGCGATTTGTGGTGAATCCATCAGGGAACCGGGGTGGTCGGGCAAGGGTCAGGCAAGGGTCGGGAAAGGCGCTTGCAACAGATGCACTAATGTATTAGTGCATCTCCGCGAAACGGTCAACCAATGGCAGTGAAGGGGAGTGAGATTATGAACAAGATGATGTGGCGCGCCGGCGCCCTGGCGTCTGCGCTATTCGGCGTCGCACTGTCGGGATCGCAGGCGCTGGCGCAAGCCAAGACCGAGATCGCGCTGTCGCGGCAGCCCGGCATTTTCTACATGCCGTCGCACATCATGGAGAAGCAGAAGCTGATCGAGAAGCACGCCGCGGCGCTGGGGCTTGCGGGCATCACCACCAAGTGGCTCACCTTCAACAGCGGCGGCGCACAGACCGACGCCTTGCTGGCGGGCGGCGTCGACATCCTCAACACCGGCACCGGCAATCTGCTGTTGCTGTGGGATCGCACCCGCGGCGGCGTCAAGGGCATCGTCGCCACCTCGGCGCAGCCGATGACGCTGATCAGCCGCGACGCCAACATCAAGTCGCTCAGGGATATCGGCCCGAACGACAAGATCGCGGTGCCCACCGTCAAGGTCTCGACCCAGGCGATCGTGCTGCAGATCGCCGCTGCCGAGCTGTTCGGCGCCGATCAATGGTCGAAGCTGGACGCCAACACCGTGCAACTCGGCCACCCCGATGCCTATGTGGCGCTGTCGAACCCGCAGCACGAGGTTCGCAATCACTTCTCGATTCCGCCGTTCACGTTTTTGGAACTGAAGAATGTCCCCGGCGCCCATATTGTGCTGTCATCGCCCGACGTGATGGGCGGGCCGCTGAGCCAGGCGCAGTTCTTCACCACCACCAAATTCGCCGACGCCAACCCGAAGATCATCCAGGCGGTGCGCGACGCCACCAGGGAAGCGCAGGACCTGATCCGCAGCGACACCAAAACCGCCGTCGATATCTACAAGGAAATCACCGGCGACAAGACCAGCGCTGACGACCTCCTGGCATGGCTCAAGGAGCCCGGCATGATGGAGTGGAACCTGCAGCCGCAGGGCACCATGAAGTTCGCCGCCCATCTGTTCAAGACCGGCACGCTGAAGACCCAGCCGAAGGCCTGGACCGACTATTATCTGCCGGTCGCCCACGATCTGAAGGGCAACTGAGCCAGATGGCCGCGCTCCTCGACGTCAGTGGCGTGACGCTGCGCTACAAGACTTCAAGCGTGGTGGTGACCGCGACCGAGAAGGTGTCGTTCAGCGTCGATCGCTCCGACCGCTTCGTGCTGCTCGGCCCCTCCGGCTGCGGCAAGTCGACGTTGCTGAAGGCGGTCGGCGGCTACATGACGCCGGGCGAAGGCCAGATGCGGATCAACGGGCGCGAGATCACCGAGCCCGGCGCCGACCGCATGATGATCTTCCAGGAGTTCGACCAGCTGCTGCCGTGGAAGACGGTGCTGGAAAACGTCATGTTTCCGCTGCTGATGACGCGGCGGCTGCCGCGCAGGCAAGCCGAGGAACGCGCCCGCGCCTATCTCGAGAAGGTCAGTCTGACCCGCGTGGTCGACAGCTATCCGCATACGTTGTCCGGCGGCATGAAACAGCGCGTCGCCATCGCCCGCGGCATGGCGATGGAGCCGGACATCCTCCTGATGGACGAGCCGTTCGCGGCGCTCGACGCCCTGACGCGGCGGACCTGTCAGGACGAATTGCTGCAGCTGTGGGAAGAGACAAAATTCACCGTGCTGTTCGTCACCCATACGATCGCCGAGGCCATCAAGATCGGCAACCGCATCCTGCTGCTGTCGCCGCATCCCGGCCGGGTCAAGGCCGAGATCGTCGATGTCAACAAGGTCTCGGGCGAGGACGGCAGCGCCGGCCGGCTCGAGAAGCAGATTCACGACCTTCTGTTCGCCGACGCCGCGACGGCACATTAGGGAGCGCGCGCCATGGGTGAAGCCAGAATTTTGATGCGCAGCGACGCGGTGGTGGCCAGCGACCCGGCGGCGGTCGAGCGCAAGCTGAGCCTTCCCGAACTGCTGTGGAATGACGGCTTTGTTCGCAAGGCGGCGATCATTGTTCTCCTCGCGGTGGTGTGGGAGGCCTATGGCAGCTTCCTCGACAATCCGCTGCTGTTTCCGACCTTCCACGACACCGTCATCACCATGTACGAGAAGGTCATGGACGGCACCATTCCGATGCGGGCCTGGGCCTCGCTCAAGGTGCTGTTCATGGGTTACGGCGCCGGCATCGTGCTCGCCGCCATCTTCACCATCCTCGCGATCTCGACCCGGATCGGCACCGACTTTCTCGAAACCATGACGGCGATGTTCAACCCGCTGCCGGCGATCGCGCTGTTGCCGCTGGCGCTGATCTGGTTCGGCCTCGGCAATGGCAGCCTGGTCTTCGTGCTGATCCATTCAGTGCTGTGGCCGGTGGCGCTCAACACCCATTCCGGCTTCAAGAGCGTGTCCAACACGCTGCGCATGGTCGGCCGCAATTACGGCCTGCGCGGATTGCCCTATGTGGCCCGCATCCTGATTCCCGCGGCGTTCGGCTCGATCCTCACCGGCCTCAAGATCGGCTGGGCGTTTGCGTGGCGCACCCTGATCGCGGCCGAGCTGGTATTCGGCGTGTCGTCGGGGCAGGGCGGGCTCGGCTGGTTCATCTTCGAGAACCGCAACCTGCTGGACATTCCCGCCGTTTTCGCCGGCCTTCTGACGGTGATCGTGATCGGCCTGGTCGTGGAAAACCTGATCTTTCGTACCATCGAGCGCAACACCGTGCAAAAGTGGGGCACGCAGTCTTGAGCCCAGGAATGACCCCGACATGACCGACAAGAAAAAGACCCCCGACCAGCTCCGCAGCGCGCGCTGGTTCGCGCCCGACGATTTGCGCGCCTTCGGCCATCGCTCCCGCGCGATGCAGATGGGCTACGCGCCGGAGGAGTGGAAGGACCGTCCGGTCATCGCGATCCTCAACACCTGGTCGGACGCGCAGCCCTGCCACATGCACTTCAAGAGCCGGGTCGACGACGTCAAGCGCGGTGTGCTGATGGCCGGCGGCTTCCCGATGGAATTGCCGGCGCTGTCGCTGTCGGAATCCTTCCTGAAGCCGACCACCATGCTCTACCGCAACATGCTGGCGATGGACGCCGAGGAGCTGTTGCGCGGCCATCCCGTCGACGGCGTGGTGCTGATGGGCGGCTGCGACAAGACCACGCCGGGCCTGCTGCTCGGCGCCACCTCGATGAACCTGCCGACGGTCTACCTTCCCGCGGGGCCGATGCTGCGCGGCAACTGGAAGGGCAAGACCTTAGGGTCGGGTTCCGACGCCTGGAAGTACTGGGACGAGCGGCGCGCGGGAAAAATCTCCGACAAGGACTGGGTCGATGTCGAGGCCGGCATTGCGCGGAGCTACGGCACCTGCATGACCATGGGCACCGCCTCCACCATGACCGCGATCGCCGAATCGATCGGCATGACCCTGCCGGGCGCGTCCTCGATCCCGGCCGCCGACGCCGGCCATATCCGCATGGCCTCGGAATGCGGCCGCCGGGTCGTGGAGATGGTGTGGGAAGATCTCACGCCGCAGAAGATCCAGAGCCGCAAGGCGTTCGAGAACGCCATCACCGTGGCGATGGCGATGGGCTGCTCGACCAATGCGATCATCCACCTGATCGCGCAGGCGCGCCGTGCCGGCCAGGACATCGGCCTCGACGACTTTGAAATTGCCAGCCGCAAGGTGCCCGTGATCGCCAATGTCCGTCCCTCCGGCGACAAATATTTGATGGAAGATTTCTTCTATGCCGGCGGATTGCCGGCGCTGATGAGCCGGATCAAGCAGCACCTGCATCTCGACGTCATGACCGTGACCGGCCAGACCCTCGGTGAGAACATCGCGCGGGCCGAAGTCTATGATGACGACGTGATCCGCACGGTCGAAAATCCGATCTACGCCGAGGGCGCGCTCGCGGTGCTCAAGGGCAACCTCGCCCCGGATGGCTGCGTCATCAAGCCGAGCGCCTGCGAGCCACGCTTCCTCAAGCACAGCGGTCCCGCGCTGGTGTTCGACGATTACCCCTCGATGAAAAAGGCGATCGACGATCCCGCTCTCGACGTGACGGCGGATCACGTGCTGATCCTGCGCAATGCCGGGCCGCAGGGCGGGCCGGGCATGCCGGAATGGGGCATGCTGCCGATCCCGACCAAACTGGTGAAGCAGGGCGTGCGCGACATGGTGCGGCTGTCGGATGCGCGCATGAGCGGCACCAGTTACGGCGCCTGCATCCTGCATGTCGCGCCGGAGTCCTATATCGGCGGGCCGCTGGCGCTGGTGCGCAATGGCGACCGCATCTCGCTCGATGTCGCCGCGCGCACCATCAACCTCGATGTGCCGGAAGCCGAACTGACAAAGCGCCGCGCCGAATGGCAGCCGCCGGAGCGCCGCTATGAGCGCGGCTATGGCTGGATGTTCACCAAACACATCAAGCAGGCCAATGAGGGCTGCGACTTCGATTTCCTCGAAACCGGTTTCGGCAAGCCGGTCGATGAGCCGTCGATTTACTGATCCGTCGTTCCGGAGGCAAATTATCTCGTCATTCCGGGGCGTGGAGCGAAGCGGAACGAGCCCGGAATCCATACTCACGATCGTGGTTATGGATTCCGGGCTCGCGCCTCAGGTCGGCAATTGCCGACCGAGGGCGCGCCCCGGAATGACAAGTAGTGGAGAATAGGAATCATGACCAAACTCAGCGACGCCACCCGCGCCAAACTGAAAACCATGTCCACCGCCACCGTGGCCACCGCGCTGTTCAAGCGCGGCTTCAGAATGCAGTGCATCCAGGATGTCCACCCGCTTGGCGCCGATCAGCCGACGCTGGTCGGCGAAGCCTTTACCCTGCGCTACATGCCGGCGCGCGAGGACCTCAACAAGCTCGACGTGTTTCGCGACCGCTCCCACCCGCAGCGCAAGGCGGTGGAAGACTGTCCGCCAGGTGCTGTGCTGGTCATGGACAGCCGCAAGGATGCCCGCGCGGCGTCGGCCGGCGCCATTCTGGTGACCCGGCTGATGCAGCGCGGCGTCGCCGGCGTCGTCACCGATGGCGGCTTTCGCGATTCCGCCGAAATCGCAAAACTGGGCTTTCCCGCCTTTCACCACCGCCCGAGCGCGCCGACCAACCTGACGCTGCACCAGGCAATCGAGATCAACGGACCGATCGGCTGCGGCGACGCGCCGGTGTTTCCCGGCGACGTCATCCTCGGCGACAGCGACGGCGTGATCGTGATCCCCGCCCATCTCGCCGACGAAATCGCCAATGAAGCCTTTGAAATGACCGCATTCGAGGATTTTGTCACCGAGCAGGTGCGACAAGGCCGCGGCATCTTCGGCCTCTACCCCGCCACCGACGAGCAGACACTGGTCGATTTCGTGGCGTGGCGCAAAGCGACGGGACGATAAGCGATGCTCACAACATCTCCGGCCTGAACAGCCTGCGATATTTGCGCGTGTTGGCTCCTGATATCATGAACTCACCGTCGCCACGGTAGTGAATCGTCTTCGGAACTTTCGGCGAGGTCGCCACATGCGCCTTCACCACTTCGAAGATGAACATGTTGTATTTCCTGACCTGGCTGGCATCGACCAGCCGGCATTCGAAATTTGCGTAGCATTCGGCGATCAGCGGCGCCCGGACGTGTCTGCCGGGCTTTGGCGTCAGGCCATATTCGTCAAACTTGTCGATATCGCGCCCCGATGAATTGCCGATCTTCACCACCGTGGCGGCGATATCCGCGGCCGGAATATTGATCACGCATTGCCGGCTTTTGCGGATCATCTCGAAACTGTGGTTGGCGCTCGAGATGATGCAGCCGACCAGCGCAGGCTGAAACTCCATCGCCATGTGCCAGCCCATGGTCATGATGTTGGTCGCGCCCTTGTGCGCGGAGCTGACCAGGACGACCGGTCCCGGCTCGAGCAAGCGGCAGACGTTTTCGACGGGAAAATCGGTCTTGGTGTACTTGGGCATGGTGCGCTCCCGTGCTCGCTCGGTCATCGAAAGCTCACCTCGCCCCGCTTGCGGGGAGAGGTCGGCGCGTAGCGCCGGGTGAGGGGGACTCTCCACGAGTCTGCCTGTTGAGAGAGCCCCTCACCCCCAACCCTCTCCCCGCGAAGAGCGGGGAGAGGGAGCATCTACACCTCGCCCTTCTCCGCCATCCCCACCGCCCACAGCGCAAACGCGTAGGCGATCGCGACTTCGTCGAGCCGGTCGAAACGGCCGGAGGCGCCGCCGTGGCCGGCGCCCATGTTGGTGCGGAGCAGGACCGGGCCGCCTGATGTCATGGTGGCGCGCAGCCGCGCGATCCACTTCGCGGGCTCCCAATAGGTGACGCGCGGATCGGTCAGCCCGCCCATCGCCAGGATCTTCGGGTATTCCTTGGCCGCGACATTGTCGTAGGGGGAGTAGGACAGAATGGTGCGAAAATCCTTCTCGCTCTCGATCGGGTTGCCCCATTCCGGCCACTCCGGCGGCGTCAGCGGCAGGGTGTCGTCGAGCATGGTGTTGAGCACGTCGACGAACGGCACTTCGGCGACGATGCCGGCGAACAGTTCGCCGGCGCGGTTGGCAACCGCCCCCATCAGCATGCCGCCGGCGCTGCCGCCATGGCCGACGATGCGTTTTGCTCCGGTGTATTTCGCTTCGATCAGCGCGCGCGCCGACGCCGAAAAATCGTCGAACGAGTTGGTCTTCTTCTCGCGCTTGCCGTCGAGATACCAGCCCCAGCCCTTGTCGGCGCCCCCTCGGATATGCGCGATGGCATAGACAAAACCGCGATCGACCAGCGACAGCCGGTTGGCGGAAAACGACGCCGGCATCGCCATGCCATAGGAGCCGTAGCCGTACAGCAGCAGCGGGGCGGTGCCGTCGCGCTTGAGGTTTTTGGCGTGCAGGATCGAGACCGGCACCTGCGCGCCGTCATGCGCGGTCGCCATGATGCGGGTGGTGACGTAGTCGGCGGGGTTATGGCCGGACGGGATCTCCTGGCGCTTGCGCAAGATTCGGCTGCGGCTCGCCATGTCGTAGTCGTAGACTTCCGACGGCGTCGTCATCGACGAATAGGAGAAGCGCAGGTTCGTCGTCTCGAACTCGTAGCCGCCCATGGTATCCAGCGAATAGGCCGCTTCGTCGAAGGCGATGGCGTGTTCTTCCGAGGTCACGAGATCGCGGATGATGATGGCGGGCAGCGCGTTGGCGCGCTCCAGCCGCACCATGTGGCCGGCATAGAGTTCGACATCGAGGATGTAGACGCCCTCGCGATACGGGATCAGGTCGCGCCAATTGGCGCGCTCCGGCGAGTCAAGCGGTGCGGTGACGACCTTGAAGTCGATGGCGCCGCCGGCATTGGTGAGAATGAACAGCTCATTGCCGCGGTCGGCGACCGAGTATTGCACGCCTTCCTCGCGCGCCGCGATCAGCCGCGGCGGTGCGGAGGGATCGGCCAGATCGATCAGCCGCTGTTCCGACGTCTCGTGGTCGCCGCCGGCGATCACGCAGAAGCGGCCGCTCGAACTTTCATGGATATGGGTGAACCAGCCGGCATCCTTTTCTTCATAGATCAGGACGTCGTCCGCCTGCGGCGAGCCGAGGCGGTGGCGCCACACCTGCATTGGCCGGTGGTTGTCGTCGAGCTTGACGTAGAAAAACGCCTTGCTGTCCGCGCTCCACACCACCGTGCCGTCGGTCTCCTCGACGAGGTCGTCGCGGTCGGCGCCATTGGCCCAGTCACGCACGCGGATCGAAAAATATTCCGAACCCTTGATATCTGCGCTCCAGGCCTGAAGCTTGTGGTCAGGCGAATGCCGCGCGCCGCCGAACCGGAAGTATTTGTGGTCGGCCGCGAGCTTGTCGCCGTCGAGAATGATTTCGGCCTCGCCGCCGTCGCGCGGCATCCGGCCGAACATCTCGTGCTGGCCGCCCTCGCGGTATTTGCGCAAATAGGCGAAGGGACCATCCGGCGCGGGCACGCTGGAATCGTCCTCCTTGATGCGCCCGCGCATTTCCGCAACCAGCGTCTTCTGCAGGCCGGCGGTGTGGCCGAGCAGGCTTTCGGTATAGTCGTTCTCGGCTTCGAGATATTTGCGGATATCCGGGTCCAGCACCGACGGGTCGCGCAGCACCTCCTGCCAGTTGGCATCCTTCAGCCAGGCGTAATCGTCGACAATCGGGATGCCGTGGGTAGTGAAGGCATGCGGACGGCGCGGCGCCACGGGCGCCGGGTTGGATTTGTTCGACTGTGTCACTCGGTTCCTCGTTCGCCTCTGTGGGCGGCTGTTCTCAACACGCTATATCGGGTCTCGCAAGCGAATTCCCATGCTCGCGGCGGCGGGATTGTCTTACCTCTCCCATAGGGAGAGGTCGGCGCGCAGCGCCGGGTGAGGGGTTACACGCCAACGATAGACCGTACCCCCTCACCCCAGCCCTCTCCCATGGGAGAGGGGGCGCACCTTGCGCGTTGCAACAGTGCGCCATCAAATCTGACGAGTTTAGCTATTCCGCAATCTCGCCGTTGCGCCGGTCCCAAAGCCCGGGATCTGGTTGACTGCCAGCACCACCGCGAAGGTGATCACCAGCATCGCGATGCCCAGCACTGAAATCGCCGCGAGGTCGCCGCTCTCGTTGAGGTCGTAGATCAGAACCGACAGGACCTTGGTCTGCGACGTGAACAGGATGATCGCAGCCGAGAGTTCGCGCATCACGCCGATGAAGATAAAACACCAGGTCGCGATCACGCCGGTGCGCAGCAAGGGCGCGGTGATCTGGCGCAGCGACTGCAATCTGGTGGCGCCGAGGATGCGGCTGGCGTCCTCCAGCTCGGGATGGATGGTGGCGAACGCCGCCTGCAATTGCTGATAGGCCGACGGCAAATTGATGGTGAGAAACGCAATCAGCAGGATCCACAGCGTGCCGTACAGCACGAAAGGCGGCCGCGTGTAACTCAGGAACAGCCCGACGCCGAGCACGATCCCGGGCACGGCAACCGGTGCGGTGGCGAGAAAGCCGAGCAGGCGATGGCCTGTGATGGCGCGGCGCGTGGTGACATAGGCGACGACCAGCGCCAGCACGGTGCCGATGGTCGCGGTGGAGGCGCCGAGAATCACCGTGTTCTTCAGCGCCAGCTGGGTCGATGACAGTTCGGTGAAGACGAAGACGATGTTGTGCAGCGTTGCGGTGGCCGGCGTCACCAGCGTGGTCGCGTTCGGCGAGAATGCGGCGTTGAGCAGCGCGAAATAGGGCAGGAATACCGGGCTCAGCAGGATCAGCAGGCAAAATCCCAGCGCGACCCAGCGCCACCCTCCCATCTCGACGCGGCGCGGCGCGCCATATTTGCCGCCGACCACCGAATATCCGCGGCGGCCGAGGATGAATTTTTGCGCCTGCAGCAGCAGGATGGTCAGCAGCAAGAGCGGCACCGCGGCAGCTGCGGCCAATTCCAGCTTCGGCGGATACTGGAACAGGCTCCAGATTTTCGTGGTCATGGTATGGAAGCCGGCCGGCAGCGCCAGGATCGCCGGTGAGCCGAACAGGGTCATGGCCTGCAGGAAGGCGATCAGCGCGCCGGCGACGAGGGCGGGCAGCGCCAGCGGAATGGTGACGCGCCGCGCCGTGGTCCACGCCCTGCCGCCGAGGATCGCCGAGGCATCCTCGAGTTCGCCCGGCATGTTGTCGAGCGCGTTGGCCACCAGCACGAACACGAAGGGAAAGGTGTAGCAGGAGATGACGAAGATGATGCCGGTCAGCGAATAGATGTTGAACAAATGCACGCCGGCTTCCTGTCCGGTGACCAGGCGATACAGCTGGTTCAGCAACCCGCTGTTGGGCGCCGCCAGCAGTTCCCAGGCCACCGCGCCGAGGAACGGCGGCGTCACGAACGAAGCGGTGACCAACGCGCGGATGAACTGACGCCCGGGCATGTCGGTGCGCGACACCAGCCATCCCATCGGCGCGGCGATCACGCAGCAGATCAGGGCCGAACTGGTGGCGATGATGGCGGTGGTCATCAGCGGATCGAGGAAATCGGGATCCGAAAACAGCGTGACGAAGTTCTGCAGCGTGACGCGCCCGGCCTTGTCGGTGACGCTGTAGACCGCGAGCCACGACAACGGCAACACGATCAGCAGCACCAGGCACGCCGCGAACAGCGCCAGCACCGGCCTGGTCCAGTCGAACGTGCCCTTGCTGCCGTCGATGGTGGTGGTGAGGGTCATGCGTTTGTTCCGTATCTCGCAGCGCAAGCTCCCTCTCCCCGCTTGCGGGGAGAGGGTTGGGGTGAGGGGGACTCTCCGCGAGTCTGGTGCAACCGATAGTCCCCCTCACCCGCCGCGCATCTGGCGATGCGCGTCGACCTCTCCCCGCAAGCGGGGAGAGGTGAAGAGGAAGCTGCGGCGCATGGCGTCATGCGTCACACCCGAAACAGCTTCGCGTAGCGCGTCTTGATCTCTTCCGCCATCTTCTCGACGCCTGCGGCATCCTCCTTCATCAGCTTGATGTCGGAAATTTTCCGCCGGCCTGGCTTCGATTGCACCTGCGCGTGCGCCGAATACTGCGCGGTGTAGTCGGTGAAGAATTGCTGGGTCTCGCGGGTGTGCAGCCATGCCTGGAACAGCCGCGCGGCATTGGGATGCGGCGCACTAGCGAAGATGCCGGTCGGCCCCGCGATGGTCGGTGTGCCCTCGGTGGGATAGACCGGCTCGACCGGCTGGCCGGCTTCCTTCAGCAATACCACGCCATACTCGTTGCCGTCGGCCATCACGGCGCGTTCGCCGAGCGAGAGCTTTTTCGGTGGGTCGGTCGAGGACTGCACCTGCATCACGCGCTGCTTCGAGAGCTTCTCGAGGTATTCCCAGCCCAATTCACGCACGATCTGGAAGGTCGCGGTCATGATCGTGCCGCTATAGGCCGGATGACCCTTGACCATTTTGCCGGCCCATTTCGGATCAAGCAGATCCGCGAAGCTTTTCGGGGCGTCTTCGGGCTTCACCAGGCTGGTATTGTAGGCGATCGACGACAGATAGATTCGGGACGTTGCGGACATGCCGTCGGGATCGCGAAACCCGGGAAGAAAATGCTGCGCGATGTCTTCGCTCACGAACGGCGCCAGCCAATTGTCTCGCTTCCAGGTAATGAAGTGCGAGGCGTCCGAGCTGTTGATGATGTCGGCCGCGCGGATGCCCGAGCCGAATTCCTGCGCCACCCGCTGGAACAGCCGCTCCGACCCGGAGCGCTCGATCTGCACGGCCATCCCCGGATATTTCGCCTCAAAAGCTTTTCCCAGTTTCTCGCCTACGGGGAGATCCATCGACGAGTAGAACACCACCTTGCCTTCTTTTCTTGCCGCCTCGATCAGCTGTGGCGTGATGGCGACAGGCTCGGGTGCTGCGGCCCTTGCGGGGGCAGCGAACAGTGTGAGCCCAAGGGCGGCTGAGCCCTTGATGAGATCGCGTCGGGTGAGGTCATTTGGCATCGTGGTTCCCATATCTCTGACCCGTCATTGCGAGCGCAGCGAAGCAATCCAGCTTTCTTGCTGCTGCACGAAAGGTGGATTGCTTCGTCGCAAGAGCTCCTCGCAATGACGATCTCGCATCACACCCGAAAAATCTTCTGATACCTTGCCTTGATCTCTTCGCTCGCCTTCTCCGCGCCCTCAGCGTCTTCCTTCATCAGCTTGATATCGGCGAGCGGCTTGCGGCCGGCATGCTCCTTGACCTGCGCATGCAGCGAGCGCAGCCCGCCGGCATCGATCACGATCCGCTGCGCCTCAGGGGTGAAGCAGTAATTCTGGAACAGTTTTGCCGCGTTGGGATTCGGCGCCGCCTTGAAGATGCCGTTCGGCCCGACGATGAAGGGCGTGCCCTCGGCGGGATAGACCAGCTCGACCGGCTGGCCGGCCTCCTTGAGCAGCAGGACATTGTATTCGGTGCCGTCGGCCATCACGCTGCGCTCGCCCAGCGAGAGTTTCTTCGGTGGATCGGTCGCCGACTGCACCTGCATGATGTTCTGTTTCGCGAGCTTTTCGTAATATTCCCAGCCGATGTCGCGCACCATCTCGAAGGTCGCCGTCAAAATGGTGCCGCTGTAGCCGGGATGGGCCTTGACGATCTTGCCCTTCCATTTCGGGTCGAGCAGATCGGCAAAACTCTTCGGCGCATCCTCGGCCTTCACCAGTCTGGTGTTGTAGGCGATCGGGCTCAGCGTGGCGCGGAAGCCGGCATAGGTGCCGTCGGCGTCGCGGTGCTCGGGCTTGTAATGTTTCGCCACGTCCTCCGGCACGTAGGGCAGCAGCAGGCCCTGCCGCTTCCAGGACAGCAGGTGCGCGGCGTCGGACGAGTTGGCGATGTCGACGGCATGGACGTTGCTGGCATATTCCTGGCCGATGCGCTGGAATACGCGTTCGGCGCCGGTGCGCTCGACCCGCACCTCGATGCCGCCGAATTTCTCCTTGAAGGCGGCGGCGATCTTCTCGGATACCGATAGATCGATCGAGGTGTACCAGACCACCTTGCCTTCCTTCCTCGCCGCTTCGATCAGTTGCGGCGTGATGGCTTCAGCGGGCGGCGCCGCGGCGCGGGCGGGCGAGGCGAACACGGTGCCGAGCGCCAGCGCGGCCGAACCCTTGAGCGAGGCCTTGAGAATCTCGCGCCTGGAAAGCCTTTGCTTCTTCTTCATCGCGTCCTCCGTCTCGTCGTATCAGCGGCTCAGCGCCCGGCAGCGTTCCGGCGGCAGATGCAGCCAGACCTCGGCGCCCCGGGCCACGGCGTTCTCGGTCGCGGTCACCACGCGCAGGGTGGTGCCGTCAGCGGTCTCGACCATGTAGTCGCGGCTGGCGCCGAGAAAGACCTGGCGTGTCACGGTGACCTTCACCGCGTTCTGCGGATCCTGCGGCGCCTGCGTCGACAACTGGATGTCATGCTGGCGGATTGCGACGGCGCCGCTTTGGCCGGCGTTGAGCGCGGCACCCGTTACCCGCAGAGTGGCTCCGGCAAATTCGATATGGTTGCCGTCGCGGGCGGTGCCCTTGAGCACATTGCTGGCGCCGATGAAGCGCGCGACGAATTCCGATTGCGGCCGGTCGTAGATATCTTCGGGCGTGCCGAGCTGGTCGACCTTGCCGGCATTCATCACCGCGATCAAATCGGCGGTGGTCATCGCCTCGGATTGATCATGGGTGACGTAGACCGTGGTGTAGCGGTATTCGTCGTGCAGCCGCCTGATCTCGAACCGCATCTCCTCGCGCAGATTGGCGTCGAGGTTGGACAAGGGCTCGTCGAGCAGCAGCGTCTCCGGCTCGACGATCAGGGCGCGCGCCAGCGCCACGCGCTGCTGCTGTCCGCCCGACAATTCGCCGGGGTAACGCTGCGCCAGCACTTCGAGTTTCGTCGCCCGCAGGATCACGTCGAGCTTTTTGGCGATGGTGTCGCGGTCCAGTTTCCGCAAGCGAAGCCCGTAGATGATGTTCTCGGTCACCGTCATGTGCGGCCATAGCGCGTAGCTCTGGAAGATCATCGACATCTTGCGCTGCTCTGGCGGCAGCGTGCGCGCTTTCGAGGACACCAGCCGGTCGCCGACCAGGATCTCGCCGTCCGAGGGCTCGAGGAATCCGGCCAGCAGCCGCAGCGTCGTGGTCTTGCCGCAGCCGGATGGGCCGAGCAGGCAGACCAGCTGGCCATGATCGATCCGTAAGCTGACGTCATCGACGACCGCCAGCGCTCCAAATCGCTTGGTCAGGCCGCGCAAATCCACGGACGCCAATCAGAGTCCTCCCCTATCGAGTCGCGGTTATTTATCGCTGGATCAATATAAGCACGAATGCAGGGGCGGCGGGAAGGCTTGGGGTCGGATTGGTTTGAAAGCATCCGCTATGCCCGGGCAGTGGCGGTGATCTCTGAATGGGTTGCCCCGCCTCTGGCGACTCAGATCATCGGAGCCGGATATATCCGGCTTCGATCGGGAAAGGGCTGGAGTGATGGATCAAAGCCTGTTCTTTGGCCGCAACCTCACGTGGCGTGGGCACCCGCTTGGCTGACGGCGCTCATTGTCGGAACCGCCCGTGCAGATTGGTCTTTCCGCGTATCTTGCGCAGCCTGGAAGACAATCTGTTCCTGCTTTTCCATATTGCGGAGAAATGCTGCTACCTCCAACAAGGCCCTTCTTATCCAGGTCTTGACGGTATTAACAGGCACCCCGGTTCTCTTTGAGATCTGCTCCCGGCTTTCACCATGAATGTAGGCTGCGATGACAAGATCGCGTCTCATTGGATCGAGAGATTGCAAGGCTGACTGCATATTCTGTTGGTGCTTGAGCGCAGTTCGATGATCCTCCACCGCCTCGATTGCTTCAACAGCGGTGAGACCGTCACTGGGTATTTCGAGCAGTACTGAATCGTCGGAGTAACTTTCCCGCGCCGTCATCCTGATCAGGTCTATCGCCAGATTTCGGGCGATGGTGATCATCCAGGTCATCGGCGACCCGGATGATGAGCGGTATGAGTTCGCGTTCAGCCAGATGCGCACGTAAACGTCCTGGATAACCTCTTCGGCCAGATCCCAGCGCCTGACTATGAGGAGAACCGTCAAGAAGAGCTTGCCCCTGGTCGCAGTATAGAGTTCGGCAAACGCCATCTGATCTTGCATGACGGCAATTTGCGCCAACAGATATTCGAGTTGCTTCGATCCTGATGTGGCTGCGGTCATTACTTGCATGGCTTGTCCTGCCGACGAAAGGTTGAGGCCCGCTGGAGTCCAGTAACCGGGTTTCACTCGCCGGGTGGCAGTGTTCGGATTGCGCTAAAGCCCGCCAAGGCCGCGAGAGCCGTGACGAACGTCCCCCAAACCATGTCGACGAAGGTGAGCAGGAGAGGCCATCGATTTTGCGTGGCAAGATTGGTGAGGTCGTGGCTCGCGAATGCGACCAGGCGGCCCAGCATTAGGGCAAGCAATCCATCCGCCATTCCTGGCGACCGGCAGAACGGCGAATATTACAATTCCGACAACATGGATCAGGTAGAGAGCCGCCGTCGCGGCGAGGTTCGGCTTCTCCGCCAACAGCCCGCCCAGGGAGCTTCGATAGAAGCTCATGGCTCGATTGAGCCAGATGAAATCGGCGCCGAGAAAGACACCCCCTGTACCGACATATGCCATAGCGTAGCGGAGCATGGTGATTACCTGTCTTTCGTTCTCACCATGGTCACTAAATTCCGAACAGCGGTTGCAACAATCGGGCAAGCCTGCTCTTGAACCGCAGCGGAGCGTCGGTTACCGCGAGGCAGACACAGTCTTCGCCTGGGCCGGCGAAGGGCTGATGTTCGGTACGTTCGTCCGTTTCAGCGACGTCGCCGCGATACAGAATGGTATCGCGATCACACAAGCTTCCCGCAAGGACAAGGGTTAATTCGCGACCGTTGTGCCCATGAGATGGAACCGTCAGGCCCTTCTGGAAACGCAGCAATCGCGCTCGCGAACGCTTGTCCCGTGTATCGATGGCAATTTGCTGAACACGAGGCGCGAGCCATTTCCATTGCAGGCCGTCGAGGTCCCCGCCGAGATAACTTCGGAGCGGATCGGGAATTACCGCATTTGCAGAAAAACGGGACGGCTGCCTTGGCTCGGGATCCGTTACGTCGCTTCTGATTTGCGATGATATGGAAGCCATCAATGTCGGGGATACTGGTGTTGTTTCGAGAGAATCGAGCAAATAGCCGCCGAGAGAGTCAGCGGAACTGCTGCGTGCGCGACAGTGCGGACAGAGGGCAAGGTGGGTCGCAACAAGCAGGCTGGATGCCTCATCCAGAGTTCCCGCCGAGTAGCCCAGGAGGACATCATTGCTGATATGAAATCTGATTGTCACCTGCCTGCTCCGTCTTGGGCATTGAGGGTGGAGCGAATCTTGGCGAACGCCAGTCGTATCCGGGATTTCACTGTTCCAACCGGGAGACTGAGTCGACGGGAAATCTCGCCGTGCGAAAGGTTTTCATAGAAAGAAAGCATCAGGACATTTCGTTCGTTAGCAGAAAGCGAATCCATGACTTTCCGAACGTTCTCCTGCTTCTCGGTCTGTTCAATGAGACGATCGGGAGGCAGCTGGTCCTCGGGGACGAGCGCCGGATCGTTCGGATCGAATTGGGGTCGGCGCGTCCTGCGAAAACGATCGATGGCCAGATTTCTCGCGATCGTGAAGATCCAGGTTGAGGCCGATGATTTTGCCGGGTCGAATTGTTTCGCATTGCGCCAGATCGAAACCATTGCCTCTTGCGTGACTTCCTCGGCGCCGGAGGAATCGGCGCCCAGCCTCAGGCAGTAAGACTTTATGCGAGGCGCAAAGTATCGAAACAACATGTCGAATGCCGCCTCGTCTCGGTCATTTGCGACTTTTGAGATGGATTCGGCAAACTCCGATGCCTTAGGTCGCGGGTCAGCCTGCAGAATTTCTTTGGCGACCATAATGTCCTCAGACCTGCTCCGCGCCAACTTGGCTCCGTATGGCAGTTCGGCGAATCGGACAGAAAATGCAATGTCGAATGTCAGTCTCGCGAGTAGATTGTGACCGAGGTGTGCGAGCCTGTTGGCCCAGTTTGCACGCCGATGCGAGCCCTCTACAATCAAACATGTGCCAATAAAGCTCATTGTTTGGTCATGGCCAGGAATTCTTGGCGGGTTGCTGCGTTGTCGCGAAAGCAGCCAAGCATGCAGCTTGTTACCATTTCCGCTCCAACCTTGTGAACGCCCCGGCTCGACATGCAGTGATGAACAGCCTTTATCACGACTCCAACACCTTGTGGCTGCAGTACGTCCTGGACTGCGGAAGCGATCTCCGAAGTCATCCGCTCCTGGATCTGCAGCCGCTTGGCGTAGGCGTCGACAACGCGAGCCAACTTGGAGAGCCCTACGACCCGGCCGCTGGGGACGTAAGCGACCCATGCCTGGCCGACGATGGGGGCGAGATGGTGCTCGCAATGGCTTTGGAACGCTATCCCACGGAGGATGACCATTTCCTCGTAGCCGCCGGTTTCGTCGAAAGTCTTATCCAGGATCGCCAGCGGGTCCTGTTCGTAACCAGCGAAATACTCCCGGAAAGCCCGAGCGGCTCTGGACGGTGTTTCGAGCAATCCTGGGCGATCGGGGTTTTCCCCGGCCCAGCGGATAATGGTCCGGAACGCGGCCTCGGCCTCCTCGCGAGAAGGCATGCCACTGGACTGCTGGGAAAAGTCATTGATCTGGATATTCAAACCCGCGTTTCCTTCTCATTTCGCATGCTGGACTTCGAGCATCCGATAGGCGGAAGTCTTAGAAGGCGCTTGCCCTTTTGAAGAAAAGTACCCCGGTCGAGGGGCTTATCGACCGGGGCCTTGTTACCGGGGTGGGGGCGCAGCGGCGACGCTGCAGTCCCGGTAATGATCGATACGAGACCGAGCAAAAATTGGATCACAGGGAACTGAACAAATTTCCCGAGGCGCGGAAACTGTGCCAAATCTGGCCGCCGACCGCGTCCCACGAAGCAACCTCTGCTCACGATGTCGGGGAGCGACGCGCGTTGATGACCTTGTGGGAAGCTATTCTGAGGTCTAACGGGGGTGTGTTACGCGGACCAATATCGGCCATTTCGAGCACAATTCGGCAGCGATAGCCAAGCGCCCGCGCTATTCGAAGGTAATTGGTGAGAGTGACGCTCGAGGTGCCGTTCAAGTAGCGTGATACCTGACTCGGGTCTGCTCCAAGCAGAAAGCCAATCGCTTCCAGGCTCATCGGATTTGTCCGACGAAGTTCCAGGATCTCATGGATGATGGCTTCCTCATCGCGGGCGACGTCTAGCGTCAGTCGTTCGTTGGTCTCGCGATCGGCACCAGGAAAGTCTCGTGTGCGCGTTCTCATGATTGTTCTCGTCGCATCTTGAACTGTTTTACGAATTCAAGGCGGCCCCGGATCACTTGGTGGGCCGTTGCGGCGGGCCGCATCACGAAAACGTTCCCAAAAACAGTGCGGCAACTGCGCCGCACGACAGTGGCCATCTGAGCTTCGGATACCAGGCCGGGGCTTCGTGCATGCGCGAGGCTCGGATGTCCACCACCAGCATCGCGACGAATGCTGCAGCAAGGACCAGGAAGCCAATGCTGAACGGCACCAACAACGCCACCCAGGCGACGAGCGAAGGCAGGATACTCAGGGCGATCCGACGCAACAGCGTGTTATCGGTTTGAGGAACCGCACCGATCGCAAGACCCCAATGAATGCCACCCAGGAACGACAGAATTATCGCGCCATATGCCAACAGCGCGAACAACAATTGTGTTTTCAAAGCATCACGTGTGAAGAATGTCGCAAGCGAGAGCCCGGCAAAGGGGAGAATGCCGAGGCCTCCCAGCCAGGCCGCGGCTGAGGGTACGCTCGAAGCATCCGATCTGGCCGCCTCGTTCCAATTCAAGATACCCGCCCGCTCGTCCATGAAATACCGGATTGTCCGCGCCTGAAACGACAGACGCACCCGATCATCGCTTGCTATCCGCGAGATAGCTGACGATATTCGCAAGGTCCTTGTCGCCCCGCCCGCACAGGTTGATCACCATCAGATGATTGCGGGGCATTTTCGGAGCAATCTCGATTGCCTTGGCGATCGCGTGCGCGGGCTCCAGCGCAGGGATGATCCCCTCCAGCCTGGCGCAGAGTTGCAACGCGCAAATGGATTCCTCGTCGGTGGCGGAGAGATATTTCACCCGGCCAACGGAATTGAGCCATGCGTGCTCGGGACCTACGCCCGGATAATCCAGACCTGCCGAGATCGAGTGCACATCCTCGATCTGCCCATCGCCATCCATCAGGAGGTAAGTACGGTTGCCATGGAGAATCCCGGGGCGACCCTCCGCCAGCGAAGCGGCGTGTAACCCGCTGTTCAGGCCGTGACCCGCCGCCTCTACGCCATACATCATGACTTGTGTTTCATCGAGGAACGGATGGAATAAGCCTATCGCGTTGGAACCACCGCCAATACATGCAATCAGCGAATTCGGCAGCCGTCCCTCAGTCTGGATCATTTGATCCCGCGTTTCCCTGCCGATAATGCATTGGAAATCACGGACCATCAGAGGGTACGGATGGGGACCGGCCACCGTACCGATGCAATAGAAGGTATTTTCCACGTTGGTGACCCAATCGCGCAGGGCCTCGTTCATGGCGTCCTTGAGCGTCCGGGAGCCAGAGTCGACGGACCGGACATCGGCGCCGAGCATCTTCATGCGTAGGACATTGGCCTCCTGCCGCTCCACATCGACCGAGCCCATGTAGACGATACATTCGAGACCAAAACGGGCGCAGAGTGTGGCGGTAGCGACGCCGTGCATGCCGGCGCCGGTTTCAGCGATGATCCGCTTCTTGCCCATTCGCCGCGCAATCATGATCTGGCCAAGCACATTGTTCACCTTGTGAGCGCCAGTGTGATTGAGCTCATCGCGCTTGAAATAGATTTTGGCGCCCTTGAGGTGCTCGGTCATGCGCTCCGCAAAATACAGCGGGCTAGGACGGCCGATGTAATTGGTAAGATAGCTTTTCATTTCTTGCTGAAATATGGGATCCTTTCGCGCCTCGGCATAGGCAAACTCCAGCTCCAGAATCAAGGGCATCAGGGTTTCCGGCACAAAGCGGCCGCCGAACGCACCGAAGTGGCCGCGCTCGTCAGGTCCCGCACGAAAGGTCTTGGCTTGTTGGAAAGTCATGCTTTTCTCACATCAGCCGGCACAATTTGGTACCGATGTCCATCAACGGGCGCCGCCGCGCGGTGGTCATGTCGCGTCCAGAAGCTCATACGCGCGCGGACCGGAATTGGATCATTCGCAACCCCTGATCTGTCCAAGACAGGTCATTGCCACTGCTCACCAAGGCCGCGCTCTCCGCGATGATCCGGATATCCACCAGAGTCTGCGGGGTCCAGGCGATTCATGTCCGCCAGAAGTCAAAATCTTGTTCGGCGCGACTGATCCAAACCGATGGCAGGGTCGTATAGGATTGCGGATAGCCAGGATGTTTGACCCCGCCCGATATTCATAATTGAGCTCGCTGTGCCGCTGGATATGGGGCGCGGGCGCGAAGGGGGGCGGCAGGCGCACTGCCGGGCTGAATGGAGGCGCCGCTTGCAGTCCGACAGACAATCATTAACGGTGTACTTTGATGGAGCGTGTCCACTTTGCCAGGCGGAGATAAATCACTATCGCAGGCAGGAAGGTGCCGGTGCAATCCACTTCCTGGATGTGTCTCGATCCGAAGGAACGCTTGCTGCGGATCTTACCAAACAGCAAGCCATGAAGCGGTTTCACGTTCGCTGCAATGATGGATCATTGTTGTCTGGCGCGGCGGCATTCGTTGCTGTTTGGAGCACTTTGCCGCGGTGGCGGCGTGCTGCACGTATGGCGGCGCTGCCCGGAATTCTCGCGATTCTTGAAGTCGCATACCAGTTGTTTCTGCCGGTGCGACCGACCTTGTCGAAGCTGTTCAGGCGTCTACGGCGAATCCGGCAGCGAAGGCAGGAGGCGCTGTAAGCGAATCGAATTCAGCAAGAACAAGGCTCGCCGCTTGGGTCGCTTTGCGAGCAACCTCACCATCGCAATCCGGCGACTGAACGGTTGAAGCGCAGGTCTGTCCATGGCAGATAATCACGTTCCTGCGACCTCGGACATTTTGGGTGCAATGAGCCGACCGACAGGACGGATAGCCGAAAGAAAGACGCGCGAATGACATACGAAGAAAGAGTGGAACAGGCGATCGCAGCCAACGATATCGAGGCGCTGGTCAAGTTCACCTATGGCTACCCTTGCAAATGCACAACAGTAAAGGGAGAGCCAATGTGCGTCTGCAAGATGCTGCAAAAAGCAGTCCGCGCGAAGGTAGTTCCGCTCCCCCTGTTTAGCGGAAAGATCGAACGGGTTTCAACGCCGGGCTGAACTGTCCGCGTCGGGAAACTCTTGTCCCCTGCCGTCACGAACTGCGACGCCGGGCAGGCGGACTTTAACGAATCACGCTCCCACGCTCTCCCCCAGCCATTCGATCGCGGCTTCGGTGCCGCCATGGCCGTGGGGAATACCGAGCGCCTTCAATCCGACCTCGATCACCCCGAGCGTGCCCAAAATCATCGGCGCGTTGACGTGGCCCATATGGGCGATCCGGAACGCCTGTCCGGCGAGGTCGCCGATGCCGGTGCCGATCACCACGCCGCATTTTTCCTTGCAATAGCGCTGCAGCTCCACCGGACTGTGGCCGTTCGACATCGTCACGGTCGTGACCGTATTGGAGCGTTCGGCAGGCTCCGCGATATTGAAGCCGAGCACCTGGCCCTCGGCCCACACCGCGACCGCGCGGCGCACCGCCTCGGCCAGCAGCCGATGGCGCAGGAACACGTTGTCGAGTTTTTCCTCGTACAGCATGTCGATGGCCTGGCGCAGCGCGAACAACAGGTGCACCGGTGCGGTGCCGGCATATTTCTGATAGTGCTCGCTGCCTTCGCGCGCGGTCCAGTCCCAATAGGGCGTGCGCAATCCGGCGGTCTTGTGCACTTCGCGGGCGCGGTCGTTGGCGGCGACGAAGCCGAGGCCGGGCGGCGCCATCAGGCCCTTTTGCGAGCCGGACATCGCGACGTCGATGCCCCAGGCGTCCATCTCGAACGGCATGCAGCCCAGCGAGGCCACCGCATCGACCATGAACAGCGCGGGGTGGCCCGCCGCCCTGATCGCCTTGCCGATCGCCTCGATGTCGTTATAGGCGCCCGAAGCGGTATCGACCTGCACCGCCAGGATCGCCTTGATCTCGTGATTTTTGTCCAGCCTTAACCGCGCCTCGACTTCCGCCGGGCGGATCGAACGGCGCCAGTCGCCCTTCAGCACCTCGACCTCGACGCCCATGGAGGCTGCGGCCTGGCCCCAGCCGATCGCGAAGCGGCCGCTCTCCAGCACCAGGATCTTGTCGCCGCGCGACAGCACGTTGGAGAGCGTGGCTTCCCAGGCGCCGTGGCCGTTGGAGATATAGATGTAGGAGCGGCCTTTGGTGGCAAACAGTTTCGACAGATCGCGCAGCAGGCTGTCGGTCAGCCCGATCATTTCAGCGGAATAGATGTCCAGCGCCGGACGATGCATCGCCCGCAGCACTTCGTCGGGCATGGTGGTAGGCCCGGGGATCGCCAGAAACTCCCGGCCCGCGCGAACGGTCATTTTGTTTGTCCTTGTTGCGAATGCTCGAGGGAGGGATGCCGGGGAATAGCGGGGAATTCAAGTCGGATTGGAATGATAATATATCAAACTCGTCATTGCGAGCGAAGCGAAGCAATCCAGCTTTGCCTCAGCAGGTTGGATTGCTTCGTCGCAAGGGCTCCTCGCAATGACGGCTGGCACAGTTTGCTCACTTCCTCATAGCCGCCGCCACCGCCTGCCAGATCTGGTCCTTGATCTCGGTCGCGGCGGGGCTGGCGATCACCGCGGCGGGGCCGGTCTGCTTGTGGCAGGCCTCGACCAGCCGCAGGATCCAGACCTCGCCGTCGGTGTAATAGAGATCGCCGCCGCCGTTGCGCCCGGCCAGTGTCGGGCCGATGCCGGTGACCTGGTATTTCGCCTGCACCATGCCGGCCGCCTCCAGGTCGGTCAGGAGAAATTGCCGCTCGGCGTCGATATCGGCATCGATGTGGTGGGTGATGGCGCCGGTGTAATGGCTGACGCCGACGCTGCGATCGAAGGTGGCGTCGCCGAGCCAGACCGGGCGCTTTTCCTCGCCCTGCTCCAGCACCTTCCAGAACCGCACATGGTGGCGGTGATCGGCGCTGCGTCCATCCGCCTTCTCGAAGGCGAGGTCTTCGCGGCGGCCGAGGTAATACAGATTGCTGACCGGCGCCGCGCGATAGGGGCGGTCGAGCAGCACGCTGCCGGCGATTTCGATCGACGATTTCAGCGTGATCGGATCGGCCGGATACCAGCCGGCGGCATGCATGGCGCAGAGCACGTCTTTTGTGTCGCCGACCAGCCCGACATTGACGGGATCGCCGGGAATGCCTTGCGCGGTGCGCGTCACCATCGGCAGCTCGGCGAGCCCCTTCTGGTGCTCGTAATGGGTCCAGAATGCCGGCAGCACGACATAGGCGAGGAGAACGTAGGCGGTGATGACCGACAGCAGCAGCCACGCGGCGCGCTTCATTGCGCTACCTTCGGGTCTCGCGGCAGCCGGCGGCCTCGGCCTCGTCGACCGAGCAGAACCAGCGCGTGCCCTTGCTGATCTTCATCTGGATCTTGGCGTACCAGCGGCTGGCCGGGGTGTGATAGATGCATACGCCGGAACGGTTGACGTTGCCCTTGATGGTGCAGTCGGGCGAGGGCGCCACCGGTCCGGAGGCCGAGGCCAGCAGGATGGCGCGGGCGTTCTCCGGCGGTTTGACGGCGCCGAGGATGGCGGTCTTCTTGTTGCGGACGCGCCAGTCCCACGGCGCGATGAAGGCGCCCTGCCACATCCCGGCCTTGGCCTCGCGCGCGGCCTTCTCGTCGGGGTCGTAGTCCTTGGAAACCCGCACCAGGGCCAGCGCCCAGCCGTTGCGGACCAGCCATTTCTGGATGTCCTCGCCGTCGACATCGCAGCGCGCCACGATGCGGCCGCGGCGATCGGTGACCTGGCGCCGGTTGCAGGACCATGTCCTGGTGCCGGCATATTTGATCAACTCGTCGCGGGCCGTTGCGCCGCAAGCCCAGCGCTCGCCCTTGGTGTTGAGGCAGAGCTGGTCCCCTTGCGGCGCGTCGATGCCGCCGAGGCGGATGCGGGCGTTGCCGATCTGGACGTGGTCGGCCTCGCGGATTTTGGGAACGCCGGTGATGTCGGCGGCGAAGGCTGTGGCAGGCAGCAGCAATGCGAACAGCGCAATCAGGAATTTCATGAAGCAGCGGCCGTCTACCATGAGGAATCGGCTAATCAGGCGCCACGATTGTGGTGCGGATTGGGCTGCCATGCCAGCGCGGACGCTTTCAACTTAACGCGATGTGTCGCTTCGTAGGGTGGGCAAAGGCGCTCTTCGCGCCGTGCCCACCATCATTTGCGCGGAGGAAGGATGGTGGGCACGGCGCGAAGCGCGCGCCTTTGCCCACCCTACCTTGCGGCCATCATCGCCCGCCGCGCCAGCGCCAGGCCCATCAGCACGAAGGCCGAGGTGACTTCGGGGCCGCCGACCAGGATTCGGGTCGGGGTCTTCATCTTGTTCCACTCATAGGCCTTGAACGGCCCATGCCGGCCGCCTTCGCCAAGGCTCGCGACGATGCAATGCAGCGCCGGCGCGAAACTCGCAGGGGAGGCGCCGAGATGGCCGAGCGCGATCAGCGCCAGCGCGGCATCGAACGCATTCATCTCGTGCGCGATCAGCTCGGTCTGTACATAGGCCAGCACCTTCGCGCGGATGATCTCGAACGTGCCGTCGGGATCGACGGCGGCCTGCGCGGCCGGCGGCAGCGCGATGAAGGCGGCGTAGCAGCGGCCGAAATAGGCGCAGTAGAGCTCCGGCAGGTAATAGATATGCGAGCGCGGATTGGTGAAGGCGCCGCTCAGCACCAGCCGCTTCTGGAAGCCGATGATGCGGTGCACGGTCTCGAGCCGCGCCGGCGTCTCCCAAATCTTCCAGCGCGCAAAATTGCGGAAACTGACTTCGAGAATGTCGAGATTGAGCGTCGGATCGAGGTCATTGCCGAACGGGCGCTCGCCCCTGAGATTGTCGATCCAGGTGACGACGCCGCCCTCGTAATCGATGTTGTCGTTGAGCGGCACCGTGACCTTGGGCTCGTTGGCGCCTTCGCTCACCTGGTAGCCGGCATAGAAATCCAGCAGCGGCTGGTCGAGGATCGGATCGGTGGAGCCGGCCTGGGTTGCCGCCGAAAACGAGCAGGCGGTGGTGTCGCAGTCCGGCACGTAGATGCCGAAACCGAGGTCCTGCTTGATCTGCGCGAAGAACTTTGAAAAGCGCGGATGCGGCAGCGGCGCCAGTGCGGTGATGACGCGGACGGTCGAGCCGTCATGCGACTTCACATCCTCGGCGCTGGTGGTCAGGCAGAAGTCGACCATGTCGGCGATGGCGCGGCGGGAAGCGGTGGCTTCGTCCGGCGAGGCGAGGCCGGTCTCGGCAAAGCTCAGCAGCGCCTCGGTGAAGAAGGCGTCGTAATAGGCCGAGCGGTGGCGGATCTGCATCGGCTCCCACATCGGCTCGGCGATGCCCTGCCACGGCGGGTTGATCAGTGCGCGGGCCGGCGAGCGCGCGATGAACACCCGCGCCAGGTTGAACAGCAGCGTCGAGTTCTTGTAGCCGCGCGAATTCAGCCCGGTCAGCGCCATCAGCATTTCGCGGCCGCGCAGATCGGCGTCGCCGATCAGATTGAAGGCGGCATAGGTCGGGATGAAGCCATTGCGGCCAAAGGATTTCAGCAGATGCGTAGCGCAGCCGCGGATCACGCTTTCGATCTGCGCCAGCTCCGGCGCACGCGCCGGCGCCGATGCGGCGAGGGGCCGGGGATGCGACAGCTCGATCGTATCCAGCAGGTCCGCGACCGGCGCGCCGATCGCGGCCCAGTCCGGCTCGGCATGGTCGCGCGCCTGGCCCAGCGCGTCGCGCAGGCGGCGCAGTTTGGCCTCGTCGCGCAATTCGACAAGCCCGGTCCGCCGCAGCAGCGGCCGCAGCGCCGGATTGCCCAGCGCGGTGCGATAGAACTTGCCGAGATGCGGGTCGCCGCCGGAATATTTCAGCAGCAGGGGATCGCAGACGTCGTACAGCGACGGGCCGTGCTTGGCTGCCGTCAGTGCGCGGTAGGCGGCCCCGGCGATGCGGTGAAATGTCATGCAGTTTCTTGCCCAGCCGCGCCGTCGCACGTCCCGCCAGGCCGCGTCGAAACCGCGAAACCGGCAAAATCTCCAACCCTATAAGCCCTTGAAAAACTACACGAAAACGAAGGGATTACAAATGTGACCGAGGTCACGGCAAAATCGCCCGTTTTGGCGCCAGCTGGCGCCCGCAAAAGCGGCGCGACGCCGGCCGTAACCCTATGTAGGATCGAAGGAATTCATCTTGCGCGCGGCCCGCAGGGCTGCCTTCCCCAAACGAGGTTGCCGATGCGGGTCCTGCAGGTTAAGACTTCTTTTGTTGCAATGCCGCAAATAGAGCGCAATTGGGCGACACACCGCCCGGCAACTCCTCAAACCTAATCGGTTTTGGCGCGACTAACTGGCGCGCTTATGCCGATGACCGGGAATGAACCGATGAACCTTTGGCAGATCAGCATCTCCCGCCGCAGCCTCACGATTGCCTCCGTGCTGGTGGCCACGGTGTCGCTGGGCATCGGTGCCCATGCCGCGCTCAACAAGCGCGCGCTCGATGCCGCCAAGGCGATCGCCTCCGAGCAGGGCGAAGCCGCCGCCGCCAGGGGTTCGAAAATCGCGCTGGTGATCGGCAACGGCCATTATCCCGACGCCCATGCGCCGCTGGCGCAGCCGATCAACGACGCCCGCGCGCTCACCGCCACGCTGCGCAGCAGCGGTTTCGACGTCGACGTCGTCGAGGACGCCAGCAAGGACGACATGCGCCGCGCCGTCGCGCGGCTGCAGGCCAAGGTCGGGCCGGATAGCGTGGTCATGCTGTTCTTCGGCGGCTACGGCGTGCAGGCCCGTCGCGAGAGCTACATGATCCCGGTCGACGCCCAGATCTGGAAGGAAGCCGACGTGCGCCGCGACGGCATCAGCGTCGAATCCGTGCTCGACGCGATCAGCGAAAAGGGCGCCCGCGCCAAACTGGTCGTGGTCGACGCCAGCAGGCGCAATCCCTGGGAGCGCCGCTTCCGCGCCTTCTCCCACGGCCTCGCCCCGATCACCGCCCCCGACAACGCGCTGATCCTGACCTCGGCCACGCCGGGCAAGGTCGCCGACGATTCCAAGAGCGCCAACAGCGTGCTGATGACCGAGCTGCTCAGGGAGCTCAACCCGCAGCTCGCCGGCATCGAATCCGCCTTCAACAAGACCCGCATCGCCATCTCCCGCGCCACCGACGGCGAACAGGTGCCGTCGGTCTCCTCCTCGCTCCCGGAAGACGTCAGCTTCACCGGCACCGTCGCGAGCGACAAGGCGGGAAGCTAAGCTCCCTCGTCGTCCCTGCGAACGCAGGGACCGCAACCGGCAATCTCCATCAACGTCGTCCCTGCGAACGCAGGGACCCATACGCCGCGGCCCATCGATATTGCAGATGGTGTTAACCGGCTTGTTGAACCACTGCGCTACTGCCTCAGATGACCGGGATTATGGGTCCCTGCGTGCGCAGGGACGACGAGAGATTAAACCAGCAAATCACTCAGATCGCGCCATTCCAGATTCTCGCGCTCGATCAGCTCGATCTTCCAGTCCCGCTTCCAGCGTTTCAGCTGTTTCTCCCGCGCGATCGCTTCGTCCGCGCGCTCGTAAACCTCGACATAAACCAGCCGGTAAACGCCGTATGTCTTGACGAACGAGGAGCCCTCGCCCTCGCGATGCTCCGCCAGCCGCTTCTGCAGGGAATTGGTCACCCCGATATACAGGGTCCCGTGACGCCGGCTCGCGAGGATGTAGACGTAATACATGCGCGAAATTGAGGGGGCTGTTGAAGCAGGCGTTGAGCCTACAACAAAATACCTTCGTCGTCCCTGCGAACGCAGGGACCCATACGCCGCGGCCCCTCGGTTCAAGCAAAGTGGTCGACGACCTTCTTAAATAACCAACACCTGTGATTATGGGTCACTGCGTGCGCAGGGACGAAGAGGGATGGGAGCGCGCCGCCCTACTTCTTCACATCCACGCTCGCCGTCACCGGCCGCACCGGATCGCCTTCGCGCAGCAGCGCGCCGGCGCGGGCCACCACGATGTCGCCTTCCTCGATGCCGCGGCGGATTTCCACCTGGCCCGACGACATCAGCCCGACCTCGACCTGCTTGGTCTCGACCCGCGCCCGCCGCACCACCTGCACCACGGTGCCGGCCGATGAGTAGAGGATCGCGGTCAGCGGCACCGAGATGCCGCAGCTCTGTCCGGTCTTGATCAGCGCCCGGCCGGACGAATTCACCAGCAGGCGCCGCGGCACCACCACCGAGACGAACACCTGGCCGAGCTGGCTGTTGGGCTCGATGGTCGAGGCCACCCGGCGCACCTTGCCCTCGACCTCGCCGGCGCCGATGATCTTGATCCGCGCGGTCTGGTTGACCGCGAGCTTGGAAATATCCCGCACCGGCACCATGCCGACCAGGTCGAATTCGCTGCGCGCGATGATCGAAAACAGCGCCTCGCCCTTGGCCCCCGCCACCGAGCCGACCACCGCCGTCGAGGCCGAGACCAGCCCCGCGGTCGGCGACGCCACCAGCGTCAGCCCGCCCTCGGGCAGCGACAGCCGGGCCAGCAGCTGGCCGGCAGTGACGGTATCGCCGGGCTCCGCCAGCACCTCCGCCACCTTCAGCCCCGGCCGCTCCGAGCGCACCGAGGTCTCCTCCCGCGGGATCAGGATGCCGGACACCTCGACGATATTGTTGAAGCAGGCTTTTGCCGCCTTGATCACGGTGACCGCGGCGCCCTTCGGCCCGCCCTCGGGCGGCTCGTCCGCGGCGAGCGCGGGGGAGGCGAGGACGAGGAGGGCGGCGAGGAGGGTCCGCGAGAGGCTGAGGGTGGGGAAATGATTCATCGGCAATACGATCCCGTTTCGGGGGCTATCGATATCAGAAGGCGGGCTGACGGGCCAAGCGAAGGTTGAATGATCCTCTAAAACACGTATATTATGTATTCTTGAGGCTGCAACTAAAGCTAGCGTTCAGCCACCTCGCCCCGCTTGCGGGGAGAGGTCGAAATTCGCGTTAGCGAATTTCGGGTGAGGGGACTCACAACGAGCCCCGCTATCTCGATTCGAGGCCGTCATGCGCGAGTTCTCATCCCTCGATCTGCAACAGCAATCCGGTGAGATCCAGCGCTCGGCCGCCGGGTCTCCCGTGCTCATCCTCAATCACGGCAAGCCGCGCTCGGTGATGATGTCCGTCGAGGAGTTTCGCCGCTTGAAACTCGCCGCCGCCGAAGCCTTGCCGAGCGAGGTGGCAAAACCGCGCGCGATCGTGCGGCGCGGCGCGTTGAAGGATCCGTTGGGATACGACACCGCAGACCTCCGGCAAGTCGCGCTCGCCATGGCGGAGGCCGCCGAAAGCGGCCGCAACCGCGATGCCGTGCGCGCCGAGATCGCGGCGGTCGAGCGCCGCTTGGGAATCTCGTGACCGGGCCCGACGATGACATAGCGCGGCGCTCGCGACTCCTGATTCCCGATACCACGCCGTTGTCGCTGCTCGCGCTGATCGGCAGCGATGCGCTCGACTGGCTGTTCGTGCCGGGGGCCGACGTCTGGATTTCGGACATGGTGAAAGAGGAAGCCGTTCGCGACCCGGACCCCGGCGACGATCAACGCATGCAGCAACGCGCGGTGCTGAAACAATGGTTCGCCCGCAACGCCAACCGTATTCACATCAAGGCCACGCGCGAAGGCGAGGAGTACGCCAAGGCCATGCAGAACTGGCAACTGGCTGGCTCGAAAGCCGAACTGAAGCCTTCGTGGAAGGACCGTGGCGAGCGCAGCGTGCTGCAGGTGCTCGAAGTGGTCGAAAGCGTGCTGGCCGACGGCGAAGCCGTCGTCGTACTGGTCGACGACAACAAGGCCCGCATCGCGATCCAGCTCGAAAACGAATTCGATATCGACCTGATGGGCACGGAGAGTTTTGTGACGTGGATGCGAGAACGCTTCAAGATGCCGAATGCGGAGAATGCCTGGGCGGCGATCCGGATTGCGGCGCGGAATAACGTGCCGGATACGAGGGATGATGATCCGGTTTATGTAAGGAAGTGAGTTGCCCGCATCCCCTTGCCTCGTGTCCCCTGCGCTGGTTACCTGACCGGGCAACATCCCATCTCAAAAAGAGGATCCCGCCATGTCCCCCACCTACGACTACATCATCGTCGGCGCGGGCTCGGCAGGCGCAGTCGTCGCGAGCCGCCTCAGCGAGAGCGGCGCCCACCGCGTGCTGCTGCTGGAAGCCGGCACCAAGGGCTCCAATCATTTCTGGTCGCGCGTGCCGGTCGGCACCTCGAAGATGATCGACGATCCCGCGGTCAACTGGTGTTACCGGTCGGAGCCGGATGAGGGCTCCGGCGGACGGCGCATCGATGTGCCGCGCGGCAAGATGATGGGCGGATCGAGTTCGATCAACGGCATGGTCTATATCCGCGGCCAGGCGCGCGATTACGATCACTGGGCCCAGCTCGGCAACCGCGGCTGGAGCTATCAGGACGTATTGCCGATCTTCAAGCGGATGGAGCGTTACGCCGGCGGCTCCGATGAATTTCGCGGCCGCGACGGGCTGCTGCGGGTCACCGATACGCCGCGCAACAAGCTGCCGCTGCTGGAGAAGATCATCGAGGCCGCCGGCCGCATTGGCCTGCCGTTCAATCCCGACCAGAACGCCGAGACCCAGGAAGGCGTCGGCATGTCACAGGTGACGATCGCGAAGGGGCGCCGCCAGAGCACGGCGGTCTGCTATCTCGATCCGGCCCGGGGGCGGCCGAACCTCGCGATCGAGCAGGGCGCGCTGGCCGAGACGCTGGTGCTGGAAGGCAAGCGCTGCGTCGGCGTGCGCTATTCCGTTGAAGGCGTGCGGCGCGAGGCGAGGGCGGCGCGTGAGGTCATCGTCTGCGGCGGCTCGATCAATTCGCCGAAACTGCTGGAGTTGTCCGGCATCGGCCAGAGCGAGCGCCTGCGCGCGCTCGGCATCGCGCCGCTGCATGAATTGCCGGGCGTCGGCGAGAATCTGCGCGACCACTATTCGCCGCGGGTGAAGTTCGCGATTGTGGAGCGCAACCTCACCTTCAACGACAATGCGCGCGGCTGGCGCCTGGCGCGGGAAGCCCTGAAGTACGCGCTGTTCGGTACCGGCTTTCTCGCCTCGACGGCGGTCCCGATCCGGATCTATTTCCGCACCCGCGAGGGACTGGAAACCACTGATGCCACGATCTCGATCCTGCCTTTCCTGTATGAGATGGTCGGCGGCGTGCGCCGGGTCGCCAAGCGGCAGGGCATCACGATGAACGTCAACGTGCTGCGTTCGGAGAGCACGGGTTCGATCCACATCACCTCGTCCGATCCCGCCGCACCGCCCGCCATCCGGTTCAACTTCCTCTCCACCGAGCACGACCGTGCCGGTGTCATCGCCGCGATCCGCAAGGGCCGCGAACTGATGGCGACGTCGCCGCTGAAGGAGATCACCGGCGAGGAAATTGCGCCCGGCGCGCAAATTCAGAGCGACGCCGACATGCTGGAGTGGGTGCGCCACAATGCCGAAACCACGTTCCATCCGGTCGGCACCTGCAAGATGGGCTCCGACGCCATGGCCGTGGTCGACAGCGAATTGCGGGTGCATGGCATCGAGGGCCTGCGGGTGGCGGATGCCTCGATCATGCCGATGCTGATCTCGGGCAATACCAACGCGCCCGCCATCATGATCGGCGAGAAATGCGCCGAGATGGTGCTGGCCGCCGCGACGGCGCGGCAGGCGGCGGCGTAGGCGCGGCCTGACGTACTATATCTTGTGGTGGGACGAGTGCCGCCAGTCCAGCCATTCTGTTCATGGGGTTGTTTTCGACATTTTGTGGTGCGGCTCCCGCCCGCCACACCCGTGGTGTCGTCCCTGCGAACGCAGGGACCCATAACCACAGGTGTTGGTGATGGTGAGAAAGCCATTCAACAGCGTCGTACAAACGAGAGGCCACGGCGTATGGGTCCCTGCGTTCGCAGGGAGGACAGCGCGGGGTGTTGCCTACACCGGCTGCTGCCGCCGCCGCGGCGCCTCGGTCTCCGCCACCTCTGCCGCCGCCGCCACCTCACCCTCGTCGCGCCACCGCAAAATCTCCACCGCCAGGATCGGATGGTTGAAGCCCTTCAGCGTCAGGTCCTCCAGCTGGCGGCCCTCGGCCCAGGGCTCGACCATACCGAACACGCGCTGGCTGACCACGATCTGGCCGGCCTTGGCCTCGTCGCACAGCCGCGAGGCCAGGTTGGTGACGCTGCCGATCGCGGCGTATTCCAGCCGCTGCTCGAAGCCGATCTGGCCCAGCGTCGCATAGCCGAGCGCGATGCCGACGCCGAAGCCGAGGCTATGCCCGCGGTTGCGCCATTTCTGGGTCAGCACGCCGATGGTGTCGCGCATCTCCACCGCCATCTTCACCGCGCGCTGCACGTGATCCTCGAACTGGATCGGCGCGTTGAACAGGATCATCACGCCGTCGCCGGCATAGCGGTCGAGCGTTCCCTCGTAGCGGAAGATCAATTCGCCGAGTGCGGCGTGATATTCGCGCAGCACGTTCATGGCCTCTTCCGGCTCGGTGGTCTCGGTGAAGGCGGTGAAGCCGCGCAGATCGCAGAACACCACCGTCACCTCGCGGCGATGGCTGTCGAGCAGCGAATCATGGCCGTCGGAGGAGGCGATCAGCTGCGCCACCTGCGGCGGCAGGAAGCGCTCCAGCCGGCGGATGCGCTCGATCTCGCCGAGCTGCTTCTCGACCCGCTCCTCCAGCGACCTGTTCCAGTTCTTCAGTTCGTCGGTCTGTTCCTGCAGCTTGGCGGCCTGCTGCTGCACGGTGGAATGCGCCGAAGCGAGTTCGCGGCCCTTGGCGTCGACTTCCGAAAACAGCCGCGCATTGCGCATCGCCAGCACCGATTGATGCGCAAAGGTCTTCATCAGCCCGATCAGGTCGGCTGAGAACTCGCCGGCCTCTTTGCGCAACACCACCAGCGATCCCAGAACGCCCTTCTGGTCGACCAGCGGCACCACCAGCACCGAATGGAATCCGGCTTCCATCACGACGTCGCGCAGCCGGTTTTCGACGGCCCCGGCGAGATCGGGGATCGCGATCGGCTCGCCTTGCGCCGCGGCCTCGCCGAGCACGCTGTCGGCCTCGTCGATGACAAGATGATTGCCTCCGGCCGCCTTGTCGATGCCGATCGCCTCGGTGAGGTTGAACTGATGCTTTGCCGCGTCATGGCCGTAGATCAGCACCGCGTCGGCATGGGTGATTTCCAGCGCCCGCGCCGCCACCGTCGGCAGCACGGCGTTGAGATCGAGCGAGGAGGCCACCGCGCGGCCGACTTCCTCGAGCACCTTGAGCTCGTTGATCGAGCGCGCCAGATCCCGCGTGCGCGCCTCGACCTTGGATTCGAGGCCGGCATAGGTTTCCTGCAGCTGGCCGGCCATGCTGTTGAACTGGTCGGACAGTTCTTCCAGCTCATCCCTGGTGCGCACCTCGATGCGATGGCTGAAATCGCCGGCACCGAGCCGCCGCGCCCCGGCGCGCAAGGCCGTGATCGGGATCAGCATCCGCCGCGCCAGCACGGTGCCGGCGAGAATCGCGACCACCAGGCCGAGCCCGATCAACAGCGCGCTCCGCACCAATTGGTCGCGGATCGGCGCCAGCGCCTGCGCGGTCGGCTGCTCGAACAGCGCATGCCAGCCGAGTTTTGCAACAGCGCTCGATGCGGTCAACACCGCCTCGCCATCAAAGCCGGTGCCGGAGGTGAGCGGTGTGCCGTCCGGCTTCAGCAGGGCTGCGACCTGCGGCAGCCTGGCGAGTTCGTTGCCGACCTCCGGGCCCTTCGAGCCCGCCAGCACCTGGCCGCGGGCATCGACCACATAGGCGTAGCCGACCTTGCCGATCTGGGCCTCGCCGAGGAAATCGTTGAGAAAGCGCAAATCGATTTCGGCCAGCGTCACCCCGGCATTGACGCCGGAATGCGACACCGCGATCGACATGAACGGACGGGAGCCGACGAAATAGGCCGGCGCGAAGGTGACGCCCTTGGCGTTGGTCTCGATGAAGCGGACGTCGCGGGAAAAATCGCCGTCGCTGTCGGTCACCACCTGGGTGCGCGACATCCGCAGCAATTCGCGGCCACTTCCGCTGAGAAATGTGAGCTGGCTCACCGCCGGCAGCTGGTTCAGCAGCTGCGCATAATCGGCGCGGCGCTGCTGCAGGGTGCGATCGAGGCTCGCGGCCGTCGCGCTGGCGCGCGTCACCCAGCTGATCTGCCGCTCCAGCTCGAAGATCGACTGCTCGATCCGCCGCGCGGTGGCCTCCGCCTTCTCGCCCATGGCCTCGACCAGCGCGACGCGAGTACCGCGATAGCTGATCCAGGTTTCCATCGCGCCGTTGACCGCCAGCACGAACACCACGAGGCCGACCAGCGAGACGACGTATTTGGCGAACAGCCCTTCGCGCAGAAACCAAGTTTTGTCCTTGACCGCGCTCATCCAGACCCTCGTGCGCCGCCCCGCCTTGAGGTTCGCGCCCAGCCGGCCCTGTTTAGCACAATTTGTCGCGCCCGGACGGAGTCGCCCCCAGCATGGTTAGCCATGATTTTAGGCATTGGGAGGGTGCTCCAACCCCGTCATGGCCGGGCTTGACCCGGCCATCCACGCCTTTCTTGCTTCCGATGAGCGGAAGGAAGACGTGGATGCCCGGGTCAAGCCCGGGCATGACGGGTCTTCCTTCAGCGGTTGAACAACTGCCGCAGCACGTCGTTCATCGCCGGGCTGTCCTGGGCACCGTCCGGGATCGTTTCGTTGGGCGATGCCGGCGCCGGCGGGATCGACGGCACCGGGGAAGCCGGCGCGGCGAGGCTGCGGCCCTGGCTTGGCCGTTGCGCCGGCGGGGGTTGCCCAATTCCGCCTTGCCCCAATCCGCCTTGGCCCAGCCCCTGCTGGATCAGATTACCCAGCGTCTCGCCGAGCTTGCCGCCGAGCATGTCGTTCAATCCGCCGCCGGGCGCGGCTCCGCCAGCCGCCGCGCCGCCGCCAGGTTGCGCGCCGCTCAACCCGCCCAACAGCGCGTCCAGTCCGCCGCCGTCCTTGCCGAACAGGCCCTTGCCCATCTCCTTCAGCTTGGCATAGGCCGCATCGGGATTATCCAGCATGCCGGCCATATCGGGATAGATGCGCGGCTCGGACCACGGCCCGTCGATCATCACGGGAATGCCGAGCCCGACCGGATCGGCGGCGCGGCCCTGGCCCTGGGTGGTCAGGACCAGCTTGGGCTCGACCCGGAACGCGATCTGCTTGGTGCCGAGGTCGATGGTGCCGATGCCGGTCATCTTCACCAGCGGGCCGACCAGATTGAGATCGGTGGTGGCGGCCTGGCCCTTGTCGATCTTGAACGAGGCGGAGAGCTGGCTAAGGTCGGTGACCTGGTCCGGCCCTTGCTGCCAGCCCGACAGCGTGCCCGAGGTCAGCGAGCGAATCATCTTGGCGACGTTGAGCCCGCGGATGGCGCCGTCCTGGAATACGGTGAACACCGTGCCGTTGAGGTTGGACATGATAGCGCGCGGGCTGGCGCCGGTGGAGCGTACGGCAATCTTCGCCTGCATCTTGCCGTCCAGCTTGTCGAAGTCGGCGACGCTGCTCAAAAGCGGCAGCGCGCGGACGCCCGCTAGATCGCTGCGCAGCGCGAAGCTCGGCTCGGCCGCCGACGCATCCGCGGTGATCTCGCCGCTGGCCTGGCCGCCATAGGCGCCGAGATTGGAAAACCGCACCTTGAGCGCGCCGCTGGCGAGCGTGGCGTCGATCGCGGCCGGCGCGAATTGCGCGCCGCCCACTTTGAGTTCGGCGGCGGAGGCGCGCACCTGCGCGTCGACATAGTTCAGGCCGCTGACGTCGAAGGTCGCGTTGCTCCAGGGCTGCGCGCCCGATGCGCCGCTCGGCGTGGCGCCGCCGAGATCGAGCCGCTGGAAGTCGAGATCGAGTTTGACCAGCGGCTTGCTGGCGAGATCGACCGAGGCCCAGCCGTTGAACGCGCCGTCGCCGAGCGTGCCCGACAGGCCGTTGATCATCACCGTCGAACCGTTGAGCCGGACCTCGGCTTTGGCCGACACCGGCGCCTGCAACATGCCGGGTGCGTCGAGCACGATTTCGACGGGAATGTTCTGCCGCTCCAGCGGCGGCACCGGCGCGGTGGCGTTGATGTCGAATTTGAGCGGACGATCGCCGACCTTGGCGCTGCCGGCAATCTTGACCTTGCGGTCGGCGCCGATTTTGGCTTCGGCGTTGATGCCCTCGATGCGATTTTCCACGCGGTCGCGCAAATTGGAAAACACCACCGTGCCGTCGGTCACCTTGATGCGATCGATCGCGGCCTTGTCGGCGCCACCGGGGGGCGGCGCGGGCCTCGCCGATGAGATCAGCTGTCCCGAGCGTTCGCGCAGCAGCGGCACATGCAGCACCGGCTTCCTGATGACGAGTTCGGTGACCTGCGGGCGGCCCGACCACAGGCTCGCCAGCGTCACGTCGGCCTGCACGCTGCCGACGGTGACGCGGCTGGAGCCGTCGCGGTCTTTCGGGTCCTGCAGCGTGACGTCGTTCAGCGTCACATTGAGCGACGGCCAGATCCCGATCTTGCTGGAGCCCGCGATGGTGAGCCGGTAGCCGGTTTCGCGCTCGACCCGCGCCTGGATTTCCGACGTCAGGAAACCCGAGGGAACGCCGATGATCAACAGCAAGCCGGCCACCACGATCACGGCGACGATGGCGGCCCCGGCGATTTTCAGTACTCTCATGTCGTCATTCCAGATCGGCCAGCCGCATGCGAATTCAGCCCGGCCGTATCGGCGCGGACCCTTGACCCCCAAGCTTATCCCGAAGGGGAAACCGCTCAAAGCCAGCAAAAATAATCCGGAGGTGCTGCAAAGATATGTGACTTATGACACACTTCGGGGCGGGCAAGATTTGCTAACGCCCATCTGACGATCTCGCATCCTCGCTGGAAGGCATTGCAATGAGTAAAGCGGCCGAATTTGCGGTCATTCTGAAGATGAATCCGATGTTCGCGGACCTGGGGCCCGATGAATTGCAGCGGATCTCCAGCCTCTGCCACACCCAGCACCTTGGGGTCGGCGAGATGCTGTTCCAGAAGGGCGACGCCGGCGACGCCCTGTTCGGGGTCCGCCGCGGCCAGATCCGGATCGAGACCGGGGCATCGGACGGCAGCCGCCTGACCCTGAATTTCCTCGGCCCCGGCGATCTGTTCGGCGAGGTCGCGGTACTCGACGGCCAGAGCCGCACTGCGGATGCCACCGCCGGCGAGCCGACCGAATTATTCGTGCTGCGGCGCGAGGATTTCCTGGCCCATCTCGAGCGCGAGCCCCGCGTCGCGGTCAAGCTGATCATGCTGCTGTGCCAGCGCATCCGCTGGATGAGCGAGCGGATGGAGGAATCCATGCTGCAGCCGCTGCCGGTGCGGCTGGCGCGCCGGCTCTGCGCGCTGTCGTCGGATTTCGGCTCCGAGGTGCACATCTCGCAGGAGCAACTCGGCGTCTTCGTCGGCGCCGCCCGCGAAAGCGTCAACCGCCAGCTGCAGCTGTGGCGCAAGGACGGCATTCTCGATCTGCAGCGCGGCCGAATCCTGCTTCAGAACATGACCAAGCTGACGGCGGTGGCGCGGAACGACTAGAACCGGCCGAAAACGCTGTGCCTGCCCACGGAACCATACGGCCAGAACCGGGTTTCCCAAGGTTGGGGTTGGCCGGGGAGTATTCAATGCGAGGAAGTCAGCTGTTCGACGCGTCATTGTCCGACAATGGCCGTTACCGCATGCTGATCGAGGCCATCACCGATTACGCGATCTATATGCTTGATTCCAACGGCATCGTGTCGAGCTGGAACCCGGGCGCGCGGCGCTTCAAGGGCTACGAAGCCTCCGAAATCGTGGGCGAACATTTCTCGCGCTTTTACACTGAGGCCGATCGCGCTACGGGATTGCCGCAAAGGGCGCTGGAGACCGCGGCACGCGAGGGAAAGTTCGAGAGCGAGGGATGGCGTGTCCGCAAGGATGGTACCCGGTTCTGGGCCTTTGTCGTCATCGACCCGATCAGGGATGGTTCCGGCAACGTCGTCGGTTACGCCAAGATCACGCGCGACCTGACCGAGCGGCGAGCCGCCGAGGAACAGCTCAGGCGAAGCGAGGAGCAGTTCAAGCGTCTTGTTCAGGGCGTCACCGACTACGCTATCTACATGCTGACGCCGGAGGGCCTGGTGTCGAGCTGGAACGCGGGTGCGGAACGGATCAAGGGCTACGAGGCCTCCGAAATCATCGGGCAGCATTTCTCCCGATTCTATATCGAGCAGGACCAGCGCGCGGGAGCCCCGCAAGCCGCGCTCGAAACGGCGGCGCGCGATGGCAGGTTCGAAAAGGAAGGCTGGCGCCAGCGCAAGGACGGCAGCAAATTCATGGCCAGCGTCGTCATCGATCCGATCCGCGCCGACGATGGAACATTGCTGGGCTTCGCCAAGATCACCCGCGACATTACCGAGCGCAGAAAGTCCGAGCGCGCACTGCAGGAGACCCGCGAAGCCCTGTTCCAGTCGCAGAAAATGGACGCGATCGGACAGCTCACCGGCGGCGTCGCGCATGATTTCAACAATCTCCTGATGGCGGTGCTGGGCAGCCTCGAACTGCTGCGCAAGCGTCTTCCCGACGATCCCAAGACGTTACGTCTGGTTGATAACGCCATGCACGCCGCCCAGCGCGGCGCCGGGTTGACGCAGCGGATGCTGGCCTTCGCGCGCCGGCAGGAGCTCAATCCGGTGGCGCTCGACGTTGCGGACCTCGTTCGCGGCATGACCGATCTGCTGCACAGTTCGCTCGGCGCCACCGCGCAGATCACGATGGAGTTCGCCTCCGGGCTGAACAAGGTTCTCGCCGATCCGAACCAGCTGGAACTGGCCATCCTCAATCTCGTCGTCAATGCGCGGGACGCGATGCCGAAAGGCGGCTTGGTCGTCATCACCGCGAAGGAGGAGACCATCGCGGGCGCGCCGGACCTGAAGGACGGAAATTATGTCTGTCTGTCGGTGACCGACAACGGATGCGGAATGGACGAAGCCACGCGCCGGCGGGCGCTGGAGCCCTTCTTCACCACCAAGGGCATCGGCAAGGGCACCGGACTGGGGCTGTCGATGGTTCATGGCATGATCCAGCAGTCCGGCGGCAAGTTCATGCTCAGGAGCAGCAAGGGCGACGGCACCACGGCCGAGCTTTGGCTTCCGGTAGCGGACGGTCCTGACCATGTTCGGAACGAAGCCGCCTTGAGGCCATCGAATGGAAAGGAAGGTCCTCTCCTGATCCTCGCGGTGGATGACGATGCGCTGGTGCTGCTCAATACCGCGGCCATGCTGGAAGACCTCGGCCACACCGTGCTGGAGGCGGTCTCCGGCAAGGACGCCCTCGACATCATCCGGCGCGACGACACCATCGATCTCGTGATCACCGACCAGGCCATGCCGCACATGACGGGCTCGGATCTCGCCGCCGCGATCAGGGCGGAAAAGCCCTATCTGCCGATCATCCTGGCGACCGGATTCGCCGAGCTGCCGCCCGGCGCGGACGAGGGCCTGCCCAAACTGTCGAAGCCGTTTCTGCAGCAGCAGCTCGCGGATGTGATCGCGAAGACGGTGGCGGGTTGAGGCGGGGGGTCTTCAAGTAAAGTCCGTAGCCCGGATGGAGCGCTTGCGAAATCCGGGGCCGCCGCCGCGTTCGTCCCGGATTGCGCCAGCGGGCGGCGCTTCGCGCCGACCGTGGGCTCCATCCGGGCTACGGAGCCCCATCCTACTCCGCCGCGGGCGAATGCGCGATGGCCGGTGCCGGCTTGTGGCCGCCGGAATGATCGCCCGGTCCGGGCTCGTTCTCGCCGCTGGAGGCCAGCAGCTTCTTGCCGAAGCGCCAGATCAGGGCGCCGAGGTCGTCCATCAGGATGAACATCGCGGGCACGAACACCAGCGACAGCAACGTCGAGAACACTAGGCCGCCGATCACCGCCAGCGCCATCGGCGAACGGAATTCGCCGCCGGCGCCGAACGCCAGTGCCGAGGGCATCATGCCGGCTGCCATCGCGATGGTGGTCATGACGATGGGACGCGCGCGCTTGATGCCGGCGTCGATGATCGCCGCGTCGCGCGGCGCGCCCTCGCGGATCGACTCGACCGCGAATTCCACCAGCATGATGGCGTTCTTGGTGACGATGCCCATCAGCATCAGGATGCCGATCCATACCGGCGTCGTCAGCTGCTTGCCGGTCAACAGCAGCGCCGCGATGGCGCCGCCGATCGAGAGCGGCAGCGAGAACAGGATGGTGATCGGCTGCAGGAAGGTGCCGAACAACAACACCAGCACTGCATAGACCATCATCAGGCCGGTGGTGATCGCGGTGGCGAAACCTTCCGACAGTTCGTTGAGGCTTTCGGCGTCGCCCGAGGGGCTGACCTTGACGCCCTTGGGCAGGCTCTTCATGACCGGCAGGTCGTAGATTTTCTTGGTGGCGTCGCCGAGCGCCGCGGAGCCGACGAGGTCGGCGGCCACGGTGGCCTGACGTTCCCGGTCGTAGCGGTTGATGCTGGTCGGCCCCTGATCGAGCCGGATGTCGGCGACCACCGAGAGCGGCACGCCGCCCTTTTCGCCGCGCTGGCCCAAAGGCACCCGCAACTGTTCGAGGATCTGCAGGTCGCCGCGCGCGCCGTCCTCGAGCTGGACCCGGATCGGCACCAGCCGGCCGCCGGCGTCGAATTTCGCCAGCGCCGGGCCGACGTCGCCGATGGTGGCGACGCGGATGGTCTGCGACAGGCTTTCGGTGGAGACGCCGAGCCTTGCCGCCAGCTCTGCCCGCGGCTGGATGCGAAGCTCCGGCCGGTCGAGCGAGGTTTCGGAGATCACGTTGGAGATGATCGGAATCCGCTTCATCTGCGTCGCCAGCTCGCTGGCGACATTGCCGACGATGTTGCTGTCGACGCCGGTGACGACCAGCGAGATCGCGCGCAGGCCGTTTTCGTCGAGGAACCAGAACCGGATGTCCGGAACGTTCTCGAGATCGCCCGAGATTGCCAGCTCCAGCTCGCGCTGGGTAATCTTGCGGTCGCCCTTCGGCGTATAATTGATGATCAGCGCGGCGCGGCGCACTTCGAAGATGCCCGGAGGCACACGGCCGCCGTCGACGAACACGCTCTTGATCTCGGGCCGCTTGCGCAGGCGCGTCACGATCTCCTCGGTGACCTTCTCGGTATAGGCAAGCTGCGACCCCGGCGGCAGCTCCATCGCCAGCAGCGAGCGCGCGGTGTCCTGCGCCGGCAGGAAGCCCTGCGGCAGCAGCGTGATGCTCCAGATCGAGACGGCGAGGGTGCCGAAGCCGGCCAGCACGGTGATGAAGTAGTGTTTCACCGACCAGGTCACGAGCTTGGTATAGGTCTTCAGGATGCGGCCCGGCGGCGGGTCCTCGTGCGGATGGTCCTTCAGGAAGTAGGCGGCCAGCACCGGCGTGACGAAGCGGGCGGCCAGCAGCGAGAAGAACACCTGCACCGACACCGTGATGCCGAATTGCTTGAAGAATTGCCCGGCGATCCCCGACATGAAGCTTGCCGGCGCGAAGATCGCGATGATGGTCAGCGAGATCGCGATCACGGCGAGGCCGATCTCGTCGGCGGCTTCCAGTGCGGCGCGATAGGGCGACTTGCCCATTCGCATGTGGCGCACGATGTTCTCGATCTCGACGATGGCGTCGTCGACCAGGATGCCCGTCGACAGCGTGATGGCGAGGAAGCTGACCAGGTTCAGCGAGAATCCCAGCATGTCCATCGCCCAGAACGCCGGGAAGATCGACAGCGGCAGCGAGACCGCAACGATGATGGTGGCGCGGATGTCGCGCAGGAACAACAGCACGACGATGACGGCGAGGATGGCGCCTTCGAACAAGGTCGAAATCGCCGCTTCATAATTGCCCTTGGTGAAATCCACCGAGGTATCGATCAGCTTGAGGTCGACGTCGGGATAGGCGCTCTTCAGCGCTTCGATGCGCTTCTGCACGGCGGCGGCGACCACCACGTCGCTGGCGCCCTTGGAGCGCTTGATGCCGAGCGCCACCACCGGCTCGCCGTTCAGGCGCGCGAAGGTGCGGCGGTCGGCGATGGTGTCGGTGACGGTGCCGAGATCGTCGAGACGAACCTCGCCGCCGCCGAACAGCGGGATCATAGTGCCGGCGAGATCGTTCAGGGTCTTGGCACCGGCCAGCGTACGGATCGCCTGGTCGTTCTTGCCGATCTCGGCACGGCCGCCGGCGAGATCGACATTGGTGCCGCGCAGGATCTGGCTGACATTGACCGCGGTCAGGCCCGCGGCCTGCAGCCGGTCGGGATCCAGCGACACCAGGATTTCGCGCTCGACACCGCCGATCCGCTCGACCTGGGCGACGCCGCGCACACCCTGCAGCGCGCGCTTGACCACGTCGTCGACGAAATAGGACAGCTGCTCGGGCGTCTTGCCGGGCGAGATCGCGGCATAGGTGACGATCGGCAGGCCGATCACGTCGACGCGCTGGATCAGCGGCTCGTTGACGTTCTGCGGCAGGTTGGAGCGCACCCTTGTGACGGCGTCCTTGACGTCGTTCAGCGCCCGGTCGGTGTTGGTCTCGAGCGCGAACTGGATTGTGGTCAGCGACAGCCCGTCGGTGATCGACGACGAAATGTGCCGCACGCCCTCGACGCCGGACACGCCGTCCTCGATGGTCTTGGTGACCTGCGATTCCAGTTCGGCGGGTGCCGCGCCGAACTGCGACACCGCGACCGAGATCACCGGGATGTCGGCGCTCGGCAGCCGCGTCACCGCGAGCTTGGTGAAGCTGACCCAGCCCAGTACCAGAAGGATGATGGAGAAGACGATCGACGGCAGCGGGTTTCGGATCGACCAGGCCGAGATATTGAGAGCCATCAGCGCACCCGCGTTCGATCTAGTTCCTCGGCGAACATGGTCTTGATCTGGTCGCCGTCATGCAGCGAGGTGCCCGCGTCGGCGACGACGATTTCGCCGACGTCGAGGCCCTCGAGGATTTCCGTTGATGTGTCGGACACCAGCCCGACCCTCACTTTCCGCGTCTCAACGATGTTTCCTTTGACCACCTGAACGGTCGAATGGTCAATGGCGGTGCGCGGGATCGCGACGCCGCAACTGCGCTTGGCGTCGATGCTGGCGCGCGCAAACATGCCGATCTTGAGCGACGGGTTGTTGGTCAGCGCGATCCGGATATGGCCGAGCTGGGTGGCGCGGTCGATCTGCGGCGAGACCAGCCGCACGCGCCCGATCAAATCGGGCACGTTGTCCCGGCTGATCCGCGCGCCGGCGCCGGGATTTAGCTTCAGCATATGGATCGCCGGCACTTCGGCATCCAGTTCGATCTCGTTGTTGACGGAAATCCGGAACATCGGGCCGGCCTGCGGCGAGGCGGGCGCGCCGGCGATGGTCCTGACTTCGGTAACGAGGCCGGCGGCCGGCGCGCGCAGCACGGTCGGGCCGGGCCGCGTCCCGGGCTGCTGCGGCGGCGGTGTCAGCCGCGCCAGTTCCTGATTGTCGGTGACGATGTCGCCTTCGCGCACCAGCACCTCGGAAACCCTGGAGCCCTCCTGCTCGACGCCGACCACCGCTTCGCGGCGCGGCACGATAAAGCCGGTGACCCGGACCAGGTCGGAGAAGCAGGCGTTGGTGCTCTTGGTGACGATGACCATCGCCTTGGTCGGAATTTCCTTTTCCTCGGGACGAGGACGGTGCCCAAGCCAGTAGTAAACCCCCACCGCGACCACGACGACCACTCCGATCGCAGGCTTGAGATATTCGGAGAGCTTCATCGCCGGATCGATCCAGACCTGTCGGGAGGGAGGTATCAAGACGCTTTATCGCGTTTTCTTTATAGCGTTTTCCGGCGAAGTGGATACCGGCTCGCGCGGGGAAAATGCGTCAAATAAACACAGAGCCTCCGTTCCGGCGCGATCGGAACGGAGGCCCGTGATGGAAAAAATCTACTATTGCTTGGACGCCGTGGTCTTGTTGGCCATGTTGACGACCTGCACGCGGCGGTTGGCTTCCGCCAGCGGCTGGCTCGGATCCTTCAGCTTGCTCTCGCCGTATCCGACGGTCACGAGGTCAGCGCCAGCGATGCCGTATTTTTCGGTCAAATAGCGCTTGATCGAGTCGGCGCGCCGCTCCGACAGGTCCTGGTTGTAACCGTCGCTGCCCGCGGCGTCGGTGTGGCCGGCGACGATGAAGGTCGAGCCCTTCAGATCGGCACTGCTCAGCGCCTTTCCGAGCGCCTGCACCGAAGCCAGCGATTTGGCGCTGATCTCGGCCGAATTGTAATCGAAGGTGATCTCCAGATCGATATTCGGCTTGTCCTTGGCGAGGGTGGCGATTTCCTCGCGCTCGCTGGCCGAGAGCGAACGGCTGGGCCGGCCGCGGATCTTCTGGACGAAACGCCCTTCCTCGGCGGAGATCACCGGTTCAGCCTGCTGCGGACCGACCGACAGGCCGCGGGTCAGCGGCTTCTTGGCCGGCGGCGCCAGCGCCCGCAGGATCTGATCCTCGGTGACCTCGTCGGCGGCGATCGCCCCGGTCATTCCGAAAGACAACGTGGCGCCGATCGTCACGATCGAAAGGATTGCCGTGAGATTGTTCCTTCCAGAGATCTTCGACATTGCCAGTCCCTCCTGCGCGCCTCGCGCGGTTGCAATCCGTTCTCAAATACGCCGCCGGAAAATCGGGCGCAGGCCCGTCGCCTGCCCGGCCCGGCAACTTTCCTGGATTCGTCTCTGCTGCCTGCTCCAGGGTTCAGGCAGCGCCGGTCCCTGCCTCAAATAATCCTCAGCGTATCCCGTAACTCGCGAATTCCTTAACAATATTCGGATCCATCGCCTTGGCATTGGTGATGTCCAGCTCGCCCTCGGAAATCGAGCCGTTTCGCTGCTTGGCGAGGCCGCGGCCGTACAGCGACGAGGTCAGCCGCGGGTTGATCTTGAGGGCGGCGTCGAAATCAGCAATTGCATTCTTGGTCTGCCCACTCTTCAGGTTGACGAGGCCGCGGCTGTCGAGGGCATCGACGAAGTTCGGGCGTAGCCGCAGCGCTTCGTTGCAATCCTTCAGGGCGGCCTGCAGGTCGCCGATCACGGCGCGGGCCCAGCAGCGGTTGTTATGGGCTTCCACGTCCTTGGGGTTCAGCCGCAGCGAGTTGTCGAAATCCTTGATGGCAAGGCTGTAGGCGCCCTTGCTGGCATAGACCTGGCCCCGCCGGTACAGCGCGCCGCCGTCATCCGGATTGGCGGCAAGCTTAGCGGTCAGGCTCTTGATGGTCGGATCCTCGGCCAGCGCCAGAGCCGTCGGCGCCTCGGTTTTTTCCGCTTCGGGCGGAGTGGCGACGATTTCGGGCGGCTTTGGCGGTGCCGGCGGCGGCGTTTCGACACGCGGCAGCGGCGGCGGTTCGACCTTTGCGGCCGGCGGCGGTTGGGGGGGGGCCTGAGGCGTGGCCTGAGGCGTGACTTGAGGGGTGATTTGGGGCGGCGGGGGCGGCGTCACGGGAGGCTTCACCGGCGGAGTAACCTGGGGTACCGCCGCCACCTGACCCTGGCCGGCCGGCTTCGCGCCCGGGATGAAAGAAAAATCCTCGGCCAGGGAGGACGAAATCCACGGCACCTGCTCGCTGCGGGAGGCGCGGGTGACGCCGACCCGGGTCCGGTTCAGGGTTTCCTCGGCCATCAGGTCGGGAACGCGAATTTCCTTGAGCAATTCCTTCACGAACAGGCTGCGGTCGCCGCCATTGTCGCTGACAACGGAAGACAACGCGGCCGAATACATCACCAGCGTTCCGTTCGGCGCGATCACGGGAGCGAGGCCCGCGGAAAAGCTGCGGAACCGGCGCTCGAACGGGTTGCGCCTGGAGGCGTCGATCAGGGCGATCTTGACGCCGGCGCCGCGGCTGTTGATTTCGCCGAGCACCGTCTCCAGGCTGAAGCCATCGCGGCGAACATCGGGTTCGGTCCAGATCTGGGCGTCGACCGGAATCATGTAGCTCTGGCGGCCGGACTGGATGCCGAACCCGCTGAAGAAAACCAGCGCCACCGAGCCGGGCTTGATCTTTCCGTAAAGCTTGTCGAAGGCGCGCCGCATCGCGTCGCCGGTCAGGTTTTCGCCGATCTCGACGTTGAAGCCGTCGCGCTTGAGCTCGTCGGCGACGGCGCGGGCATCGTTGATCGGCTCCTTCAGCGGCGCTTCGGCGTCGGGATATTTGGCGTTGCCGATAACCAGCGCAAACCGTTCGGCGCCCGCGGCGGCGGCCGGGACAATCGGAAGCACCGACAAAGCCGAAATCAGCAACAATGCAAGGCGGATTCTCATAAATCAGCAGTCCAGCCAACTAGGCGCCGACACCAGCTTGCGCCTCGGCGACCTTACTCTACGGAAACCCCATTATCAAACCGGGCCGGCAAGCCCTGTCAACCGTTTGCGAAGCCGATCGTAGCAGCGACAATTAACCGCGACGTGTCAGGGGAATAAATCCCACCCCGGCGGCGGCCTTCTCCGCCCATCAAACAATGTGGGTTCCGCGCGTGTTGCGTCGCAGCGGCCCAGCGAAGGTCAACGGAAGGTCGCCGCGGCGGCTGCGGCGAAGCGTCCGGTTTGACCTTTCCGGGCGGCGGTGGCTTAGCTCCAGGGACCATCTCAACAAATCGGACAATCCAGACAAAGAAGAAGCACCGATGGGAAACGCCTACGAAATCTACGCCCTGCGCTATGCCACGATGTCGCCGCGCACCCCCCACATGAATTACCTGCAGCCGGATCCGCACGAAACCACGGCCCAGGATCTCGACTATTTCGTCTGGCTGATCCGGGGTGGCGGCCGCGACATTCTGGTCGACACCGGTTTCAACGCCGAGGAGGCGCAGGCGCGCGGCCGCAAGCTGACGCTCAATCCGGTCGATGCGCTGGCGCGCTTCGGCGTCGATGCCGACGCCATCAAGGATGTCGTCGTGACCCATCTGCATTACGACCATGCCGGCAATCTCGATCGCTTTCCCAAGGCGCGGTTTCATCTGCAGGATCGCGAGATGAGCTACGCCACCGGACGCTGCATGTGCCACGGCACGCTGCGCCATCCGTTCTCGGTGGAGCACGTCACCTTGATGGTCCGTCACGTCTTCAATGAGCGCGTCACCTTCCACAATGGCGATGGCGAGGTGGCGCCCGGCGTGACCCTGCATCGCGTCGGCGGCCATTCCGACGGCCTGCAGGTGGTGCGGGTCGAGACCGCGCGCGGCCCTGTCGTGCTGGCGTCGGACGCCTCGCATTACTACGGCAACATGCATCGCCGCAGCCCGTTTCCGATCATCTATAACCTCGGCGACATGTTCGATGGCTGGGACATCGCGCACCGGCTGGCCGGTCATCCCGACCGCGTCATCCCCGGGCACGATCCTGTTGTCACCGAGATCTATCCGCGCGTCAGCGACAAGGTGGATGCCTGGTCGCTGCACCTGGCGCCATCGCGCTCATTCGCGAAGTAACTTCGGAGCTGACCATGATCACACGCTTTCCCGGCCTTACATCGACCCGCAGCCGCGCCGTCGTTCACGACGACCTCGTGCTGACCGTGGCAGTGGCGCCCGATCCGGTGTCGTCCTCGATGTATGAACAGAGCGCCAAAGCGCTGGCCCGCATCGACGAGAGCCTCGCGCTGTGCGGCTCGGACAAGAGCAGGATCCTTTCAGCGATCGTCTACATCGCCGACATGAAACGCAAGGGGGAGATGAACCGCGCCTGGGACGAATGGGTTGACAGCAAAAATCCGCCGATGCGCGCCTGCCTCGGCGTCGAGCTCGAACCGCCGCATATCGTGGAGATCGTGGTGACGGCGGTGAAGTGAGGGCGGTCGGGATGGTGCACGGGCGGGTGACGTTGAAGCGCGACTGCGTCAACCGTCATTGCGAGCGAAGCGAAGCAATCCATCTTTCCTGAAACGCCACAGAAGAAAGAAAGCTGGATTGCTTCGTCGCAAGCGCTCCTCGCAATGACGTTGATAGTACTGAGCACTCCGTCCTCATCCTGAGGAGCCGCGCGCGCTTCGCGCGGCGTCTCGAAGGATGGCAGCAAGCGATGTGCCAGATGGTTCGAGACGTGCGCGGGCCAGCGTAAGCGCTGGCCGGACGCACTCCTCACCATGAGGCAGCGAGGCGTGTCGCCCTCAATACGCGTCCGTGGCCCCCGCATCCTTGGCCGTCTGCACCAGTTCGAGGCTGTTCTCGATCTTGCCCAGCAGGTTCGCAAAATCCTTGCGCTCCTGCGCGGAGAGACAGGACAGGATCTCCTGCTCCCGGCGCAGCAGCCGCGGGATCAGTTCCTCGTACAGCGCCTTGCCCTTGCGCGTCATGCGCAGCGCAAATTCGCGGCGGTCGTCGGCGTTCTCGACGCGTTCGACCATTTGCCGCTTCATCAGCGCCGTGACGGCGCGGCTGATGGTGGATTTGTGGGTCCGGGTGCAGTGCGCAATGTATTGCGCGCTGCAGGGCTCAACGCGGAAACCGAGCGTCGCCAGCACGCGCCATTCCGGAATGTCCAGCCCGTAGCGCTCCTGATACTCGACCGAGAGCGCGGAGGAGACCTCGGCCGCCAGCCGGTTCAGCCGGAACGGCACGAACCTGAAGAGGTCGAGTTTTGAGCCTTTTTTAGACGCGTTTTCTTCACGCGAACCGGTAGCCACTTCGCTTGAAAACGCTTTTGGCAAAAATCGCTCCAAATTGAGTTGACGGGCGAACAAGCGTGACGTTTAGATAGTTGCAAGTGAGACTATCATAGCCGGTATCCCGGCCATTGGCCAGAACCAGTTGAGCGCATGGCGAAGCCGTCGAAAATCCAGTTCGGCTACCATCGTCACCCCGATCAGGATCGGGCTGCCGGCGACGCCGCGCGTCACCCGATTGTGGTGGTCGGCGCCGGACCAGTCGGACTGTCGCTGGCGATCGATCTGGCGCAGCGCGGCCAGTCCGTCGTGCTGCTCGACGATGCCGACCGGATCGGCGAGGGCTCGCGCGCGATCTGCTTCTCGAAACGCTCGCTGGAATACTGGGACCGGCTCGGCATCGGCCAGCGCATGGTCGACAAGGGCGTGGTCTGGAGCGTCGGCAAGATCTTTCACGGTGACTCGCAGCTCTATCAATTCGACCTGCTGCCGGAGGAAGGCCACAAGCGGCCCGCCTTCATCAACCTGCAGCAATTCTATGCCGAAGCCTATCTGGTGGACCGGGTGCAGGAATTGGACGGCGTCGACCTGCGCTGGCGCAACAAGGTGACCGGACTGGAGCAGCGCAACGATCATGCGGTGCTGACGGTCGAGACGCCGGACGGACCCTACCGGATCCAGGCCGATTTCGTCGTCGCCTGCGACGGCGCGCGCTCGTCGCTGCGGCAGATGGTCGGCGCGGAATTCGCAGGCCAGGTGTTCGAGGACCAGTTCCTGATCGCCGACGTCAAGATGACGGCGGCATTCCCGACCGAACGCTGGTTCTGGTTCGACCCGCCGTTCCACGCTGGCCGCTCGGCGCTGCTGCACAAGCAGCCGGACGATATCTGGCGGATCGATCTGCAACTCAGCCGGTTTGCGGATCCGGCGTTCGAAAAGCAGCCGGAGAACGTGCGGCCGCGAATCGCGCGTATGCTCGGGCATGACGCGTTCGACTTCGAATGGATCTCGCTCTACAAATTCCAGTGCCGCCGGATGGATAAATTCGTCCATGGCCGCGTGCTCTTTGCCGGTGACGCCGCCCATCAGGTTTCGCCATTCGGCGCCCGCGGCGCCAATTCGGGTCTCGAGGACGCCGAAAATCTCGCCTGGAAACTCGATCGCGTGCTGAGGAAGACTTCGCCGGAAGCGCTGCTCGAGAGCTATCACATCGAGCGAAGTGCTGCGGCCGACGAGAACATCCGCGAATCGACCCGCTCGACCGATTTCATGGCTCCCAACTCGCACCAGGAAGCGCGGCTGCGCAAGGCCGTGCTGTCGCTGGCGAAGGAAACCGAATTCGGCAAGCGCATGGTGAATGGCGGACGGCTGTCGGTACCCACGTCCTATGACTCGCCGCTGTCGACCGCCGATACCGAGGTGTGGCGCGGCGGCCCGCGGCCGGGCGCTTCGATGCCGGACGCGCCGGTGACCGCGCCATCAGGCGATTGCCCCTATTTGACCGATGCCTTCATCAGGACGGGAAAGCGCTTCACGCTGCTCGCCTTCGCCAATGGCGCTGATGTCGAGGCTCCCGATGGCGTCGGCGTGATTCGTGTCGGCCGTCATGACGGGCTTTCCGATTCCGCGGGCCTGCTCGCCGCCCGCTACGATGCCGAGCCCGGCTCCGCCTATCTGCTGCGCCCCGACGGCTATGTCGCGGCGCGCTTCCGGCGGCCGACCCGCGCAGCGATCGACGCCGCGCTGGCGCGCGCCACCGGTCATAGTTGAGGTTCTGATATGGCCTTGTCCACCAGTTCGAATTTCGCCCGGCCGGACGATGCGTTTCGCGCCGTGGTCGAGGCGCATCGCGGATTGAGCGACGAGCAGAGCGCCGATCTCGATGCCGCGCTGGTGTTGATCCTCGCCAATCACATCGGCGATCTCGACGTACTGTGCGAGGCGATTGTGCTGGCGCAACGGCGGATGGTGGATGCAAGTCAGCAGCAGCAACAGCAGCAGCAGTAATAGAAACAGCACGAACATGCCTACAGCCGTCATTGCGAGGAGCGCCCGCCGAAGCCCGTCTTCGGGCGAAGGCGGGTGCGACGAAGCAATCCATTTTGCAGCACAAAGAAAGAATGGATTGCTTCGCTTCGCTCGCAATGACGTTGATAAAGTTATCACACAGGAAAGTTGAATTAATGGCCAAAGGTTTCGCGTCCACCACCGACATGGCGGAGAAGAAGATCACCTTCTCCGAGATCGGCACCGATCTCTATGCCTTCACCGCCGAGGGCGATCCCAATTCGGCTGTGATCGTCGGCGACGACGGCTGCATCGTGTTCGATGCCCAGGCGACGCCGGCGATGGCGAACAAGGTGATCGAGCGGGTGCGCACCGTCACCGACAAGCCGATCAAATATGTCGTGCTCTCGCACTACCACGCGGTGCGCGTGCTCGGCGCCTCCGCCTATCACGCGCAAGCCGTGATCGCCTCGTCGGAAACCTACCGGCTGGTCGAGGAGCGCGGCCAGCAGGATTGGGATTCGGAGTTCGGTCGCTTTCCACGCCTGTTCCAGGATGCGCAGAGCATTCCCGGCCTGACCTGGCCGACGCTGACGTTCGAGGGCGAGATGTCGCTCTATCTCGGAAAACGCGAAGTGCGGCTGATGCAGCTCGGCGCGGGGCATACCTCCGGCGATATCGTCGCCTGGGTACCGGATGCCGAGGTGATGTTCTCCGGTGACCTGATCGAATATCATTCGGCCTGCTATTGCGGCGACGCGCATCTGCGCGAATGGCCGATGACGCTGAACGAAATCCGTTCCTTCAATCCCAAGGCGATCGCGCCGGGACGCGGCGACGCACTGAAGGGTGTGTCGACGGGCCGCGATGCCATCGCGATGACCCGCGATTTCGTCACCACGCTTTACGGCGCGGCCGAATCGGCGGTCGCCAGGGGCCGTAATCTCAAGGAGACGATGGCGTCGACCCGCGAAGTGATGGATCCGAAATTTTCCAGCTTCGCGATCTATGAGCACTGCCTGCCATTCAACGTCTCACGCGCCTTTGACGAAGCCTCGGGGATCGACGATCCCGTGATCTGGACCGACAAACGCGACCAGGAAATGTGGGCCGCGTTGCAAGGCGCATGATCCCGAAAAGTGGGAACCGGTTTTCGGAAGAGATCATGCGCATGATATGGAGGATGACATGAACATCAATACCTCGCCTGATATCATCAACCGAAGCGCGGTCGGTGTGACGCCCGGCTATATGTCGGGCTTCAAGAACAGCTTCGAGACCGAGGCGCTGCCCGGAGCGCTGCCGATCGGGCGCAACTCGCCGCAGCGTTGCGCCTACGGGCTCTACGCCGAACAGTTGTCGGGCTCGCCGTTCACCGCGCCGCGCGGCAGCAACGAGCGCTCCTGGCTGTACCGGATCAGGCCTTCGGTAAGGCACTCCGGCCGCTTCGCCAAAGTCGATGCCGGGCTGTGGCGCACCGCGCCGTGCTTCGAACAGGAAATATCGGTCGAGCAGTTGCGCTGGGATCCGGCGCCGATTCCGAAAGCCGACATGACCTTCCTGCAGGGCGTGCAGACCATGACCACGGCGGGCGACGCCAACACGCAAGCCGGCATGGCCGCGCATGTCTTCCTGATCACCCAGTCGATGGTCGACCAGCATTTCTACAATGCCGACGGCGAGATGATGTTCGTGCCGCAGCAGGGGTCCTTGCGCTTCGTCACCGAGTTCGGCCGGATCGATGCCGAGCCGGCCGAAATCGTGGTGATCCCGCGCGGGGTCAAATTCCGTGTCGAGCTCACGGGCGGCCCGGCGCGCGGCTATCTCTGCGAGAACTACGGCGGCGCCTTCACGCTGCCGGAGCGCGGGCCGATCGGCGCCAACTGCCTCGCCAATGCGCGCGACTTCCTCACCCCGGTCGCGGCCTATGAGGACAAGGACACGCCGACCGAACTGTTCGTGAAGTGGGGCGGACAGCTGTTCAAGACCACGTTGCCGCATTCGCCAATCGACGTCGTCGCCTGGCACGGCAATTACGCGCCGTACAAATACGATCTGCGCACCTTCTCGCCGGTCGGCGCCATCGGTTTCGATCACCCCGATCCGTCGATCTTCACGGTGCTGACGGCGCCGTCGGAAACCCCCGGCACCGCCAACATCGACTTCGTGATTTTCCCGGAGCGCTGGATGGTGGCGGACAACACTTTCCGTCCGCCGTGGTATCACATGAACATCATGTCGGAGTTCATGGGCCTGATCTACGGCGTCTACGACGCCAAGCCGCAAGGCTTTACGCCCGGCGGCATGAGCCTGCACAACATGATGCTGCCGCACGGCCCGGACCGCGAAGCCTTCGACCACGCCAGCAACGGCGAATTGAAGCCGGTCAAGCTGACCGGCACCATGGCCTTCATGTTCGAAACCCGGTTTCCCCAGCGCATCACGACCCATGCCGCGACCTCCGCGACGCTGCAGGACGATTACGCGGATTGCTGGAAGGGACTGGAGAAACGGTTCGATCCGAACAAGCCGTGACCTTTCTTACCCTCCCCTGAAGGGGGAGGGTCGCTCGCGTCCGGCGATGCGCAGCATCGTCCGAAGCGAGCGGGGTGGGGTGACGGTCTCTCGTTTCAAGCGGTGCCGGAGTTGAAAGACTGTCACCCCACCCCGTCTCGCATCTTGCGATGCGAGCCGACCCTCCCCCTCCAGGGGAGGGTGAAGAGAAGTCGCTGGTCGCTAACAATCCCACATCGGAATCACGATGCCCCATCCCAACGATCCCGCCCTCCGCTCCTTCGTCCCGGTCGATCCCGCCTCCGACTTTCCGATCCAGAATCTCCCCTACGGCGTGTTCTCGACCGCAGCCACGCCCGCGCCGCGCGTCGGGGCCGCGATCGGCGACTTCGTGCTCGATCTCGCCGTGCTGGAGTCCGAAGGGCTGATCGATCTTTCGCCCGCCTTCGAGGTGTTCGCGCAAGGCTCGCTCAATGCCTTCATGGCGCTGGGCCCCAAAATGTGGTCGCGGACCCGCGCCCGCATCAGCGAGTTGTTGCGCCACGACAATCCGCAGCTGCGCGACAACAAGATATTGCGCGCCAGCGCGCTGGTGCCGATGGCCGACGTCAAACTGCATCTGCCGATCGCGGTGGCCGGTTACACCGATTTCTATTCGTCGAAGGAGCACGCCACCAATGTCGGCGTCATGTTCCGCGGCAAGGACAACGCGCTGCAGCCGAACTGGCTGCACATGCCGATCGCCTATAACGGCCGCGCCTCCACCGTCGTGGTCTCCGGCACCAGGGTGAAAAGGCCGCGCGGGCAATTAAAACCGCCGAGCGCGGAGGTGCCGAGTTTCGGGCCGTGCAAGCGGCTCGACTTCGAGCTGGAGATGGGCGTCGTGATCGGCCAGCCGTCACCGATGGGCGAGATGCTGAGCGAGAAGCAGGCCGAGGAGATGATCTTCGGCTTTGTCATTCTGAACGACTGGAGCGCGCGCGATATCCAGCAATGGGAATATGTGCCGCTCGGCCCGTTCCAGGCCAAGGCGTTTGCCACCTCGATCAGCCCGTGGATCGTTACCCGCGAGGCGCTGCAGCCGTTCTGCGTGCCGGGTCCGGTGCAGGATCCGGTGCCGCTGCCCTATCTGCAGCAGACCCGGCCTCACAACTACGACCTGCAGCTCGACGTGTCCTTGCGCGCAGCATCGATGAACGAGGCCGCCACCATCTGCCGCACCAATTTCAAATACATGTACTGGTCGTCGGTGCAGCAACTGGTGCACCACGCCTCGTCCGGCTGCGCCATGAATGTCGGCGACCTCCTGGGCAGCGGCACCATCAGCGGGCCGGAGAAGGATCAGCGCGGGTCCTTGCTGGAAATCAGCTGGAACGGCAGCGAGCCGGTAGAGCTCGCCAGCGGCGTCAGCCGGACGTTCCTCGAAGACGGCGATTCGCTCGTGATGCGCGGCTGGTGCCAGGGCAACGGTTTTCGCGTCGGGTTCGGCGAGGTTGAAGGGACGATTGTGGGGTAGAGCACACTGTCGTCCCTGCGAACGCAGGGACCCATAATCACCGGCCGTCGTGTTAGGCGCGGTTTTGGACATGCCGCCTTGACCGAGAGGACAACGCGGTATGGGTCCCTGCGTTCGCAGGGACGACAGCGATTCACCGCTCTTCCGGCGCAATATCCCGAAGCTTCGCCGAATGCGCGGCGACATCCTCGATGCTGTATTTGAGATGCACACGCTTGTCCGACGGCGGATGTTTCGCCACGCACACGCCGGGCCGCCGCTCGGTCGCCGGCCGGATCGGCCGCGGCGCAAACCCGCCGCCGCAGTTCGGGCAGACATTGTGCAGCTTGGTCTCGACGCAATCCGCGCAGAACGTGCACTCGTAGGAACAGATCCGTGCTTCCGTCGAATTCGGCGGCAGGTCCTTGTCGCAATATTCGCAGTTCGGCCGAAGTTGCAGCGCCATGGGTGTCTCGTCTACGGTTCGTCGGTCGCTTAAGAGTTTTTCACTGTCGTGTGCCACACGCTCGGTGCCACCTCTCCCCTTGTGGGAGAGGTCGGATTGCATCGCAGATGCAATCCGGGTGCGGGGTTTTGCTCCGTCGATAGACCTGAACCCCTCACCCCCCCCCTCTCCCACAGGGGGAGAGGGGGCTCACCGTCAGCCTTGCGACATCCAGCCTTATTTCGACATCCATCATCGCAAATCGGCGGCCCGATTCGAAATGCCGAATCTCCCTCGATTTCGGCCATGCGCCGCAAATTCACCGCGCCAACACCTTGAGCGGCAGCCTGGCGCTTTCCTTCAAACGATCGAGCACGATCGAGGAGCGCACATGCGCCACGCTCTGGTGCGGCATCAGCACGTTGTTGACGATATCCGACAGGCTCTTGAGGTCGCGCAGCACCGCTTTCAGCAGATAGTCGGCGTCGCCGGTCAGCGAATAGGCCTCCTGGATATCGTCAACGCGGTTGACCAGCGCGCGAAACCGCTTGGCATTATCGGGCGAGTGGGTCGCCAGCGTGATGTGGATGAAGGCGATGACGTTGAAGCCGAGCGCTTCGCTGGCGAGGTCGGCGTGATAGCCCGCGATCACCTTCTCCTCCTCCAGCCGCATCCGCCGCCGCGAGCATTGCGACGCCGACAGGCCCGCGACATCGGCCAGCTGCTGGTTGGTGAGGCGGCCGTCATCCTGCAGCGCGGCCAGGATTTTCAGGTCAAAAGCGTCGACCGGTATCATGCGTGAGAACCCGATTTATGCACGGATCGTGCATGCCGTGGCGGTAATGCCAATCATTTGCACGCACATTGCGCCCGGTATGACCGATCATTCAAGCCTCTAATCAGGGAGATTTTCGGCCATGGGTCCATTTCCGCACGACGGTCCGCCCGCCACGGTATCCGCCGACAACCCGATGGGCACCGACGGTTTTGAGTTTGTCGAATATGCGCATCCCCGGCCCGAAGAACTGCACGCTTTGTTCAAGCTGACGGGCTATGCGCCGGTCGCCCGGCACAAGACCAAGAAGATCACGGTCTATCGCCAGGGCGACATCAATTATCTCGTCAACGAGGCGCCCGGCACCCACGGCCATTCCTTCGTCGCCGCGCACGGGCCGTGCGCGCCGTCGATGGCGTTCCGGGTGGTCGATTCGAAGCAGGCTTACGCCCGGGCGATCTCGCTCGGCGCCGAGCCCGCGGATATTCCGGCCGCGCAGAAGACACTCGACGTCCCCGCCATCAAGGGCATCGGCGGCAGCCTGCTGTATTTCGTCGACCGCTACGGCGCCAAGGGCTCGGCCTACGACGCCGAGTTCGAATGGCTGGGCGCCGGCAATCCGCGGCCTGAGGGAGCCGGGCTGTATTATCTCGACCACCTCACCCACAACGTCCATCGCGGCCGCATGGATGTCTGGACCGGGTTCTACGAAAAATGGTTCAACTTCCGCCAGATCCGCTTCTTCGACATCGAGGGCCGCGCCTCCGGCCTGTTCTCCCGCGCCTTGACCAGCCCGGACGGCAAGATCCGGATTCCGATCAACGAGGACGCCGGCGATTCCGGCCAGATCGAGGAATATCTCAGCGTCTATCGCGGCGAGGGCATCCAGCATATCGCCTGCGGCTGCAAGGACATCTACCAGACGGTCGAGGCGCTGCGCG
>NZ_JAUSLT010000125.1 GCF_030646015.1 Bradyrhizobium sp.
CATTGTTGTCGGCATCCGCGATCGCCAGGATCGGCACCTGCCGGGTCCGTTCCAGCGAGCGCGCCTGGCTGCACAGCCGCAGGCCGTCGAAATTATCGAGGCCAAGCGAGACGATCAGCAGGTCGTAATTGCCCTCGGCGGCGTGGAACAGCGCTTCCGACGGATTGGCTTCGACGTCGACGGTGTGCTCGGTAGAGAGCACCGGCGCCAGCCGCTCGTAGGAGGACGGCCGGTCGTCGACCAGCAGGATGCGACCGCCCTTCCCGGTATCGGACACCGCGCTGCGCTCCGGCGCCTGCACGCCGATCTCCAGCGAGGTGATGGCGCGCATGCGCAGCTCATCGGTCATCATCTTCAGACGGGTCAGCGACCGCACGCGGGCGATCAGCACGACGTCGGACACCGGCTTGGTGAGGAAATCGTCGGCGCCGGCCTCCAGACCGCGCACGCGGTCGGCCGGGCTGTCGAGGGCGGTGACCATCACCACCGGAATGAAATGCGTCGCCGGATTGGATTTCAGCCGGCGGCAGACTTCAAAACCGTCCATGTCCGGCATCATCACGTCGAGCAGGATGATGTCGCATTCGGCGCGCGCGCAAACCTCGAGCGCCTCGGCGCCGTTGGAGGCGGTCAGGACATCGAAATACTCGGCCGACAGCCGGGCTTCCAACAGCTTGACGTTGGCGGGTACGTCGTCGACGACCAGAATACGCGCAGACATCGAAATTACTCCTATCCGATAAAACGCCGGACGGTCTCAATAAATTTGCCGACCGAAATCGGCTTCGACAAATAAGCCTCGCAGCCGCCCTCGCGGATGCGTTCCTCGTCGCCCTTCATCGCGAAGGCGGTGACCGCGACCACCGGAATCGCGCGCAGCTCCGGATCGTCCTTGATCCAGCGCGTGACCTCGAGGCCGGACACCTGAGGCAGCTGGATGTCCATCAGGATCAGATCGGGACGAAGCTTGCGCACGAGATCGAGCGCCTCGAAGCCGTTGCTGGTGCCTGAGGTCTGATAGCCGTGCGCCTCCAACAGATCGCGAAAGAGCTTCATATTGAGCTCGTTGTCCTCCACGATCAGGACGGTTTTGGCCATCCCGTCCCTCCCAATCCCTCTAAGGAAACAGATCCGGCTGCGGTGCATCAGGCACTGCGGCCGGGTGTCGATATCTGATTCAAACTAGCGCCAGATTCGCTCTAACCCGTTAAGCTCACATGCCGTCTTTATGCGAAGTGGTTTCCACTTGCTTGAACACGTTCCGCAGACTCGGGCATGATGCTTACAAAATAGAGACCATAAGTTAGCGAAAGGCAAACGGACCAGTTGAAAAAGCCTGTTCACAACCCCCGGGAAGTAGCTGAAATCGTTGCGGTTCAGGCGCTGTCCTTCATCGCCTCCGACCCCGAGCGGCTGGGCCTGTTCCTGGCCGAATCGGGAATCGGCCCGGAGACCCTGCGCACCGCCGCGGCCGACCCGCGATTCCTGGCCAGCGTGCTGGATTTCATCATGCGTGATGACGCAACCGTGAAGGCCTTTGCGAGCGTCTCGCAACTCCACCCCACCAACATTGCCGCGGCGCACCAGGCGCTGAACGACCCCCAATGGGAGCGCGACGTGCCGTGACCTCGCCCGCGCCAGCGCTGGGCGGGCCGACCTGCTTTTGCCGGGATTGCCTCGGCGATCTCGACTTCGCGGCCAGGCGATGCGGCGCCTGCGGCTCCCCCCGCCTGGTCCGGCACCACACCCTGCCAGCCCTGACGCTGGCCCACATCGATTGCGACGCGTTCTACGCCACCGTCGAAAAGCGCGACAATCCTGAGATCGCCGACCGGCCGGTCATCATCGGCGGCGGCAAGCGCGGCGTGGTCTCGGCGGCCTGCTATATCGCCCGCACCTTCGGCGTGCGCTCGGCGATGCCGATGTTCAAGGCGCTGGAGCTGTGCCCGCATGCCGCGGTGATCCGCCCCGACATGACGAAATATGTCCGGGTCGGCCGCGAGGTGCGCCATGCCATGCAGGCGCTGACCCCGCTGGTCGAGCCGCTGTCGATCGACGAGGCGTTTCTCGATCTGGCCGGCACCCAGCGCGTCCACGGCATGATCCCCGCGAAAGTGCTGGCGCGTTTTGCCCGCGAGATCGAACGCGATATCGGCATCACCGTTTCGGTCGGCCTGTCCTGCAACAAGTTCCTCGCCAAGATCGCCTCCGACCTGGACAAGCCGCGCGGCTTTGCCACGCTCGATCAGGAACAGGCGCGCGCCATGATGGCGGACAAGCCGGTCGGTTTCATTTACGGCGTCGGCCCGGCGACCCAGGAAAGGCTGCTGCAGCGCGGCTTTCGCACCATCGCCGATCTGCAGCGCGCCGACGAGATCGAACTGATGAAACAGTTTGGCGGCGAAGGCCGCCGGCTGTGGCGGCTGGCGCGCGGCATCGACGACCGCAGCGTGGAGCCCGAACGCGGCGCCAAGACCATTTCCAACGAGACCACGTTTGAAACCGACATCCGCGATTTTGCCACGCTGGAAAAGACACTGTGGCGACTGTGCGAGAAAGTATCGTCGCGTCTGAAGAACAGCGACCTTTCAGGTTTGACCATCACGCTGAAACTGAAGACCGCCGATTTCAGGCAGCGCACCCGCTCGCAATCGATCCACGCCCCGACCCAGCTCGCGGCGAAGATTTTTGCCGTCACCCGCGAAATGCTGGCGAAGGAAATTGACGGCACCGCGTTCCGCCTGATGGGCGCCGGCGTCAGCGCCCTGCGCCCGGGATCGCTGGCCGACGACACCGACATGCTGGACCGCCGCTCCGCCCACGCCGAACGCGCCATCGATGGCTTGCGCAAGAAGTTCGGCGATGCCGCGGTCATCAGGGGCATCGCCTATGACGGCCCGGAGAAGGAAGAGGAGGAAACGTAGGGTGGGCAAAGCTGTCGCCCTCGCTCGCAGAGCGAAGGCGACAGCGTGCCCACCGCCTCCTGAAGAAAGAATGGTGGGCACGGCGCAAGCGCGCCTTTGCCCACCCTACAATCCGCGTCGCGATGGCCATTTCCTTGTATTCTGACGGGATTATTGTCCGCCCCCTGCTCCGTCAGGTCTGCATTGTCAAGCTCGGTTGGCACGGTTCCAATCGTGCGCGCCCGATCGTCGCGGCATTGTCGCCCATGAATGGCCACCATTGCCCGTCACTACCGCCACATCCGACGTGACCGACACCGATGTCGTCCGTCCAGATCGCAAACCCGACATCAATGTCTGTTGCGCGCGCCATGGCCTTGCTCATCGAGCAAAACGCCGATTGACGCTTTAGGCGTCGACGAAAATCAAGGAAGCTTAATGCTGAGAACTACCCTTATTGCCGCAGCGCTTTGCTGCGCGTCATCGATCGTTCATGCCGAAGTATGCACCGCCTCGCAGTATGGCGTCGGCGATGGTTATCACGGCAAGCGTACGGCCTCCGGAGAGCGGTTCAATACCCACGCCCTGACCGCTGCGCACAAGACCAAAGGTTTTGGCTCCCACGTTACCGTCACCAACCAGGCAAATGGCCGAAGCGTGGCTGTTCGCATCACGGACCGTGGTCCCTTCGTCCGAGGCCGATGCATCGATCTGTCGCGCGCCGCGGCCAATGCCATCGGCATGGGCGGCACCGCGAAGGTGATGGTGCAATAAAGGTAACCGTAGCCCGGATGGAGTTGTAGTTCGGCGCCAAGCGCCGAACTACGGCGCAATCCGGGGCAACGCAGGGGATGAAAGCATCCCGGATTACGCCATCGGGCGCGCATACGCGCGACCCGCTGGCTCCATCCACAGGCGGCCCGCGAAAACCACCACACGCGCTCGTGTTTCGCAGATTGATCAGGATATCCGGCTTCTGCAGCCCGCAAGACGGGTCGGGTTGACTCAGCTCAATGCGGTGTTGGCCGATTGATTCCAACTATCCCGGCTTCGAATAACGCGCCGACTATCCTGAAGGACGGGCCGCATGCAGAACTTCAAACGGACATTCTGGAGCATGCTCGCGGTTCTGGTCTTGCTATGGCTGGTTGCGGAACCCACCGTATTTCAGTCAACCACGTTCTTTGCCCTTCGCGGAGCGATGGTGCAGCTGAGTGGCATCGTCGCGATCGGCTGCATGAGCGTTGCGATGATGCTGGCGCTGCGGCCGCGTTGGCCAGAGCGGTGGCTCGGCGGTCTGGACAAGATGTATCGTCTGCACAAATGGCTCGGCATCGCGGCTCTGGTCATCGCCATCGTCCATTGGCTCTGGTCCAAAGGACCGAAATGGGCGGTCGGCTGGGGCGTGCTGGAGCGGCCGGTGCGCGGACCCAGGCCCGCCATCGAAAATTCAATCGAGGCGTTCCTTGCGAACCTGCGCGAACCGGCTGAAGGCCTGGGCGAATGGGCTTTCTATGCCACCGTGGTTCTGGTCGCGCTGGCGCTCATTCAGTATTTCCCCTACCGGCTCTTCTACAAGACGCATCGCCTTCTCGCCGTCGCTTATCTGGTGCTGGTCTTTCACGCCGTCGTGCTGATCAAGTTCAGCTACTGGACGTCGCCCGTCGGAGGCGTGATGGCGCTGCTGCTTGCCGGCGGCACATGGGCGGCTGGCGTCGTCCTTCTGCGCCGGGTGGGGGCCGGGCGACAGGTCAAAGGCGCGATCGCTTCGCTGCAATACTATCCCGGCGTCAGGGCACTCGAGAGCGAAATCGAGGTGCCGCACGGCTGGCCAGGCCACAAGCCGGGCCAGTTCGCCTTCGCCACGTCTGACGCGTCGGAAGGAGCTCATCCCTACACCATTGCTTCCGGCTGGCATGCCGAAAACCCCAGGATCACCTTCATCACCAAGGAACTGGGTGATCACACGAGCCGCCTGCGCGAGAAGCTCCGGGTCGGCCAGGAGGTGACGATCGAGGGGCCGTATGGCTGCTTCACCTTCGATGACGCCTGCCCGCACCAGATCTGGATTGGCGGCGGCATCGGCATCACGCCTTTTGTCGCGCGCATGAAACACCTGGCCATGCAGAAGGGGACGCCCGATCGGCCTGAAGCCCGAACCGTCGATCTGTTCCATCCCACCGCCGACGTTGACGAGCAGGCCCTCGGCAAACTGGCGGCCGATGCCAAATCCGCCAATGTCCGTCTGCATGTGCTGGTCGATGCCCGTGACGGACGCCTGACCGGCGAACGCGTTCGCGAGGCGGTAACGCAATGGCGCGAGGCGAGCATCTGGTTTTGCGGTCCGGCGGGGTTCGGCGAAGCGCTGAAACGGGATTTCGCCGCGCACGGCTTTCCCGTCAAGGACCGTTTCCATCAGGAGTTCTTCGCCATGCGGTAGCGAGGATGCAGTCGCGCCATCTCACTTACACGGCTTGGAATCCTTGACGTCGAACTTGCCGAGCGCGCCGGAGATGACGAAATCGTTGTAGTCGAGCACCAGCGCCCGCGAGACGCCGTTTTCGAACAATTCGAACGACATCGCATAGACCGGGGTCTGCTCGCCGTCCTTGGCCTTGGCGTCGCGGTCGTAATAGCTCACCGTGACCGGCCAGCGCTTCAGCGACTTCATGACGTCGTTGGCGGTGGAGGGATCGGGCGTCTCGATGCTGCGGTCGCCCGGGATCGGCTGGCCGATCACCGACAAGGTATTGTAGACTTTTTCGCCATTGTCGGATCCGTCATAGACCATCAGTTCAAGCACCGATTTGCCCTCGCGCGCGGCGGTGATGATGCGCTGGATCTGCTCGGTCGGAAATACCGTGGTGCCATCCAGCGTGAAGGTCTTGGCTTCGGGCTGTTTCAGTTTGACCGTGATCTGGTTGCCGCTGCGCTCCGCCATGCCGTCGACGGGGCTGGAATCGGTGTCGTTCATCCGGGTCGCGATCTTGAAACGATAGCTCTTGCCGTCGCCGTCCTCCCAGGAGGTCGAGCGCAGGTCGCTCAGCGTCAGCTTGCCCTCGCCGCTGTCCAGCTCCGAGACCTGGCGGAATTCCGAGGTGTAGCCCTCGCAGGCGCTGCCGGAAAAATTGTAGAGGATGCGGCCGCGCGCGCTGTTGATCGAATTCGAGCCGCGCGACTTCAGCAGCTTGAGTTCATACAGCGCCTGATGCGCGAGAAACGGGCCGCTGGCCGCGGCCTCCGCCCCGCCGCCGGCAAAACCCACGATGACGACGGCGGCGGCCGTCAGCAAAAGCGGGCTGACTTTATGCGGCAAAATCCGGAACCAGCGAGCCATGTATTGTCTTCCTTGCGCCGTGAATCCTACATTACTGACCGCCCTATTGCGCCGCAACTAGGGCCGTTTCACAAAAAAGCACGAATTGCCGGCGGGATTGCCGGCGTTTTCGGCCGGTTCCCGGCCAATCGGCGGCTCGCTTGCATGTGATGGCACGATGCGCGAAACAAAGCGGCCCGGCCGCGTCGAGACCGGGTGCAGAACAACTTGAACGTCAATTCAAACGGGGACGAAACATGGCGGGTACGGTCGAGCAGAAACTTGCGGCGCTGGGCGTGGTGTTGCATGAGGCCCCGACCCCGGTGGCAAATTACGTCGGCTTCGTCCGCACCGGAAACCTGCTGTTCGTGTCGGGTCAGGTTTGCGTCAATCCTGACGGCAAGCTGATCGCCAAGGGCAAGCTCGGCGCCGGCGTCACCGTCGAGCAGGGCAACGCCGCGGCCAGGGGTTGCGCGATCAACCTGCTGGCGCAGATCAAGGCAGCCCTCGGCGATCTCGACAAGGTCGTCCGCGTGGTCCGGCTCGGCGGTTTCGTCAATTCGGCGCCGGATTTCCTCGACGGCCCAAAGGTGCTGAACGGCGCCTCCGACCTGATGGTCGCGGCCTTCGGCGACAAGGGCCGCCATGCCCGCACCACCGTCGGCGTCTCCTCGCTGCCCTCGGACGCGGCGGTCGAAGTCGAGGGCGTGTTCGAGGTCTCGTAAGGGAGACGCCAGGGTGCGCGCGCCTGACTGGCTGACGGCGCGGCCGGTGGCCCATCGCGGGCTGCACGACGCCGCGCGCGGCGTCATCGAAAACATGCCCGCCGCAGTTACCGCCGCGATTGCGGGCAATTTCGCCATCGAGGTCGATCTGCAGCTCACCGCCGATGGCGAGGCCATGGTGCACCATGACGACGCGCTCGGCCGCCTCACCGAAGGCTCGGGCACCCTGCTCGGCAAGACCGCGGCCGAGCTCAAAGCGGTCAATTTCAGGGACACCGCCGAGCGGATGATGTCGCTCGGTGATCTCTGCGCGCTGGTTTCCGGCCGCGTGCCGCTGGTGATCGAGGTGAAGAGCCATTTTGACGGCGACCGCAAGCTGGTGACGCGGATGGCCGAGGTGCTATCAGGCTATTCGGGGCCGGCGGCGGTGATGTCGTTCGACCCCGACCAGGTGCTCGCGTTGCGCCAAACCATCCCGGATCGTCCGCGCGGCATCATTGCGCAGACCAACTATGATGACGCCTACTGGTACAAGCTGACGCCGGAACAACGCCGCGGCATGCTGCATCTGCGCCACGCCTTCCGCACAAGGCCGCATTTCGTGGCGTTCTGGGTCAACCAGTTGCCGGCCCCGGCCCCCTGGATCGCCCGCCATGTGTTCGGCCTGCCGCTCCTGACCTGGACCGTGCGCACTCCGGAGCAGCGCGAGCGGGCGGCGCGCTACGCCGACCAGATGATCTTTGAAGGCTTCGTGCCGGGAACCTGATGCGCGCCGCCTGCTCTTGAAGTCGCGGGCGCAATGCCCGATCTTTGGCGGTGTTGGTCACCACATGCGATGGCTGATCGCAACGCGTGACTGGTCTTTTTGCTGATGGCGTCATCCGAAATCACCTTGGAATCGCTGCCCTCCGTCAGCCAGATTCCGGCTGCCGACTGGGATGCCTGCGCCAATCCGGCTTGCGGCCCGGACAGCCTCGACGGGCTCGACACTCTGGCCTCACGTGAGGCGACAGCGGAGTCCGGCGCCGCATTAAGACGACCCTATAACCCATTCGTTTCGCACGCATTTTTCTCGGCGCTGGAAGCGTCCGGCTCGGCCTGCGCAAGAACCGGCTGGGGGCCGCGGCACCTCGTCGCAAAACTCGGCGGCGCCATCGCCGGCATCGTGCCGTGCTATCTGAAATCGCACTCACAGGGCGAATACGTGTTCGACCGCGGCTGGGCCGATGCCTATGAGCGCGCCGGTGGCCGCTACTATCCGAAACTGCAGGCCTCGGTGCCCTTTACCCCGGCCACCGGCCAGCGCTTGCTGATCCGCGACGGCGTCGATCGCGAACGTATCGGCACCGCACTGGCGAGCGGACTGGTCGCGCTGTGCGAGGCGACCAGGGCGTCCTCGGTGCACGTCACCTTTGCCCGCGAAGCCGAATGGAAGTTCCTCGCCGAATTCGGCTTCCTGCAGCGCACCGACCAGCAGTTCCACTGGCATAATCACGGCTACAACTCGTTCGATGATTTCCTCGCCACCCTCAATTCGCGCCACCGCAAGGCGATCAAGCGCGAACGGCGCGAGGCGCTCTCCGTCGAGGGCATCACGGTCCACGCGCTGACCGGCCGCGACATCACCGAAGACGCCTGGGACGCCTTCTTCGACTTCTACATGGAGACCGGCTCGCGCAAATGGGGCCGCCCCTACCTCACGCGGGAGTTCTATTCGCTGATCGGCGAAACCATGGCCGATGACGTGCTGCTGGTGATGGTCAAGCGCCATGGCCGCTGGATCGCCGGCGCCATCAATTTCATCGGCTCCGACACCCTGTTCGGCCGCCACTGGGGCGCGATCGAACATCACCCGTTCCTGCATTTCGAGGTGTGCTACTATCAGGCGATCGATTTTGCGATTGCGCGCGGCCTGAAAACCGTCGAAGCGGGCGCGCAGGGCGAGCACAAGATCGCGCGCGGATACCTGCCGCAGACCACCTATTCCGCGCATTACATCGCCGACCCCGGCCTCGCCCGCGCCATCGACGAGTACCTGAAGCGCGAGCGCGCCTACGTCGCCGAGGCCGCGCGCGAACTCACCGACGCCGGACCGTTTCGCAAGGTTGCCGACGAGCCGTCTTGACGGTTCCCGCATCCAGAAGCGAGAGTACAATCGAATTTCGAGGAGACTGCCATGCCCGCCTACGACACCAACAACATCTTCGCAAAGATCCTGCGCGGCGAGTTTCCCTGCCACAAGGTGTATGAGGACGACCATGTGCTGGCGTTTCTCGACATCATGCCGCGCGCGCCCGGACACACCCTGGTGATTCCGAAAGCCCCTGCCCGCAACATCCTCGACATCACGCCCGAGGATTACGCCCATGTCGCGCGCGGCGCCCACAAGATCGCTCATGCCGCGATGACGGCCTTCAAGGCCGACGGCATCACCGTGCAGCAATTCAGCGAGGCCGCCGGCGGACAGGTTGTGTTTCACCTGCACATGCACGTGATGCCGCGCCACGACGGCATCGCGCTCTTGCCGCCGGCCAGCCGCAAGGAAGACGTCACTGTTCTGGAGGATAATGCGACCAAGCTGATCGCGGCGCTGAAGGGCATGTAGAGCAGCTCTCTCACCGTCATTGCGAGCGAAGCGAAGCAATCCATCTTGCGGCAAGCAAGAAAGTTGGATTGCTTCGTCGCAAGTGCTCCTCGCAATGACGATTCGAGAGACCTCACTCCGTCTCGAAATCCCCGGGATGCGGTTGCGCCAGCGGGGTGAATTCGCAGCGGTCGGGCTTGATGTCCAGGAGCGGCGTCTCGTCGAGGCAGTCGAGGCCGCGCACCAGCACCACATTGCCCTCGATGCCGACCAGTTTGACGATCGAGGTGCCGATCGGATTCGGCCGCACCGGCGAGCGCAGCGAAAAGGCGCCGCGGGTGTTACCGTTGTCCTTCGGGCTCTGCAGCACCAGATCGCGGCGCGACTGGTGCAGCCAGTAGATCACCTCGAGATTGCTGTAGAAGTCGACACCCTTCAGCGCCGGCAGCCATGGCTCGAAAATCTCGAGCCGGCAGACCGGGCCGTCGTGGCGGCCCTGCCGTGGCGTCATTTCGCGCGAGGTCCATGGCGTGCGGATGCGGCCGATGAAGTAGAGCGAAGCGTTGCTCGCTTTCGGCAGATCGACGGCGAGTTCGCCCTCGCGGACTTCAGTCTTGGCCACCATGTCTCTAGTCCAGTGAGATGTTGAGCTTCTTGATCACGGCCGACCACCTGTTACGGTCGGCATCGATGAACTCGGTAATCGCGGCGGCGCTACGCGGCCGCAGCGCGGGAAAGCCGATCTTCTCCAGCGAGGCCCGGAAGGCGTCGTCGTTCAGCGCGCGGTCGAGGCTGGCGCTGACTTTCTGCGCGACATCGTCCGGCAGCTTCGCGGGTGCTGCGACGCCGAACCAGACGCTGACACGGTAATCGGGGTAACCGCTCTCGGCGATGGTCGGCACGTCGGGCAGATCGGGGCTGCGCTTCTCCGAACTCACGCCCAGTGGCCGCAACAGGCCCGCCTTCACCGGCGGCAACGCCGTGCTCAGCGTGTCGAACATTACCTGGATGTTGCCGGATATCAGATCGGTCAGCGCCGGCCCCGCTCCCCTGTAGGGCACGTGAACCATGTCGACGCCCGCGATCTGCTTGAACATCTCGCCGGCCAGATGGATGGTGCCGCCGGTGCCGGCCGATCCGAAATTGACCTTGCCGGGATTCGCCTTGGCATAGGCGACGAACTCAGTAACTGTCTTGGCCGGTACCGATGGGTGAACTTCCATCACCACGGGCAGATCGGTCATCAGCGACAGCACCCGAAGATCCTTCACCGGATCGTAGGGCAGCTTCTTGTAGAGCATCGGGTTGAGCACGATGATGGACGCCGCCGTGACGAACAGCGTGTAGCCGTCGGGCTCGGAACGGGCCACGATCTCGGCGCCGATCGCGCCCTGCGCCCCGGCCTTGTTCTCGACGATGACAGGCTGCTTCAGGTCGCGGCTGAGAAATTCGCCGACCAGACGGCCGAGCACATCCGTGGGGCCACCCGCGGCATAGGGCACGACCAGCTTGATGGGCCGGGTCGGATACTCCGCCGCGATGGCGGCCGGCGTCGCGGCAAGGGCTGCAACAGTCAAAAGACAGCCAGCCAGAGCCGACCTTGCGCGCGAATTCATTGCCGATTCCCCGTGATGCGTTTGAGTTGGCGGACAGTATCAGCCCAGCCACCATTTGCCAGCCAGCATGATGGCCTCGCCGCCGACCACGCCGGCAAAAATCGACCGCCGCGTCAGCATGAAGATGGCGAATCCGGCGGCTACCGCGCCGTAGCGCAGCCCATCCGGCACGCTGGCCAGCGCGCCGGGCGGCAGCACCAGGATTTGCGCGATCACGCCGGCGAGAATCGCGGTCGCGACCGCCCTCACCCATACCAGCAGTTCGGAGCCCTCGTCGACGCCGCCGCCAAACCAGAGGCCGAGCATGCGCCAGACCTCATTGGGCAGGAAGCCCGCCACTACGAGCACCAGCAACGCATGCCAGTCGCCGATAAAATCGCTCATGCGCGTTCCCGCCACCAGTGAACGCCATAGGCAATGGTGCCGGCGGTGACGCCGCTGATCAGGATATCGACGCCGGTGTGCAGCAGGGATACCAGCGGAAACAGCGCCAGCCCCAGCACCAGCGCCAGGACATCGGAAAGCTGTCGACAGTTGCGCGCAGTCGACAACAAAAATGCCAGTGGCGTCAGCAGCAAAATGGCTGCGCCGAGCAGTGGCGGCAGGTTGGCGGCCAGCCCATAGCCGAGCGTGGTCGCGGAAAGGCAGACCAGACAGAGCCCGATGCCGAGCCCATGCGTGAACGCGATCCGCCGCTCACGCGGCACATGCGGCAGCAGGCGAACGCATTCAACCCACAGGGTGACGGCGATGAAATGGGTGACCAGCACCAGATGACGCCGTTTTGTCTGAGGCGTCCGCATCATCGGTAATACGGAGACCACCATCGGAAACAGCCGGATCGCGCTGACGGTGACGGCAATCGCCGCCTGCACCACCGTCGCCCCTGACCCCAGCGTCGAAATCAGGATGATCTGCGCCGGCCCCGCCCAGACCAGCGCCGTGCTCGCCAACACCCATCCGAGGCTGAAATGGGTGTCGTGCGCCAGCGCGCCGATGCCGATATAGGTCGCAAACAGCACCAGCGTCAGCACCGTCGAGGCGACCGAGCGCATGCCCCATGCGAAGGCCCGCAAGGGGCTTTGCCAACTGATCGAGTCGAGCGGAGGAAGGGCCAAGGGCCACCGGACCATGTGAGTCGTGTCAGGGCATATCGATAGCGAAAGGCACCAGCGTCAAGCGAACCGCAGGCAGAGCAGCCATCCAGCTGAGTTCTCTGCGATCATCGTCATGGCCGGGCTTGTCCCGGCCATCCACGCCTTCTGCTGACAGTTAGGACGTGGATGCCCGGGACAAGCCCGGGCATGACGAAGTTCGGTGCCCACCCTCACCCCCTCATATTCATGTTCCGCAGCACCAGGCACGCCCCACCTACGCGGCGGATGCGGGTGCAGAGTTCGTCGGCGGCGGGGCGCGTGTCGGCGCCGATCCGGACCTGATAGAACGTTCGCGTGCCGCGGCTGCGCCAGATCCTGCCCGAGAGGCTTGGATCCTGATCGCCAATCACGGTGCTCAAGCGCTTCATGGCCCGTGAATACATCGCCAACGCCCGGTCGCGATTGAAGCCGGCGGCGAGTTGCACGCCCCAGAGCTTGTCGGCGCCGAGTTTGACGTGCTGCTCCAGCTCGGTGACGAAGGGATTGGGCGCGCGTCTGAGCAAGGCCATCAATTCGCGGCAGGACGAACTCGGCGCGCGGTCGGGCAGCTTGTCTTTCGTGCCGGGCCTGGCCCATTCATCGACCGTAGCACCCGTGATGGCTGACACGTAATTGCGCGTCTCCTGCGGCATATAGCCGGAGCCATCAAGCCATTCCCGCACCCGCCGCGGTCCGGCATTGTAGGCCGCCGCCGCCAGCCCGAGATTGCCGAACTGCCCGCGTAACTCGCGCAGGAATTCCGCGGATTTCGGCAGTGCCTGTACCGGATCGAAGGGATCGAGCAGCCGGCGCTCGCTAGCGGTTCCCGGCATGAATTGCGCGATGCCTTGCGCACGCTGGCCGCTGCGCGTCACCGGTCCGACCGCATCGGATTGAAAGCGGCTCTCCTGCCAGATCACGCGGGCGAAAAACTCCAGCGGCAGGTCGTTGGCCTTCGCCGCCGATTCGATCATCAGGCACATCGCCTCGCGGGTGTCGGTCTCGCGCGCGTTGTCTGCAGGTTTCGCCGCCCTGTCCTTGCTGTCGCCACTGGCGGCGGGTTCTGCGACCCCGGGCTTTGCGATTTCAGCGCCAGCCGCTGCGGGCGCATCCTCGGCCATTGCCCGCGCCGCAGGCTGCGAGAGTGTCACGACGACAGCGCAAAGCGCAGCTCGCAGACCAGTGACAGTTCGCATGGGAGCTCTGCTATCCGTTAGCCGCGCTTGACACGGGGAACCGACCGTCTAGCTATCCAAGTCCAGCTATCCGGAAGAATGATGGCGCGGATGTGGGAGCGCAAGGCATGACGGCAGCTTCGGACGACCAGCTCGGCTTCGCACCCGACGACGACGCGCCGATCCGATATATGCAACGGACCCGCGACTATTATGCTGCGATCGGCTACACCACGCCCTATCGCTGGGCGCATTTTGTCGATGCGCCGTTCCAGCCGCTGAAACAGCCGCTGGCGCAATCCCGCGTTGCGCTGATCACCACCGCGGCACCGTTCGACCCCGCCAAAGGCGATCAGGGCCCCGGCGCCAAATATAATGGCGGCGCCAAATTCTATACGGTCTATGACGGCGATACCTCCCGAGAGCATGATGTGCGGATCTCGCACATCGCCTATGACCGCGTGCACACCAGGGCCGACGACAGCGGCACCTGGTTTCCGCTGCCTCAGCTGCGGCGGCTGGCGAGCGCGCGGCGGATCGGCGAACTGGCGCCCCGCTTCTTCGGCGCGCCGACCAACCGCAGCCATCGCGTCACCATCGAAACCGACGCCCCCGAAATCCTGGCGCGCTGCAAGGCCGACAACGTCGATGCCGCCGTGCTGGTTCCGAACTGCCCGGTCTGCCACCAGACCATCAGCCTGGTCGCCCGGCATCTCGAGACCAACGGCATTTCCACCGTCGTGATGGGCTGCGCCAAGGATATCGTCGAACACGCGGCGGTGCCGCGGTTCCTGTTCTCGGATTTTCCGCTCGGCAATTCGGCGGGCAAGCCGCACGATCCGGCGTCGCAGGCCTTTACCCTGGAGCTGGCCCTGCGGGTGCTGGAAACCGCCCCGGGGCCCCAGACCACGGTGCAGTCGCCGCTGCGCTGGAGCGCGGATGCGGCGTGGAAGCGCGACTACAGCAACGCCGGCGCCTTAAGCGCCGAAGAGCTGGCGCGGCTGCGGCGCGAATTCGACGCCCAGAAGGAAATCGCCCGCGGATTGCGCGAGAGCGCGGCCTGAGGGCTTGCGGTCGATCGAAACAACCTCGTTTGGCAGGAAAAAGCCCTGAAATCGCGGCTTCTCCAGCCATCATCAATTTACGTTAACGGCGCATTTTGCCGGCCGTGGCCTTTCGCGGGATGCGAAGCCGGGTATGGTCCCCTTCTTTATCAGGGGATTTTCCATGCTGGACCGGCGCCAGAACGCACGCGACAAGGTGATTTACGGCGGCGTCGCCGAGAGCGATGGCGCGACACGTGACTGCGTGGTGCGCAACATCTCCGAAAACGGCGCCAGCCTGGAGTTCAGCAACGTCATCAAGCTGCCAAGGGAACAGATGTCGCTGAAGATCGCCCGAAAGGGCCAATCCTTCCTGGCCAAAGTGATCTGGTGGCGCGATAATTTTGTCGGCGTCGCCTTCCGCGCGGAAGCCCCTGTCGAACTGCCGGTCTCCGATCTCGAGGAACGGCTGCGCAAGAGCGAAAAGAAAAAGCGCCAGCTGCAGCGCCGCATCAAGGAGCTGATCGGCGAAGGCTGAACGCCCGCGCGACGCACCTTATCCATCAAAAAAGCCGGCGGTCTCGCGACACGCCGGCTTTCTGATTCCTGATGTCAGCGGCTCACACCTTGACCAGCGGGCCTCGTGAGGCCGGGCCGCTCGACCCGCCGGGGCCGCTGGGTTTCGGCTTGCGCGGCATGCTGCGCTTGCGCGCGCCGGGCAGTTTTTCCGGCTTCGGCGTCACCGGTCCCTCGACATATTCGAAGCCGATTTTCTCGTCGCCCGCCTCCGCGCTGGCTTCGTCCGCGACCAGCACGACGCGGACATGGCCGCCGCCCTTGAGCTTGCCGAACAGAACCTCGTCCGCCAGCGGCTTCTTGATGTGTTCCTGGATCACGCGCGCCATCGGCCGCGCACCCATCTGCTCGTCGTAACCATGCTTGATCAGCCACGCCTTGGCCGGCTCCGACAATTCGATGGTGACGTCGCGGTCGGCCAGCTGCGCCTCGAGCTGCAGCACGAACTTCTCCACCACCATGCCGATCACATCAGGATTGAGATGCGCGAACGAGACGATGGCATCGAGCCGGTTGCGGAATTCCGGCGCGAACTGGCGGTTGATTGCTTCGTGATCGTCGCCTTCCCGCTTGTTGCGCGTGAAGCCGAACGCCTGGCGCGCCAGATCGGCGGCGCCGGCATTGGTGGTCATGATCAGGATCACGTTGCGGAAATTGACCTGCTTGCCGTTGTGGTCGGTGAGCCGGCCGTGATCCATGATCTGCAAGAGCACGTTGTAGAGATCCGGATGCGCCTTCTCGATTTCGTCGAGCAGCACCACACAGTGCGGGTGCTGATCGACGCCGTCGGTCAGAAGGCCGCCCTGGTCGAAGCCGACATAGCCCGGAGGCGCGCCGATCAGGCGCGAGACCGTGTGACGCTCCATATATTCGGACATGTCGAACCGGATCAGTTCGACGCCGAGCGAGGCCGCGAGCTGTTTTGCAACTTCGGTCTTGCCGACGCCGGTCGGACCCGAGAACAAATAGGAGCCGATCGGCTTTTCCGGCTCGCGCAGGCCGGCGCGCGACAGCTTGATCGAGGCGGAAAGCGCTTCGATCGCCTTGTCCTGGCCGAACACCACGCGCTTCAGCGTCTGTTCGAGATGCTTTAGCACTTCGGCATCGTCCTTCGACACGCTCTTGGGCGGAATCCGCGCCATGGTCGCGATCGTGGTCTCGATTTCCTTGATGCCGATGGTCTTCTTGCGCTTGTTCTCGGCGACCAGCATCTGCGCCGCGCCCGACTCGTCGATCACGTCGATCGCCTTGTCCGGCAGCTTGCGATCGTGGATATAGCGCGACGACAGCTGCACCGCGGCCTCGATCGCCTCGTTGGTGTATTTCAGCCGGTGATAGTCCTCGAAATAGGGTTTCAGGCCCTTCAGGATCGCGATGGCGTCTTCCACCGTCGGCTCGTTGACGTCGATCTTCTGGAACCGGCGCACCAGCGCGCGATCCTTCTCGAAATGCTGACGGTATTCCTTGTAGGTGGTCGAACCCATGC
>NZ_JAUSLT010000108.1 GCF_030646015.1 Bradyrhizobium sp.
AGATGCGCACCTACTTCAAGGCGCGCGACGAGCTGTTGGGCGCGCTCGGCGAGCAACGCGGCCGCGAGGGCGTCGATGCGCTGCTCGACGAGTCGCGCTCCGGCTTGTTCGACGAACTCAGCGACCGGCTGCTGGCGACGCCCGCCGACAACGACTACCGCAAGGGCCTCGAGAAACTGATCCCGCTCGCCGATGTGATCGGCAACCAGATGCGTCCGGGCTACACCCCGACCTACACCTACAAGGACGCAGCCCAGGACACGCTGCTGCAGAGCGGGGCGGCGGCGCTCGATGCGGTGCTGACCAAGGGCTGGGCGAGTTCGGCGGTCGGCAGCAGCCTTGCGATGCGCGACGCCGCCCGTGCCGGCGGCGGCGTTCTCGACATCGCGACCGCAGGGGTCAAGGCGGCGGTGACCGATGTCCTGTTCGGCCAGGCGATCCATTACGGCGCAGGCTATGCCGGCGAGGCCTGGCGCGCCGGCAAGAAGGCGGTGGCCGGCATTGCCGAGAGCGGCGCCGATCTGCTGGCGCAGGCGAGCCGGCGCTCCAAGGTCGCCACCGACCTGGTCGAGAAGATGCGCAAGAATCTGACGACGCTGGACCAGGGCGTCCATGTCGACGGTTCAGGGCGGATGCGCGCCTCGTTGACCGACGTGCTGGAGGTGCAGAAGAACCCGCATCAGGTCCGCGCGCTGAAGCAGAGCGGATCGGCATCGACCCAGGAAGCCTTCAACAACACACTGCGCAACGAGGTCTACAAGCCGCATGACCAGATGTTGCTGGAGCGGCTCCGGAAGTCGAGCCCGGAGCTGGCCGACAGGAAGCTCGTGATTCACGAGTTCCGCACCCCCGGCAAAACCGCCAACCCGATCAACACCGACCGCGACTTCCGGGTGCTGATGCAGGACAGCACCGGCAAGTGGGTCGAGGTGCCCAAGACAAAATGGGAGCAGCACTCCAACGATGCCTTCGCCGAACTGACCTTCTTCGACAAGACAAAATGCCCTGGGGGCATGGACCCGGCGCAGCAGAAGGCGTGGTGGGCGGAGCAGCACGGCCACACCCCGACCGATCGCGCCTTCCGCGAGGCGGGTCGCGACTACTCCGACCAGATCGCCGATCTCAGGACCGGCCAGCGCGGCAACCTCGCCGCCGGCGAGGTGGCCGGCACCGGCACGACCCGGATCGCCGAGTTGAAGGACATCGCGTCAGGCAAGGCGCCCGTCCCGTCGCAACCGATAAAACTCGCCGACCCGCAGGGGCTGGCGCAGCAGTTCCACGAGAAGGTCACCGGCAATCTGCGCCGCGGCGATCCGTTCGAGGCGATCGCCCAGGCGCAGAAGGGCGTCGACACGCTGGACACCGTGCGCAAGGCCTATGGCGCGCAAAACATCCCGGCCGGCGAACTGCCAGGCAATCTGCGCCAGGCGATGGATCTGGTGAAAGGCTCCAACCTGCCCGTTCATCCCGACGCCGCGGTGCTGCACACGCTGGAAGGCAAACTCGAGCGGCTCGGCTTCAGCGACATCGGCGACTTCAGCGAAAAACTCTCCAGCCAGTTCGAGGGGCTGAAATGGACAACATAGAACGCGCGCAATCGCGCTCAGGAGGAATGTCATGACTACTCAAACGATTGCACCGGATGCGGTTCAGCTCGATCGCGCGGCTAACGCCGCGCAATTGCCGCCGTCGGTGCGCGCCGGTCTCGCCGATCCCCTGGCGCGCATCGCGGTGACGACGGTAACGCGCGACGGCGGGCGGCGGCTGGATTGCTATGCCGTCGCTGGCGCGGGAAAGCAGATGGCGGCGGTGACGCCGGACGCCGAGGGCGGCGCCGCGGTGTCGTTCCCGGTCGATAGCGCGCTGGCGGAAGCCTTGATCGTTGAAACCCTCGGTCTTGATCAGCCGCTCGCCCCTGTCGACCATCGCAGCGAACTCGACATCGCCGCCCTGTGGGCGCTGGCGGCGATGGCCGATGCGCACCGGCAGGCCGAACTGGAAAGTCTGCTCGCGCGATCGCCGGCACGTCAGGTCGCGCTCAACGAGGACAGCATCTACCTGCGTGCGCTGGATGGCGCGACGCTGCCGGATCCGCGCTGGCTGTCGGGCATGCTGACGCAGATTTTCGGCCCTGGCGACGTCACGGAGGCGCGGTTGCTGGCAGGGCTCGACGTGCTGGCGCGCGGCGGGTTGATCGTGCGGGGGAAGACGGGGCTGTGGTCGCCGCAGCCGGCGTTCGTCACCGCCTTCGCGCATCTCGAATTGCCGCTCGCCGCCGCGGTGCTGTCGGTCGACCGACGACGAGCGGGCGGATTCGATTCCGCGTCGCTGGTATTTTTGCGCAGCTTCGCCGCCGTGTGGGTCATTGATCCGCGCGGTCCGGCCGGAGCGCCGAGCGCGGTGCGCCTCAGCTCCGTGAGCGCCGCTGATGCGAGGACGCTGGTGCATGACGCCATCGCACTGGCGCTGAAGGAGCCCGCCGCGCCGCCGCAAGCGCCGAAGGCGGCCGCAGCGCCGCGCTTCTGCCGGCAATGCGGCCATCCCGCGACGGCTGCGGACCGCTTTTGCGGCCAATGCGGAGCCGCGCTGGCATGAGCGGTCTCGGCTTTTGTTCTGGATCAATGAAACGGAATTCCGCGCGCCTGATGATGCGGCCTATTCGGAGACTCCTGATGTTCACCAATCGCCGCCTGATCGCTTTCGGCGTCGCAACCCTCGCCGGACTGACAACCCTCCTTCCGGCCGTCGCATCAAAGCCGGTTCCGAAAACGATTGTAGGCTGTGTCTTCAACGGAGGCTTCGTTTCTTCTGATGGCTACGACATCCGTCCGATGGATGCCAACGGGAAGGATGTCGATCTCCGCCGTTTCGAGGGACATCAGGTGACCATCAGAGGCGACTTGCTGCCGGGCGATGCCTTCATCCTCAAAAATCCGCCGGCCGACTCCGGCCCCTGCAGGATCATGCGGCCGGCAGGGAAATAGTGCCGCGAAACGGATGCTCTCGGGATATTACGGTGAAAGCGAGCCAGCCATGAAAGCTCTCAGCAGAATTCGAAGCAGGGCAGGCCTGTTGTCAACGGTCGTTGCTGTCGTCCTGGCCGGCTTCAATCCGACCGTTGCGGCTGCCGAAACGGTGATGGTCACAACAGGCGGCTGGCAAATCCACAAGCCCAGCAAGGAATACAAGGACCTGCCCACCCTGTTGCCGAAGCAGGAGAATGGTTCTGACGCGGGGATTGGCCTGTTCGAGTTCGTTTGCATGAAGTCGAACTATTATGTGCTGCTGGTGCAGCCCTCGGTGAAATTGCGAGATACCGAACCGGCCGTGATCTCCATCTCCGTGCGCGCCGCGGATGCGGCGAGCGCAGCGCCGGCCGCGCTGACCTTCCGCAACCTCTACAAGACGAAGTCGCTGCTTTCTCGCAGTCTGGACTGGGATGCGGATATTCACTATGCCGAAATCGGCGTGGCGCAGCTGGAGTCGTTCAAGACGGCCAGCGAGCTCGAATTGACGCTGGCGGGACGCAGTTACGCCATTGCTCTTTCTGACCTCGGCTCGCGATTGGGATCATTCCAGCGGTTCTGTGAGAAAGGTGTCGTCGAAAATCCGGCGCATTTCGAGAAACCCTAGAGACGTGTGCCCGTAAAGGACTTTGCCTCCCCGATCAGCGTGGCAGTTCGGGAAGTCCGCATGTCCTGGCGATCACGGGCCAATGCTGCTTCAGCCCGCTGCTGGGGAGGGTGGCCTTGACCGGCCCGGTGTTGGTGCCTTCGATCCTGCCGTTGCTCCGGGCAAGCGCCATCAACGCCGCGACCGGCAATTCGCTGCGGCTGCCGGCATTGCCAACCCGTTCCAGGATGCTGTCGTCCCAGCTGAATGACAGCGAAAATACTTCCTGGCCCACGGTCAGCTTCGCGGCGCCGCCATTCGCGCCGACGTCGGGATTGCCCATCGGGCCGCCGCCGGGCGAAATGTTGACGAGCTGCAGCTTCCTGTCGGGGCAGGCGATCGCGAAACAGAAATCGCGCTGGTCGCACTGCATGACGAGAAAGCCGAGCGCCGCGGGAAGTTGCGGCCGCGTCCAGCCCTGTGCGGCGACGGCGTTGCCGCCGATTGCACAGGCGAGCATGGCGAGAAGAACTCTCACGATCATGTGCGCCCCTTTCAACGGGTTCCCGTCCTCCAACGGGTGTTCCTCAATTGCAGCCGCTGCGCCGCTCGATCCGGGTGATCTCGGCGATGCGGGCGCGAATATCGCGCGGCAACGGCACGCTGGCCTCGATGTCATAGATGCAGCCCCCGTTGCCGAAATAGGAGATCGCGCGGGACGTCTTGAAGCAGTAGCCGGCTTGCTTGTAGTAGGAATTGCGCTCGACCCATAGTTCCTGGCAACTCTGGGCACTGGCCGTCGAGATCAGGCCGCCGGCGCTTGCCGCCACAGCCAATGCGCCAATCAGGCATCGATATCCAATCTTCATGGCAGTCGCACCTCTGTCCAACAATGGTTCATTCCATTACCCGCCGCTCCCGGCAAACGCCTTGCGCTGAATCAATGATGCCGCCCGTCGATGCGTTTCGGCTGCAGACGGTCACGATGCGCTGGCGTCGGGCGGGTCGATCCGATCCAGCGCCAGCAGCAGGGATGCGACGCGGTTGGCGGAGGCGGCCCAGTCGGCCAGGCGAATGTAGTTGTCGGTGAACCAGTTGCAGGCACCCTGCACCACGACAAAGGCTGCGGCCGCCTGGACCACCTCGCCGAGCAGCATCGTGCCGGCGACGTATTTCGGCATGCAGAGCAGCAAGCCGACGACCGGCGCCAGCAACGTATTGCTGTGCGTGACCACGGTCAGGCGCATCAATTGCCAGCAATACTCCAGCCAGGTGGCAATCACCACCCGCAGCGCCGTGCTGACGGCCTCAAGCCGGTCCTTGATGTTGTCAGGCAATGTCTTGCCTTCGCCGCTCTCGCGGATGTGGGTTCCTATCGCGCGCAGCTCGGCTTCGGCTCGCTTGTTGTCCTCCACGACGCGGGTCAGGCGGCTGCCGATCAGCACCATCGCCGCCGCAACGATGATGGAGTAAACGATCACCGCCACCACGAGGTAGCCCGGAATGGTCAGCACCAGGCCGAACAGGTCGATGGTCGAGCTACCACCCACCGTCCAGAGGATGCCGATAAAGGTGATGCCGGTGATCAGCGAGGAGAACAGCCCGAGCACGAGGTCGACCGGCAGGTCGGTGGCAAGCCTGGCGTCCTCGGCGATGCGATATTCGGGGGCCTGATGCTCCCCCGGCATGAATCTGAGCCGGACATAATGGTCGCGCTCCAGCCAGTATTTGTAGAGGTGGTTGCTCAGCCACGCTCGCCATTTCCGTTGCAGGGTCATGCGGCCCCACACCGAGAACACGGCGAGCGCGAGGCTGGCCGCGGCCAGCGGCAAAAGACGCAATGCCTGCGCCAGCAGCTCCGCGCCATCCTTGCGTTCGACGGCATTGAAGAAATCGCGATTCCAGAAATTCAGCGAGTACTGGGTCAACAGCTGCAGCAGGACGGTGACGATCAGCAACACGGTGAGCAGCCAGGCCCACGGGGCCGTCGCGCCGCCCCAGAAGCCGCGCGCGCTCTGCCAGAAACGAGAGAGCAGGCGTTGCTCGCTGGGAGCGATGTAGCTGTCGTTATTCATGAGCTGGATCGGGCAGGGCGGTTTGCGACATGATCGGCCTGACCATCACCTCCGTGACCAGGCGGTGCATGTCCTGCGGCCGGCAAAGGTCGGTCCCCGGACTGAGCAGCGCGGCGGAACCGCCGGCAACCCCGTAGCGCAGGGCGGTTTCGAGACTGCCGTTGCTGGAAAGGCTCCAGACCATCGCCGCCAGAAAACTGTCGCCGGCGCCGGAGACGCTGACCGGCTTGATCGCGAGGCCGTTGGCGCGCAGGGCCAGATCGCGCGTGATCAGCAAGCCGCCGTCCGGCCCCATCGAGAGCGCGATCACCTCGACCTGGCCGCGGCCGATCAGGCGCCGTCCCGCCTCGATCAACGAAGCGTCATCCGAGGCCGTCATGCCAGCCAGCTCCTGAAACTCGCGAAGATTGGGCTTGATGAGATAGACGCTTTGTTCGAGCGCCGCCTTCAGGAAGCGGCCGGACGTGTCCACGATGACCTTGCTGTGCGCCCTGCAGGCCTGCGCCAGCTTGCCATAAAAATCTTCCGGTACGCCAGCCGGCAGGCTGCCGCTGGCGATCACAAACGCCGGCCGCGGTTCGATGCGCGCGATCGATGCCAGACACTCCTGCCACTCGGATTCACCGAGCGGCGCTCCCGGGAAGACGAAGCGAAATTGCTCCCGGGTGGTCTCGTCGAAAACCGTCAGGTCCTCCCGCGTCTCGTTCTGCACCGGGACCATGAGGCCCTGCACGCCTTCGCGCGCGACCAGGGCGCCGAGCAATTGCCCGGTTGCGCCGCCGGCCGTGTAAATGGCCGACGCGGCGATGCCGAGCCGTCCGAGAACCCGGGCTACGTTGATGCCACCGCCGCCGGGATCGCGGCGCGCCGGCGCGCAGCGCATCTTGGTGAAGGGCGCCAGTTTCTTCACCGACGTCGAGGCGTCGACGGCGGGATTGATGGTGAGGGTGACGATGCCCCGCGAAATGTCAGCCAATGCCTTCGACCTCCGCCAGTGCATGCAGGCCGACGAATGCGGCATCGTCGTCCAGAATCAGCCAGACCGGAATCGGTTCGAGATACTCGCGAAGCCGGCCCTTGTCTTCGAAGCGTGCGCGGAACTGCGAGCGGGCGAGATATTCGGGCATATGACGCAGAATGCCACCGGCAATGAATATTCCGCCCTTCGCGCCGAGCGTCAGCGCGAGATTGCCGGCGACCGTCCCGAGCATCGCGCAGAACATGTCGATGGCGGCGCGGCTGGTCGGACAGGTCCCCTCGATGCCGGCCCGCGTGATCTCGGCGGCGCGGCGCCCCGGCAGCGCGAGGTCGTCCAGCGTAGCCAGCGCCTGGTGGAGATTTTCCAGCCCGCCACCGGAAAGAACGTGTTCGGCCGAGACATGTCCCAGTCGTTGGCGCAGGAGAGCGATGACGGCGTCCTCGCGTGACGAACTGCCGGCCATGGTGGAATGGCCGCCCTCGCTCGACAGCACGAGGCGTCCGGTTGCGTGCGGTATGCAGGCTGCCATTCCAAGGCCCGTGCCAGGGCCGAGCGCGGCCAGTGGCGCCCCCGCGATCGGCAGTCCGCCGCCCAGGGGGAGGAGTTTTTCAGCGGGAAGGCAGGACAGGGCCCATGCCACGGCTTCGAAATCGTTGAGCAGGCGCACATTGGTGAATCCGTAGACGGCGCGCAGTTCCTCAGCGTCGATCACCCAGGAATTGTTGGTGAGGGCGCAGTGGCCGTTCCCGATCACGCCGGCAGCAGCCAGAATCGCGGCGCTGATCGTGCCGGCCTCCGGCAGACTGCCGAGATAGGTGTCGAGTGCTTCGCGAAAGCTGCCGTGGTCGCGGACCGCCATATGGGTAACCCTGCCGACCGAGCCCCCGGCCAGAAGCGCGAAGCGTGCATTGGTCCCGCCGATGTCGGCAAGCAGCACGGTCCGGCCGGCGTATCCTGGAGAGGCTGCTTTCATCGCTGACGTGCCGCCTTGATCAAATCCGCGTACCAGTGGAACGACGATTTTGGAATGCGTTGCAGCGAGGCATAGTCGACATAGGCCAGGCCGAACCGATCGCTGTACCCCGACATCCATTCGAAATTGTCGAGCAGCGACCAGACAAAGTAGCCCCTGACATCGACGCCCCCGGCGCCGGCGGAATTCATCGCGTCGATATAGCCGCGCAGAAAATCGATCCGCTCGGGATCGGTCACGGCGCCGCTCGCGTCGGGCCTGTCGTTGCCGCCATATCCGTTTTCGAGCACATAGATCGGCAAGCGGTAGCGTTCCTGGACCAGCCGCAGCGTTTCGCCGAAGGCTGGCGGATCGATCGGCCATCCGATCTGCGTCAGGGCAGCGCCGGCCGGCTTTTCGCCGAAGTCGAAGCCCAACATCGCCGCCGGCTGTGCCTTCACGTAGACCGGGCTGTAATGGTTCAATCCGAACCAGTCGAGCGGACGGCAAATGCGCGCGAGGTCGCCCGGCTGCAGGTGCGGCTCGATCATGGTCCGCATCGAGGGCGGATATTCGCCGCGGCATTGCGGATCGGGGAAGGCGCTGTTCCAGTAAACGCCCAGGCGCGCGGCCGCCGCCGCGTCGGCTTCGCTCGCGCTGGAAGGCCGGCAGGGCTGAAGGTTGTGAATGCACCCGATCGAGGCGCCTTGAACTTTCTCGCGTAACACGTCCACGGCCGCGCCATGGGCGAGATTGACGTGGTGCGTCGCCCGGTAAAGACCGGTTTCGCTGCTGTGGTCCCGCTTGCCCAGCGAGCGGCTGAACAGATTGAAGATCGAAGGCTCGTTGAAGGTCGCAAAGCGCTTGACGCGATCGCCGAAACGCCCGGCGATCAGCGTCGTGTAGTCGGCGAACCATGCGACCGACTCACGGTTCTGCCATCCGCCGAGATCCTCCAGCGCCTGCGGCAGATCCCAGTGATACAGGCACAGCCAGGGTTCGATGCCGGCGGCCAGCAGTTCGTCGATCAGCCGGTCGTAGAAGGCGAGGCCGGGCTCGTTGACCGATCCCCGGCCCTGCGGCAGCACCCGCGGCCAGGCGACCGAGAACCGATAGGCCTGAACGCCCAGCCGCTGCATCAGCGCGACATCCTCGCGGTAGCGATGGTAGTGGTCACACGCGATGTCGCCGCTGTCGCGGTTCCTGATTTCTCCGTTCTGACAGATGACGTCCCAGATGCTGGGTCCGCGGCCGTCTTCCCTGGTCGCGCCTTCGATCTGGAAGCTGGAGGTCGAGACGCCCCAGATGAAATCCGGACGCAGGCCGGCTGTGGAAGGCAGCTGCGACGCAGGTACGAGACGGTTCGAGTTCACTCTTGGCCCTTCCGCCCCGGCAGGAATGCGAGGTACCGTAGCATTAGTCCTGCCGGTGACCCGGCGATCTTGAGATACATCAACTGCTCCTGGCCAGCCGATGCGACAAATAGGTGCCGTTATCTTGCCGTTGGGGTGTCCGCTTGCAAAGAACCAAATGGGGTGGAATCGCCGACGACCGCTTCCGGGGAAGCGGCTTCTTTCGCGTGGACCAGCATGATGGCGTATTCTGGCTGGTCGATCCCGATGGCGGTCGCTTTATCTCCAAGGGCGTCAACAATGTACGCTTCGATTCGGACCACGTCCGCAATACCGCTCGCGCCCCGTATGCCGATGCGTGCCGGAGCAAATACGGCAGCCAGCACGTCTGGCGCGCGGCGGTGGCGGACCGGCTGGCCAGCTGGCATTTCAACACGCTGGGCTGCTGGTCGGATGAACTGGTCGCCGGCGCCGGTGCGTCGCCGCTTGCGATCGCGCCCACCAATGAACTCGGGGCTTCCTTCAAGCTGCACCGGCGTGACCAGGTGTTTCCCGATGTGTTCGATCCTGCCTTTGCGGCCCACATCCGGGAACGCGCCAGCACTCACTGTGCAAGACGATTTCACGATGTCGGGCTACTCGGCACGTTCATCGATAACGAGATGTACTGGTCACCCGACTGGCGTGGCGCTGACGAGTTGCTGACGCTGTTTCTGAACCTGCCGTCGCACCGCCCCGGCCGCGTCGCCGCCACGGCACGATTGCAGGAGCATTATCGCGAATTCTCGCAGTTCAATGCGGTCTGGCAGACGCCGGCGCGATCATGGGAGCAACTCGCGGCGATGGGACGGGTTGAAGCGCCATTCTTCCGAATGCCTGCCGGAGGCCTGAATGACGCGCTCGAGCTCAAGGCCAACCTCGCCAACCCCGCCCGCGCGGCCTTTTCCGCTGATTGCGACGCCTTTCTGGCCGTCGACGCCGATCGATATTTCGAGGTGTGCGTCTCGGCCATCAAGGCCGCCGACCCCAATCACCTCGTGATCGGCTCCCGCTTCGGCTATCAGGCGCAATCCAGTGTGATCGCCGCGGCCGTCCGCTATCTCGATGTGATCTCGTTCAATTGCTACGAACTCGATGCGACCCCGCAGATCGATGCCTATGCCGCCGGCGGCAAGCCATGCCTGATTTCGGAATTCTCCTTCCGCGGCGACGATGCCGGCCTGCCCAACGGCAACGGCGCCGGGCCGCGGGTCGCCAGCCAGACCGAGCGCGCCCAGTGCTTCGAGCGCTACGTCACCGCCGCCCTGCGCAACCCGTCGGTGGTCGGATATCACTGGTTCGAGCATGCCGACCAGCCTGCGGAAGGGCGGTTTGACGGTGAGAATTCGAACTACGGCGCGGTGACGATCCAAGACGATCCCTATGTCGAGTTGACGGAGACGATGACCAGGGTCAATGCCCTGGCCGAGCGGATTCACGCCGAATCCGCGCCACGCGGCTAGCCCGGCGGGCCCGGACAAAAATCGCGAAAACAACCCCGTGCACAGTAAGCCGCAGTGCAGCAATTGTGCTGCGTTGCGTCAAACCGCATCCTTCGCGGCCTCGGCTTCGCGCACCGCCGCCATGGTGCGAAACACGCTCGACGGATTGACGCTGATCGAGTCGATACCGAGCTGCGTCAGGTAGCGCGCGATCTCCGGATAATTCGCCGGCGCTTCGCCGCAGATGCCGACGTGACGCCCGTTACGTTTGGCGCCCGTGACGGCCAGCCTGAATATCTCCAGCATGCCCGGATCGCGCTCGTCGAAATCGAAGGCGACGATATCGGAATCGCGGTCGACCCCGAGGGTCAGCTGGGTGAGATCGTTGGAGCCGATCGAGAAGCCGTCGAACAATTGCGCGAACGCGTCGATCTGGATGACGTTGTTGGGAATTTCGCACATCACATAGATCTCGAGCCCGTTCTCGCCGCGCTTCAGGCCGTTGGCGGCCATGGTCGCGATGACGCGCTTGCCTTCTTCGACGGTCCGGCAGAACGGCACCATGATGCGAAGATTGGAGAGTCCCATTTCCTCGCGCACCCGGCGCAGCGCGGCACATTCCAGCGCAAACCCTTCCGCATAGGCCGGGTGGCTGTAGCGGGAAGCGCCGCGGAATCCCAGCATCGGGTTCTCTTCTTTCGGCTCGAAAGCCTCGCCGCCGAGCAGGCTGGCATATTCGTTGGTCTTGAAGTCGGAAAGCCGCACGATCACCGGCTTGGGATAGAACGCCGCGGCAATGGTGCCGACGCCTTCCGACAGCCTCTCGATGAAGAAATCGGCTGGGGTCTTGTAGCCCTCGACCAGACGGGCGATCGCGGTTCTTGCTTTGGCCGAGGTGATCTTCTTCGGCTTGAGCAGCGCCATCGGGTGCACGCCGATATGCTCGCTGATGATGAATTCCATGCGGGCGAGCCCGACGCCCGATTGTGGCTGCATCGCCGTCCGGAACGCCATTTCGGGGGTGCCGACGTTGACCATGATCGGTGTGCGCGGTGCCTTGAACGCGCTGACGGGCGTTCGCGTGACGTCGAAGGCAACCTTGCCCTGATAGACATTGCCGACGTCCCCTTCGGCGCAGGAGATCGTGACCTGGCTCCCGGTCTTGAGCTTCTCGGTCGCGTGAGTCGCTCCCACCACGGCGGGAATGCCGAGCTCACGCGCCACGATGGCGGCGTGGCAGGTGCGACCGCCCTTGTCGGTGATGATGCCGCCCGCGATCTTCATCACCGGCTCCCAGTCCGGACTGGTTGCCGGCGCGACCAGGATTTCGCCGGGCTTGAAGGTCGAGAGGTCCCGCGCGCTGGCAATGCGGCGGGTGCGTCCAGAGGCGATCTTTTCGCCGACCGCGCGGCCGGTGACGATGACGGACCCTTTTCCCTTGAGATTGTAGGTCTCGAACATTTCAGCGGAACGCTGCGAGGCCACCGTCTCAGGTCGTGCCTGGATGATGTAAAGCTTGCCGTCGGCGCCGTCCCTGGCCCATTCGATATCCATCGGCATCGCCGCGCCGGCATGCTTCGAGTAGTGCGTCTCGATCCGCACGGCGATGTCGGCCAGCGTCAAGACGTCCGGATCGGAAATGCAGAATTTCCGCCGCTCCGCTTCCGGCACGTTCCGGGTCAGCGTCGCATGGCTGCCGCCGCGCTTGCCGTAGATCATCCGGATCTGCTTGCCACCGAGCCGGCGCCGCAACACGCGGCGGAAGCCCTTGGCGAGGGTCGGCTTGTGCACGTAGAACTCGTCGGGATCGACCTGGCCCTGCACGATGGTTTCGCCGAGGCCGTAACAGCCGGTGACGAAGACCACGTCGCGAAATCCGGATTCGGTATCGAGCGTGAAGATGACGCCGCTGGCGCCGATGTCGGAGCGGACCATTTTCATCACGGCGACGGAAAGGAAGACCTTGAAATGGTCGAAGCCGTTGTCGATGCGGTAGGAAATCGCGCGATCGGTGAAGATCGAGGCAAAGCAGCGCCGGCAGGCCTCGAACAGGTCCTTCGGTCCGCGCACATTGAGGAAGCTTTCATGCTGGCCGGCAAAACTCGCGGTCGGGAGGTCTTCCGCCGTCGCGGAACTGCGCACTGCGACAGCGACGCCTTTGCCGGCTTCCCGCTCCAGCTTCCGGTAGGCTTCCATGATCTGATCGCGGATCGGCGCGGTATCCATCGCCTTGTAGACGACGGCGCGCGCCTTGGCTGCGGCGGCCGCCAAGCGCTTGATCTTGCTCTTGTCCAGGCCGTCGAGCAACTGATGCAGCTGCTCCGCGACGCCGGGCTGCGACAGCGCATCGCGGTAGGCGTCGGCGGTGACGGCGAACCCGTTGGGAACGGCGACCCCTTCGGATGCGAGGGTTGAATACAACTCGCCGAGCGAGGCGGTCTTGCCGCCGACCAGCCCGACGTCGTTCAGCCCGAGTTCGAGAAACGATCTGATGTAATTTGCCATGGCGGCAGTAGATCAGGCCGGACCCGGCGGATATTGAGCAAGGTCAAGGCGCTCACTCGTAGCGCAGCGCTTCGATCGGATCGAGCCGGGCGGCCTTGCGGGCCGGATAGTAGCCAAAGAAGATGCCGACGGCGGCCGAAAACAGGAATCCGCCGGCGATGGCTGTCAGCGAGATCGGCGCCGGCCAGCCGGTGACGGCGGACACGGCCAGTGAAAGTGCCGCGCCGATGACAATTCCGACGATGCCGCCGCTGACGCTGATGAAGATCGCCTCGGCCAGAAACTGCAGCAGCACGTGCAGCCGTCGGGCGCCGATCGCCATCCGCAGTCCGATCTCCCGGGTCCGCTCCGTCACCGAAACCAGCAGGATATTCATGATGCCGATACCGCCGACCACCAGCGATATCGACGCCACCGCGGCCAGCAGGAGCGCCATGATGCGGCTGCTGCCCTCCGCGGTTTCCGCGATCTGGCTGAGGTTGCGGACCGAGAAATCATTGCTGGCGCCCGGTCGGATGCGGTGACGGCGGGCCAGAATTTCGCTGGCCTGACTGATCGCCGTCTGAATGGCGGTCTGATCCACCGCCTGCACGTAGATCTGGTTCACAAAGCCGGTCAGGCGCGGTTGCAGCCCATAGGGATTGGGCGGCGTCGGGTAGATCCAGGTGACCGTCGTTTGCTGGCTCGGCGCCGCAACGCCGATAATCTTGCGCTCGGCTGTCGTGAACGGAACCATGATGAGATCGTCCTGGTCCTGGCCAAAGGAGGTCTGCCCCTTGGAGTCGAGAACCCCAATGACCCGCAGCGAAACGCCCCGGACCTGCACCAGCGCGCCGATCGGGTTCTGGGTGGCGCCGAACAACTGGCGGCGCACGGTCTCGCCGAGCACGACGACAAGCCCGGCGCTTCGCTCGTCTTCCGACGTGATCGCCCGCCCGGCGGTGATCTGCCAGTTCGTCATCGGCGGGTAGTTGAAGCTGACGCCCTGGATGCCGGTGGTCCAGTTCTGGCTGGCGAACCGGATCTGGCCGGACTGGCGGATCAGATAGCTCACTTCGCCGGCGGCAGGCGCTTCCCGCCGGATCGCCTGGACGTCGGCCACCGTCAGGGTCGAGGCGCTGCCGGAGCCGCCGCGCGCGCCGCCGCGGGTCGCGGCGCCCGGCACGATCACCACGAGGTTGGTCCCGAGCCTTGCGATCTCCTTGCGGACCGCCTCGTTGGCCCCCTGGCCGACCGAGACCATGACGATCAGGGCGGCGACGCCGATGAAGACTCCGAGCATGGTCAGCGCCGAACGCATCTTGTTGCGCCAGATCGCTTCCGCCGCCGCCGTCATCACCATCCACGCGAACGGCCAGGATGCGCCGGAGGATTTGACGTAGGAGCGCGGCGCCGCGGACGGGGAGAGAGGCGGCAACTCGCTCACCGCCTCGGCTGCAGCAATTGCCGGTCCGGACTCCGCCGCGGGCTTCGTCTTTCTCACATCGGAAATGATCTGGCCATCGCGCATGGTCAGCACGCGATCTGCAAAGGCTGCAACATCAGACTCGTGGGTCACCACGATGATGGTGACGCCTTGTTCGCGATTGAGCGAACTGAGCGTCTCCATGATCTCGTGAGAGTTGCGCGTATCGAGATTGCCGGTCGGCTCGTCCGCCAGCAGCAGGCTCGGCTGGTTGATCAGCGCGCGGGCGATGGCGACGCGTTGCTGCTGCCCGCCGGAGAGCTGGCCGGGCGTGTTGCGTTCGCGGTCGCGCAGTCCGAGCTTGTCCAGAACCGCGCGCGCCCGCTCGAAGCGCACCCGCGCATGGCCTTGGCCGGACATGGCGTACAACAGCGGCAGGGCGACGTTGTCGATGGCGCTGGTGCGCGGCAATAGATTGAAACTCTGGAACACGAAGCCGAGCCGCTCGCTGCGCAGGCCCGCGAGATCGGGCTCGGCAAGCTGCGCCACATCGATGCCGTCGAACCGGTAACGGCCGCTGGTCGGCCTGTCGAGGCAGCCGAGGATCGACATCAGCGTCGATTTGCCCGATCCGGACGCGCCCATGATGGCGATGAACTCGCCGTGTTCGACGGTCAGGTCGACCGCGCGAAGCGCATGAACGTCGATATCGCCGACATGATATGTCCGCGACACGCCTTCAATCCTGATGACCGGCTCCGCCATTTCAGTCAATCGCCGCTTTGTCGTCGTCTGGACGGTTAGAGTCGGGGGCGCGGCACGCCGGAACGCGCATTGCCCGAACTGGCGCGCTGTTCGCCGACGACCACTTTGTCGCCCGGCTTGAGCTCGCCTTGAACGATTTCCGTGAACTCGTCGTCGTCCAACCCGGTCGCAACCTGAACCGGCGCCGGAACTCCGTCGCGAAGTACCCAGATGCGCGGCTGTCCCGTGTCACGAATGGCCCTGCCGGTCGGGACATAGCGCAATGCCTGGTTCGGAACCCGCAGCACGTCATTGCGCTGATCGACCAGGATGCGCGTCGCCGCGGTGAGGCCCGGTTTGAGCGCCAGATCCGAATTGGCGACGCTGACGACGACGTCGTAGGTGACGACGTTCTGTACCGTTTGCGGGGACTGCCGGACCTGGGCCACCGTCCCTTCGAACACACGCTTGGGATAGGCATCGACGGTGAACGTGGCCTGATTGCCTTGCTTGACGCCGCCGATGTCGCTTTCGCTGACATTGGCGTCGACCTGCATCCTGGTGAGGTCGGTCGCGATCAGGAACAATGTCGGGGTCTGGAAGCTGGCGGCCACGGTCTGCCCGATGGTGACGTTGCGCGAAACCACGGTGCCGTCCACCGGCGAGATAATCCTGGTGTAATCGAGGTTGACCTGTGCGGCATCCAGCACGGCCTGACGCTGCTGGATGGTCGCTTCGTCGAATGTAATCTGGGCAAGGGCCTGCAAGTATTCGCTGTGAGCGCTGTCGTAGGCGTCTTTCGATACGGCCTTGGTCTCGACCAGCGTCGCCAGCCGTTCATACGCCACCTTGGCATAGGTCAGCGATGCCTTGTCCTTCTCCAGTTGCGCGCGCGCGACGGCGAGGTTGGCCTTCGCCTGATCGACAATGCTCTGATAGGGGCGTCCGTCGATCCTGGCGCAGATCTGTCCGCGCTTCACCTGGGTATTGTAATCGCAGGTCAATTCCTGGATTACGCCGGAGACATAGGTCCCGACGATGATGGTCAATTCCGGATTGACCGTGCCGGTAGCGTTGATACCGCGGGCAATCGCGCCGGTGGTAACCGGCGCGGTTTCATATCGAACGACGGCGTCGCCGCCGCCGACCGCCCACCAGATGCCGCCGGCCGCCGCAAGCAGCAGCACGGCGAAGGCGAGGATGATCCAGCGCCGGGTCGCAAATCGTGGCTGCGCCGGCGGTTCCGTGACCGGGCGTACAGCTGACGGAGGCGGCCCCTGTGGCAACGCTTCCCCGCTTTCGGGTGCGCCGGTGCCGAGCTGCTTGTTCATGTCGCGTGGGCTCCGGGTGCATGATGGCCGTTGCCGCCAAGCATCAAGCGTAGTCTGCGACCGGATCCGGATTATTGATTGGGATCAAGCTTCGTCCCGTAGCGCGGAATCGATGTGCTGATCGAAGGCCTTCCGGCGATAGAATACCCGTTACTTCGGCAGCGCCTGGTCGGCGCCAAGCTGATAGAGCCGCGCCAGCGCAGCGGTGACCGCCTTACGCATGCGGGGATCGGTCCCCAGCGTGCCGAACACCGCGCTGACGTTGAGCAGCGCCGGGGCCAGCCGGTCCGCGACCGGCCCGGCCGCCCGGGCTATCGCTGCAAGTTCAGCTGCGATCGGGTCGCGCACGTCGATCTTCCGTCCTTGCTCGTCGGTGCCGGTGATGTAGCGCATCCAGCCGGCGACCGCGAGCGCATGGGTGTCGATCGGTAGATTCAGCGCCAGCCGGTCGCGCATCGTGCCGAGCAGCCGCTGCGGCAGTTTTTGCGATCCGTCCATCGCGATCTGCCAGGTGCGGTGATGCAGCGCCGGATTGGAAAAGCGCTGCAGCAGCGATTGGCTGTAGGTCGCAAGATCGGTTCCCTGGGGCATCGTCAGCGTCACCGCAGCCTCGTCCATCACTTGGGCCGCAAACGCCGCGAAGCGATGGTCGGCCATGGTGGCGGCAATGGTTTCATGGCCCGCGAGATAACCGAGATAGGCCAGCGCCGAGTGGCTGGCGTTGAGCAGCCGCAGCTTCATGTGCTCGAACGGCGTGACATCAGAGACCAGCTGCACGCCGGCGGCGGCGAAATCCGGCCGGCCGGCCGCAAAGCGGTCTTCGACAATCCACTGCGTAAAGGGCTCGGTGACGACAGGCCACGCGTCGACCATGCCAAGCGCCGCGGCGACGGCCGCGCGGTCGGCATCGGTGGTCTCGGGCACGATCCGGTCCACCATCGTCGAGGGGGAGGCGAGCTCATCCGCGATCCATTGGCCGAGTTCCGGCGATCGCAAATCGGCGAACCGCTGCAGTATTCGGCCCACGGTAACGCCGTTGGCGGGCAGGTTGTCGCAAGAGAGCACGGTGAAGGGTGCCAGGCCCAAAACCTTGCGGCGCGACAGCGCGGCGACGATGAATCCCGCGGCCGATCGCGGCGCATCCGGATTTTTCAGGTCATGAACGATGTCGGGATGACCTTCGTCGAGTTCGCCGGTCTGCGGCGTGTGGCAGTATCCCTTCTCGGTGATGGTGAGCGAGACGATCCGCGTTGCCGGATCGGCCATGCGCGCGATCAAGCGCGCGGGGTTGGCCCTGGCGACCTCGGTCGCAACGACCGCGCCGACCACCCGGTGCTCGGCGCCCGCGCCGGAACGGGTCGCCACTGTGTAGAGGCAGTCCTGCGGGGCGAGGGCATCCTGAGTGTCCGAACTTCGCAGGCTGGCGCCGACGATTCCCCAATCGGTTGCCCCCCTGGCGAGCAGGTCGTCGATGGCCACGGCCTGATGCGCCCGGTGGAAGGCACCGATGCCGAGATGAACGATGCCCGGCGTGACCCGCGCGCGGTCATAATCAGGGCGGCGAACACTGTCCGGAAGCAGATCGAGGCTGGCGTTGGAGAGGCGCAAAATCGACCCCAATCTGGGTGAAAAGCGGGATTTTTCGCCTCTCGCTTGACATAGGCGGCTTTTCCCGTCAATCCTCCGGTCAATTGGTAAGGCCAATGTGCCACAGGGAACCGTTACAGGGAGACCAGCGTGCCGCTCGAAGCTGTCGAGGCGCGGCGCCTCTATCGCCAGATTGCCGATCAACTGCGCGCCCTGATCGACAGCGGTGAATACGCCGTCGGCAGCCGGCTGCCGACCGAACGCGATCTCGCCGAGCAGTTGAAGGTCTCGCGGCCGACGGTGCGCGAAGCGCTGATTGCGCTGGAAGTCGAGGGCCGGGTCCGCATCCGCGTCGGCTCCGGAATCTATGTCATCGAACCGGCGGCACCCACTTCCCCCCTGCCGGCGTCCGCCACGATCGAAGGGCCGTTCGAGGTGTTGCGGGCCCGCGAATTCATCGAAGGCGCGATCGCCGAACAGGCGGCACGGGTCGCCACGGCAGCGGATATCGAGCGCATCGACGCGTCGCTGGTGGCGATGGCGACGGTGCAGCATCCCGGCGAACCCTCGATGATCCATGACCGCGCCTTCCATATTGCGGTGTCGGGGAGCCTCGACAATGCGGTGCTGGTCCGCGTCGTCGGTGAACTGTTCGACCAGCGGCTCAATCCCTACTTCGCCAAGCTGGCGCACTATTTCGAGAATCCTGAATCGTGGCGCGCTGCGCTCGCCGAGCATCACGCGATCCGTGACGCCATCGCGGCGCACGAGCCCGAAGCCGCCGGGATCGCGATGCGTCATCATCTCGCCTGTTCGCAGGAACGCTTTGCCCAGAGTTTTGGGGCCGAGGCAGCCTCGCCATCGCGCGTTTCAATCAGGAGCGGCTGAGAAATTTTGGCGACACGCCTGTGGTGACGGGCGCGTTGAAACATCGATTCGAACGGTTCGGCTGAAACCCGAACCGATTGAGTAAAAAAGCAAACGTAACAGTGGAGGAAATTGTCATGTTGAAGAGAGCAATGATTGTATTGGCCGCGTCGGCAACAGCGCTGGTGGCCGCGACCAATGTCGGCATGGCCCAGGCAAAACTGAAATGGGCCCACGTCTACGAGACGTCGGAGCCGTTCCACACCGCTTCGGTATGGGCCGCGCAGGAGATCGGCAAGCGGACCAGCGGACGCTACCAGATCGACGTCTATCCGGCCTCGCAGCTCGGCAAGGAAACCGACATCAACCAGGGCCTGGCGCTCGGCTCCGTCGACATCATCATTTCCGGATCGAGCTTCGCGGCGAAAAGCTATCCGCCGATCGGCGTCACCTATTATCCCTACACCTTCCGCGACGCCGAGCACCTTTTGGCCTACACCAAGAGCGACGTCTTCAAGGAACTGACCAAGGGCTACGAGGACAAGAGCGGCCATCACATCGCGGCCGTCACCTATTACGGCGTGCGTCACACCTCGTCGAACAAACCGATCAAGACCTGCGCCGACATGAAGGGCCTCAAGATCCGGGTGCCGGATGTTCCGGCCTACCTGGCGATGCCGCGCGCCTGCGGCGCCAACACCGCGCCGATCGCCTTTGCCGAAGTCTACCTCGCTCTGCAGAACGGCACGGTGGAAGCCCAGGAGAACCCGCTGACCACGATCGAAGCCAAGAAGTTCTACGAAGTGCAGAAGCACATCGTGCTGACCGGCCACATCGTCGACCATCTCAACACGGTGATCGCGGGCGGCCTCTGGAAGAAGCTCAGCGAGGAAGACCGCAAGATCTTCACCGACGTGACACAGGAAGCGGCGGCCAAGGCGACCGCGGAAATCAAGGCCAACGAAGCCAAGCTGGTCGACTTCTTCAAGACCAAGGGCCTCACCGTCACCGAAGTCGACAAGAACGCGTTCCGCGACACGGTGCTCAAGACCACGACCTTCGAGAGTTTTGATTACCGCAAGGCCGACTGGGATCGCATCCAGGCCATCAAGTAAGAGAAGCGGCATTCGGCCTCTCCCCGCCAACCGCGGGGAGAGGCGACCTCATCACGCAAAGAGATGCCCATGACGGCCGAAGTGCACACGCAGATCACGGCGGAAGAGATCGCCCATACCTTCGATGAGGAGGCGATCCCCAAGGTCGATCTTGGGCAGTACGCGTTCGAGGACTGGCTGACGCTGGCGATCTTCTGGATCATGGCGCTCAGCGTCTTCCTGCAGTTCTTTACCCGCTATGTCCTCAACGACAGCTACGCCTGGACCGAAGAGATCGCGACCTATTGCCTGATCGGCGTGGTATTTGTGGGATCGTCGATGTGCGTGCGCCTGTCGCGGCATATCCAGGTCGATCTGCTGTTTCGCTATCTGCCGCGTCGGCCGGCGCGCGCGCTTTCGACCGTCATCGACCTGATCCGGATCGCCTTCTTCGGCTACGCCATCAAGCTGGTCTGGGTCTTCATTCAGGTCGTGGGCGACGAGCGGATGACGACGATCAAATTCCAGAAGGGTTTCGTCTATTACATCGTGCTGTTCGGATTCGTCATGATGTTCGTCCGATCGGTCCAGATCGCCGTCGACAACTGGCGGCGCGGTTACTCGATCCTGGAGCGCCCCGGCGCATTCGACGGAACGGAAAGCTGACGTCATGCTGCTGCTGCTCGGAGCGTTTCTGGTATTGATGCTGGCCGGCCTTCCGGTCGCGCTGGCGATGGCGACGTCGTCGCTGCTGTATATTCTCGTCACGGGCATCACGCCCGACGTGACGCTGGCGCAGCGCATGATCGCCGGCGTCGAGAGCTTTCCGCTGCTGGCCGTGCCGTTCTTCATTCTGGCCGGCAACCTCATGAACATCGCCGGGGTCACCGGCCGCATCTACAAGTTCGCGGTGGCGCTGGTCGGCTGGATGCGTGGCGGCCTCGGCCACGTCAACATCATCGGTTCGGTGATCTTCTCCGGCATGTCCGGCACCGCGATCGCCGACGCCGCCGGCCTCGGCACCATCGAGATCAAGGCGATGAAGGATCACGGCTACTCCACCGAATTTGCCGTCGGCGTCACCGCGGCTTCGGCGACGCTCGGTCCGATCATTCCGCCATCGCTGCCGTTCGTGATCTACGGCATGATGGCGAACGTCTCGATCGGCGCGCTGTTCCTCGGCGGCCTCATCCCCGGCGTCCTCATGACGCTATTCATGATGGCGACGGTGGCGTACTTCGCCCACAAGAACGGCTGGGGCAGCGACGCGCCGTTCTCGTGGACGCAGTTGGGGTCGGCGGCTACCGAGATCGGGCTCGTCATTGCCTTCCCGCTCGCGGTGTGGTTGCTGACCATCGCCGGCGTCTCGACCAACCTCGCGATCGGTATCGGGCTCGCGGTGCTGCTGCTGATCGACTGGTATTTCGATTTTTCCGCCGTGATGGCGCTGATGGCGCCGGTGATCCTGATCGGCGGCATGACGCTCGGCTGGTTCACGCCGACGGAGGCCGCGGTGGCGGCCGTGATCTGGTCGCTGTTTCTCGGAATGGTGCGCTATCGCACCATGACCGTGAAGACGGTGGCCAAGGCCACCTTCGACACCATCGAGACCACGGCATCGGTGCTGTTCATCGTCACGGCGGCATCGATTTTCGCCTGGCTTCTGACGGTCTCGCAGGCCGCGCAGCTGATGACCGACGCCATCCTCGGGCTGACCCAGACAAAATGGGTGTTCCTGCTGCTCGCCAACATTCTCATCCTGTTCGTCGGATGCTTCATCGACACCATCGCGGCGATCACCATCCTGGTGCCGATCCTTCTGCCGATCGTCCTCAAGCTCGGCATCGATCCGATTCACTTCGGGCTGATCATGACGCTGAACCTGATGATCGGCCTGTTGCATCCACCGCTCGGCATGGTGTTGTTCGTGCTGGCGCGCGTCGCAAAGCTCTCGGTCGAGCGCACCACGATGGCGATCCTGCCGTGGCTGGTGCCGCTGATGCTGGCGCTGATTGCGATCACCTACATCCCGGAACTGACGCTGTGGTTGCCGAAATATATGGGGCTTGCGAAATGACATCGATGGCTTTGGCTGCAACTCTGTTCGGCCCGGAAGACCTGCGCATGGTCGAGCGACCGCTCGAGCGCCTTGCCGCTGGCATGGTGCGCATCCGCTTCGGCGCCGGCGGCATTTGCGGCTCGGACATGCATTACTTCCGCCATGCCCGCACCGGGGATTTCGTGGTGACGTCGCCGCTGGTGCTCGGCCACGAAATCGCCGGCGAAGTGATCGAGATTGCGAGCAGCGCCGCAATCGAGATCGCGCGCAGCGCGGCCGGACTGAAGATCGGCGACCGGGTCGCCGTCAATCCGTCGCGCTGGTGCGGCCGCTGCAAGCCATGCCGCGAGGGCAGGCTCAATCTGTGCGAAAACATCTTCTTCATGGGCTCGGCGTCGAAGACGCCGCACATGCAGGGTGGGTTCGCCAGTTTCTTCGACGCCGTGCCGGAGCAGTGCGTCAAAATTCCGGATCATGTGCCGTACCAGGCGGCCGCACTGGCGGAACCGCTCGCGGTCTGCCTGCACGCGGTCGCCCGCGCCGGCGATATCAGCGGCAAGCGCGCGGTGGTGTTCGGCGCCGGCCCGATCGGCCTGCTCACCATGCTGGCGGCGCGGCGCGCCGGCATTGCCGAAATCACCGTCGTCGATATTGCCGCCGCACCGCTGGCGTTTGCCACCAGGCTCGGCGCGGACCATGTCGCCGATGTCTCCGGCGGCGATGACGGATTGAAGGCGCAGGCCGCGACGAGCCCATTTGATCTCGCGTTCGAAGTCTCGGGAACGGCGGCCGGCCTCGCCAGCGCCATAGGCATTGTCAGACGCGGTGGCATCGTGGTGCAGATCGGTAATCTGCCGGGCGGTCAGATTGCAGTGCCCGCCAATGCCGTCATGGCGAAGGAGATCGATCTCCGGGGCTCGTTCCGGTTCGGCTCCGAATTCATGACCGCAGTCGAATTGATCTCCGACGGCAGCGTCGATGTGATGGCGCTGGTGACGGCCGAACGTCCATTGGCCGCCGCACCCGACGCGATGCGGCTGGCGCTCGATCGCTCGCAGAGCGTCAAGGTCGTGCTCACGGCGCATTGAGGGATTTTCGATGATGCTGCAGGGATGGCGCTGGTACGGGCCTGACGATCCGGTGTCGCTGGACGATATCCGGCAGGCCGGTGCGACCGATGTCGTCACCGCGCTGCATCAGATACCGATCGGCGAAGCCTGGACCCGCGCGGCGGTCGAGCAGCGCAAAGCGATCATCGAGAACGGGCCGCCCGGCCGCTCACCGCTGACCTGGTCGGTGGTGGAATCGATTCCGGTGCCCGACGACGTCAAGCGGCTCGGGGGCGGGGCCACGCGCTCGATCGAGGCGTGGATCTCGAGCCTGGAGGCGGTCGCCGCCGCCGGCATCAAGATCATCTGCTACAACTTCATGCCGGTGGTCGACTGGTGCCGCACCGACCTCGAATGGGAGCTCCCGAACGGTGCCCGTGCGCTGCGCTTCGACCAGAACCGTTTTGCGGCGTTCGACCTGCATATTCTGCAACGACCCGGTGCTGCCGCGGAATATTCGCCGGCGGCGCAGGCGCGGGCGAAGCAGGTCTACGAGGCGATGAGCCAGGCTGATATCGATTACATGGTGATGGTGATCGCCAGCGCCTTGCCCGGCTCGACCACCGATGCGCTCTCGATCCCGCAGTTTCGCGACCGGCTCGAACATTACCGCGGCATCACCTCGCAGGTGTTGCGCCGGCATCTGGTCGAGTTTCTCGCCCGCGTCGCGCCGGTGGCGGAAGGGCTCGGCGTGACGCTGACGCTGCATCCCGACGACCCGCCGCGCTCGCTGTTCGGTTTGCCGCGCATCGCCTCGTCAGCGGAAGATTATCAGGCGCTGTTCGACGCCGTGCCCTCGAAGGCGAACGGCATTTGTCTGTGCACCGGTTCGCTCGGCGTGCGCGCGGAAAACGATCTTCCGGCGATGGCGCAACGCTTCGCGTCGCGCATCGGCTTTGCCCATCTGCGGGCGACCAAACGGGAGGCCGACGGCCTGTCGTTTTTCGAAGCCGATCATCTCGACGGCGACGTCGACATGATCGCGGTACTGAAGGCGCTGCTTGCGGAAAACCGGCGCCGTACGGCCACAGACCAGATCGTGTTCCGGCCCGATCACGGCCACCGCATGCTCGACGATCTCCAGGAAACCAAGCGGACCAATCCCGGCTATACCGCGATCGGCAGGCTGCGCGGCCTCGCCGAACTGCGCGGCGCCATCCGCGCCATCGAGCATGCCGATCGCGCCTGAGCGGCGCCTTCGGATCATCCTCGAACCACCTATCCAGCGCAGGGCGACCCGCGTTGGCGCGCGCTTGACTCATCCAAGGCCATCCTCTTCTCTCCCTGCGGATCCGCCTCGAGCGGATTCCGGGGGATGAGAAAAACAAAAAATGACCGCCAAACGGAAAATGTCACCGACGCATGAAGCGCCCTATCGCGGCTTGCGGGTGCTGGACTTCGGGCAGGGCATCGCGTCGCCCTATTGCGCGATGCTGCTGGGCGTCTACGGCGCCGAGGTGATCAAGGTCGAACCGCCCGAGGGCGACTGGTCGCGCTACCTCGGAACCACCTATGGCAGCCACACCGCGCTGTCGGCGGTCTACAACAGGGGCAAGCGCAGCCTGTGCCTCGACCTGAAGCACGCCGAGGGTATCGCGATCGCCAAACGGCTCGCCGCCGAGAGCGACGTGTTGGTCGAAGGATTCCGGCCCGGCGTCGCCGCCCGGCTCGGCATCGGCTATGAGGAGCTGTCGCGCGACAATCCGGGCCTGATCTATCTCTCGGTCTCCGGCTTCGGGCAGGACGGTCCCTATTCAAAGCGTCCGGGCTCGGATTCGGTGGCGCAGGCTTTTTCCGGTCTGGTCTCGGTCAACCTCGGCAACGACAAGGTGCCGCACCGGGTCGGCCACACCATCTCCGACGTCGCCACCGGGGTCTATGCGTTCCAGGCGATCGCCACGGCATTGTTCGCTCGCGCCACCGTCGGCACCGGCCGCTGGATCGACGTCAACCTCGCGCAGTCGACCGCCGCACTGCTCGGCCACAAGGCCGCCGAATATGTACTGGAAGGCGGCGCCCCGCGCGCGCTCAACGTGCCGGCCGGCTCCTACCAGACCCGCGACGGCTGGATCATGGTCACTTTGGTCAACGAGGCGCAGTACAAGCGCCTCTGCACCGCGATCGAACGCGAGGATCTCGGCAGCGATCCGCGCTATCAGGATTTTGCCCGGCGCGCGGACTCGGCGGATACCTTGATGGCGCAGTTGCGACAGGTATTCCTGACCGAAACCAGCGAGACCTGGCTCGGCCGGCTGCACGCGGCCGATATCATCGCCGAACACATCCTCACCCCCGGCGACTGGCTGCACAATGCTCACGTCGAAGCGACGAGGGGCGCGGTCTGTCAGGATACGGCCGGCATCGGCAAGATATATACCGCGCGCACGCCGGGCATCGCGGGACCGTCCGAAGATGACCTGTGTCCGGCGCCGGATATCGGCGCGGACAGCCGCGAGGTTCTGCTCGACGCCGGATTCGATGCTGACGCCATCGACGGCCTGATCAGCGCCGGCATTGTCCGCACCTCCGCCCGCTAGGCCGGACCAACAGGAGACCATGCGCCATGGCCCAGGAACTCGTTCGCTATGCCGTCTCGGATGCGATTGCCGAGATCACGCTCGACCGCGCCCCGGTCAATGCGCTGAGCCTGGCGCTGATCGACGCGCTGCTGACGGCGCTGGCGAAGGCGCGGGACGACGACAACGTGCGCGCGGTGATTATTTGCAGCGCCCACAAGGTGTTCTGCGCCGGACTCGACCTCGATATCATCAGGGGCAAGCGCGCCACCGAAACCAAGGGATTTCTCGAGCGGCTGTATTTCGCGCTCAACGACATCCAGTACCGGATGGGCAAGCCGACCATCGCGGCCGTCGACGGCGCGGCGCGGGCCGGGGGCATGACCATCGCGATCTCCTGCGACATGGTCATTGCCGGCGATGGCGCCACCTTCGGTTATCCCGAGATCGACGTCGGCTTGATTCCGGCGCTGCACTTCGTGCAATTGCCGCGGCTGGTCGGCAAGCACCAGGCCTTTGGTCCCTTGTTCCTCGGCGATCCCTTCGACGCCGCGACCGCGTACCGCATGGGGCTCGTCAGCGAGGTGGTGCCGAAAGGGACTGCGCTGGAGCGCGCGCGGGCCATTGCGCGCCGCTTTGCCGCAAAATCGCCTGTTGTAATGAAGATCGGCCGCGACGCCTTCATGCGCGCGGTCGATGCCGACTACCGCCGCGCGGTCGAGAATGCGGCCGAGAGCTTTGCGCTTGTCGCCAGCACGGAAGATTGTCAGGAGGGGCTCAACGCCTTCGTCGAGAAGCGGGCGGCGAAATACACCGGGCGCTGACTGATCATTGACGCGAATCAACACCTGAAAAGGGGACACCATGGCAGGATTGTATTTCGAGGAGTTCGAGGTCGGCCGGGAATATCATCATGAATTCAGCCGGACCGTCACCGAGATGGACAACACCATGTTCAGCCTGATGACGATGAACCCCCAGCCGCTGCATCTCGACGCCCATTTCTCGGAAAACACCGAATTCGGCCAGCGGCTGTTCAACAGCCTCTACACGCTCGGCATCATGATCGGCATGAGCGTCTACGACACCACGCTCGGCACTACCATCGGCAATCTCGGCATGACCGACGTCAAGTTCCCGAAGCCGGTGTTTCACGGCGACACGCTGAAGTCGCATACCAAAATCATCTCCAAGCGCCTCAGCCAGTCTAGGCCGACCCAGGGCATCGTCGAGTTCGAGCACACCGCCACCAACCAGCGCGGCGAGGTGGTGGCGATCTGCCGCCGCACCGGACTGATGCATTGCAAACCGCAACCCAAGGCCTGATGAAATGCGCTCATTCCTGTTCGTTCCCGGCGACAGTCTCCGCAAATACGAAAGTGCGAAGAAGACCGCGGCCGACGCGCTGATCCTCGATCTCGAGGATTCGATCGCGCCGGACCAGAAGGTGGCCGCGCGCGGCGTTACGCGCGATATGCTCGATGCGCGAAATCCCGCCCAGAAGATCTACATTCGCGTCAATGCGCTCGATACCGGGATGACGCTCGGCGACCTCGCCGCCGTAATGCCGGGCCGGCCCGACGGGATCGTGCTGCCGAAATGCGCTGGCGCTGCCGACGTCAATCATCTGGCCTTGTATCTCGACGCCTTCGAGGCCGCGTCCGGCACCGAGCAGGGCACCACGCGGATCGTGGTGGTCGCGACCGAGACGGCGCGGGCGGTGACGAAATTGCTCGACTTCGAGGGCGCCAGCCCGCGGCTGTGGGGCATGATGTGGGGCGCGGAGGATCTCGCGGCCTCGCTCGGCGCCTCGCGCAACCGCAGCAATGGCCGTTTTCATGGGCCCTTCCTGCTGGCGCGCGATCTCTGCCTGATCAGCGCCGCCGCCATCGGCGTGGTGGCGATCGACACCATCGCCACCGACATCGACGACCTAGCCGCCCTGAAGGAAGAGGCGATCGCCGCCCGTCAGGACGGGTTCTTGTCGAAGGCCGTGATCCACCCCAAGCATGTCGACGTCGTCAACGCCGCTTTCATGCCGACGGAAGAGGAAATCGCCTGGTCGGAGAAGATCGTCAAGGCGTTCGACGACAATCCCAATTCCGGCGTGGTGAAGATCGACGGCAAGATGATCGACAAGCCGCATCTGCGCGCGGCGGTGAAGATTCTGGCGCTGGTCGGGCGCTAGGTCGCCGTCCGTAGCCCGGATGGAGTGAAATGGTCGGCGCAAAGCGCCGGCCGATGAAGCGAAATCCGGGAGCGATGCAAGAAAAGTCCCGGATTGCGCCACCGGGCGGCGCGGAGCCTGTCATCGGGCGCGCATTCGCGCGACCCGTTGGCACCGGCCCGTTTGGCTCCATCCGGGCTACGGATCCGGATTTGTGACCTCGGGGATTTGCGGATAGAAGGGGGCAGCGCCGAAGCCTTGCGCGCGCAATGATCGAATGGAGCCTCTGGTGGCAGTTTCAATGCGGATAGGCACGCGCAAGAGCACCATGGCGCTGGCCCAAACCGAGGAAATTGCCCGGCGGCTGCGGGCCGCGGCGCCCGGGCTCGAGGTCGAAATCGTCAAGTTCGAAACCGTCGGCGATACCGACCAGACCAGCAAGCTGCTGATGCATGGCGGCAAGGGCGGCGCCTTCGTCGCCGAAATCCGCGCCGCCATACGCGCGGGCAAACTGCACGCCGCGATGCATTCGCTCAAGGACATGCCGGGCAACGAGGACACGCCGGGGTTGGTGATCGGCGCGACACTCGCGCGCGATCCGCCGACCGATGCGCTGGTGCTGCGGCCCGGCGTTTCATTCGAGGAGATCAGGCGCTCTGGCGGCAAGGGTTTTCGGATCGGCACCAATGCGGTGCGCCGCGCCGCCTATGCGCGGCGGCTGTTACCGGAAATCGAGGTGATTCACTTTCGCGGCGCCGCCGACACCCGTGTGCGCAAGCTCGACAACCGCGAGCTGCAGCGGCTGCCCGGCGGCGGCGAGGTCGGTCCGGCCGACGCCTTGATCATGGCGCGCTCCGGACTGGAGCGCGTCGGTCTTTCGAACCGGATCGCCCATGAATTCTCGCCGCGCGAAATGCTGCCGGCGGCAGGGCAGGGCATCGTCGCGGTGGAATGCGCCGCCGGCGACTGGCAGACCCGGGGCTATCTGTCCTTGATCGACGATCCCTGGGCGCATCTGAGTTGCGACGCCGAGCGCGAGGTGTTGTGGGTGCTCAACGGTCACTGCAACTCGCCGATCGCGGGCTATTCCGAAATCGACGGCGTGCAGATGACGCTGACCGCCTCGGTGCTGGACGAAGCCGGCGGGCACTTCATCGAAGTCACGCGCGAAGGCCCGGCCGATCGCCCGCGGGAGTTGGGCCGCGCGGTCGGGCTCGAACTGCTGCACAAGGGCGCGGCCGAGATCATCGAGCGCAGCCGGCCGGTGTGAGTTTTTCTTCCCCTCCCCCCTTGTGGGAGAGGGTGGCTGCGATGCGAAGCATCGCAGACGGGTGAGGGGTTGCCTCAACGAGCACTGCGCCAGCGGATAGAACCCCTCATCCGGCGCTTCGCGCCACCTTCTCCCACAAGGGGAGAAGGAAGAAGGCGCTTCGCCTCACCCCCTGTAAGCCCGCACCCGCTGCACCATCTGCTCGACATGCGCGATCGGGGTTTCCGGCTGGATGCCGTGGCCGAGGTTGAAGATGAAGCGACCGCCGGCAAAATTCGCCAGCACGTCGTCGACCGCGCGGTCCAGCGCCTCGCCACCGGCGATCAGCACCAGCGGATCGAGATTGCCTTGCACGGCGACCTTGCTCTGCACGCGCTCGCGGATCAGCGACGGCTCGGCCGCCCAGTCGATGCTGACGCCATCGACGCCGGTGGCCTCGACATAGCCCGGCAGCTGCGCACCGGCGCCGCGGGGGAAGCCGATGATCTTCGCATCCGGCGCCTGCCGGCGGACGCCTTCGACGATCCGCCGGGTCGGCTCCACCGACCAGCGCTGGAATTCGCGCGGCGGTAGCACGCCGGCCCAGGTGTCGAAAATCTGCAGCACGTCGGCGCCGGCCTTGAGCTGTCCCAGCAGATAATGGATCGAGTTCTCGACCAGCACGTCGATGATCTTTGAAAACGCCTCGGGGTGGCGATAGGCCATCATCCGTGCCGGCGCCTGGTCGGGCGTGCCCTGTCCGGCCACCATGTAGGTCGCGACCGTCCACGGCGCGCCGCAGAAGCCGATCAGCGCGATTTTGGGATCGAGCTCGCGGCGCACGCGGCGCAATGCCTCATAGACCGGCTCCAACCTGGAGAAGTCGCCCTTCGAGGCCAGCGTGCCGACCTTGTCCGGTGTGTCCATGGGGTCGAGCCGCGGCCCTTCGCCGACTTCGAACCGCACCGAACGGCCGAGCGCGTAAGGGATCACCAGAATATCCGAGAAGATGATGGCGGCGTCGAAGCTGAAGCGGCGGATCGGCTGCAGCGTCACCTCCGCGGCATACTCCGGCGTGAAGCACAGGTCGAGAAAGCCGCCGGCCTTGGCGCGCAGTTCGCGATACTCGGGCAGGTAACGGCCGGCCTGCCGCATCATCCAGAGCGGCGGAACCGGCTGCCTGCGGCCCGAAAGAACTTCGACAAAGCGTTTTGTGGCAGGGATCTGGGTCAAGCGTGGTTCCGTGGTTCGACAGCTGTAATGGCCGCTCCTGATACACTGCCGTCGCGGTCTTGGCCACGGTCACCGGGCGGACGATTGACCTCCCAAATCCATCGGCATCACCGCTGGAAGACGTAGGTGCCTGGAGCATCCTCGATCGGCGCATAACCTTTTTCGCGGGCGCCCATGGCAGGCGGCGACACGCGTTCCGGCGCGGAATGGCTGGCGAGCCATTGCGCCCAATCCACCCACCATGATCCGTCTTTCGACCCGGCCGCCGCAGCCCACTCGTCCGGGTCGAGACAGGTATCGGCGTTACGCTTGAAAGCGATGCGAAAATGCCGATGCGGGTGGCCGGGCTCGCTGACGATGCCGGCGTTGTGTCCGCCGCTCGTGAGCACGAAGGTGACGTCGGTATCGGTGAGATAGTGAATCTTGTAGACCGACCGCCATGGCGCGACATGATCGCGCTCGGTTCCGACGACGAACATCGGCGCGCGGATGTTCTGGAGTGCGGCCGTTCGTCCGTCGACCATGAAGCTGCCCGCCGCGAGCTCGTTGTCGAGATAGAGCCGCTGCAGATACTCCGCATGCATCTTGTAGGGCATGCGGGTGGAGTCGGCGTTCCACGCCATCAGATCGGTCATCGGCATCCGCTCGCCCATCATGTATTCGTGCACGAGCCGCGACCAGATCAGGTCGTTGGTGCGCAGAAGCTCGAAGGAGCCTGCCATCTGGTCGGCGGAGAGATAGCCCTTGTTCCACATCATGCTCTCCAGAAAATGCATCTGGCTGTGGTCGATGAAGAGGGCGAGCTCACCGGGTTTGGTGAAGTCGGTCTGGGCTGCGAGCAGAGTGACGGTCGCCAGGCGGTCGTCGCCGGCGCGGGCCATGGCGGCGGACGCGATCGATAGCAGCGTTCCGCCAAGGCAATACCCCGTCGCATGGACCTTGCGCCCGGGAACGATGGCGCTGACGGCCTCGAGCGCGGCCATGACGCCGGAACGCCGGTAGTCGTCCAGGGTAAGCTCGCGATCTTCGGCGCCTGGATTGCGCCAGGAGATGCAGAAGACGGTGTGGCCCCGTCCGACCAGATAGCGGACGAGCGAGTTCTGCGGCGACAGATCGAGAATGTAGTACTTCATGATCCAGGCCGGCACGATCAGCACCGGCTCGGCCATGACCGTCTCCGTCGATGGCGCATATTGAATCAGTTCGATCAGGTGGTTCCGGTAAACGACCTTTCCGGGCGTGACGGCGACCTCTTTGCCGGCCCTGAAATTCTCGGTGCCCATCGGTGGCTGCCTGCTGATCAGCCGGCTGGCGTCCTCCACCCAGTTCTGGAACCCGCGGATGAGGTTGGCCCCGCCGGTCTCGACGGTCTTCTCGATCACTTCGGGGTTGGTGAACGGGAAGTTCGACGGCGAGAACATGTCGAGGAACTGACGCGCGGCGAACGACACCACCTCTTCATGGTGCGGCGCGACGCCGGGCACTTCGCGGGTGACGTTGTGCCACCATTGCTGATTGAGCAGGAAGGCTTGAGCCAGGAAATTGTAGGGTTGCTTGTGCCATCCCTCGGCGCGAAACCGGTAGTCGCCCGGCAACGGCTCGATGCACGGCGGCGCATCGGGATTGCGTGCTGCAGCTGTGCAGTGAGCCATCAGACGAGCCGCTTTCCGTGACGCCTTGTCGATCAATTCCAGGCGTTTCCCGGGAGCCGACGCAAGATGAATGGACCAGTCAAAGAAGGCGAGGGCCAGCGACGCCGGAGAAATTCCTCCGGTCGACTGCGCGGTAAGCGCTTCGCGCATCCGGTCGATGGCGCGGAAGGCTTCGCTGCCGACGCTTTCCTCGGCCGGCGGCAACGATACTGATCGAGTCTGCACTGACGGAGCCTGCACGGACGGAGCCTGCAAGGACGGAGCCAGTTCCGTCTTCGTCGAAGGAAATACCAAACTCTTTCTGGACATAACCCTTTTCCAAAGCTGTGGGCGTCTGCGTTCACCCGATGAACGAGTCGCAGTCGGGGACCTGCGCGAAGAGACTTTCGTTTGAGCCGAAGCAGTCACGCACGCAAGAGATATCGACGTCGGCCGCGGTCCCGCATTCCTGCCTCATCACAAAAGTGTCACGAAAGCCGCGGCACCGCGCGCAGAAACCGCTGATGAAAACCGTGTATCCAGAGCTGGTCAATAACTGTTGACCTGGATCAAGTTGCTGACGCCGCCGTCGTTCAGACGAACGAGATCGCTTCGGCCATCTCGAGAATGCGCCGGATTTCGATCAGCGCGCGCTCGAGGTCGGCTTCGGTGGCGGGTGCCCCGAGACAGAGCCGCACGCCGAGGCTTTCGTTCTCCATGCGGCGCAACGCGCCGGGTGGGGCCAGCGTGATGCCGGCCTGGGCGGCCTGCGCGATCAGCGCCGCCAGTGTGCGGCCTGCAGGCAGCGGCAGCCAGAGATGAAAGCCCGGAACATTGTTGGTGGCCGGCAGCCATTCCCCAAGCACTCGCCGGGCGATGGCGTCACGCACCGCGGCCTTGTCGCGCTTCAGCCTGGCCTGCCGTGCCAGCCCGCCATTGTGGATCAGTCGCGCCACCACTTCGGCCATCACGGGCACCGCCATCCAGCCGGTGGCGCGCAACGCGTTGATGGCGCGATCGCGAAACGCTTCCGGCGCGATCATCGCGGCGATGCGCAGGCCCGGCGCCAGGCATTTGGCGAAACTGACGATGTAGAAACTGCGTTCGGGAATCAGCCGCGAGATCGGGGGGAGCGGCGGTGACAGCAGATATCCGTAGGCGTCATCCTCCAGTAGCCAGGCGTCGTGCCGGCGCACGATCCCGGCGATCTCCTGCCGGCGCGACAGCGGCATCACCGATCCCGTAGGGGTCTGCAGCGTCGGCATGCAATAGAGCACGCGCGCGCGCGTTTCGGTGAATGCGCGATCGAGATTTTCCGGGATCAGCCCGTGCGCGTCGGTGGCGACGCCGTGCAGCCGATAGCCCGACTGCGCCGACAGCGCCAGCATGCCGGAATAGGTGTAGCTCTCGGTCAGCACGGTGTCGCTGGATGCTGCGACCATGCCGAGCGCGATCGACAGCGCATGCTGCCCGCCATGGGTGATGAAGAGCTGGTCGGCATCCGTGGTGACGCCGAGCGAAGTCAGCCAGGTCGCCATCGCCTCGCGATGCCTTGGTAGACCCTGGTGCGGCAAATAACCGAGCAGGTTCGACAACTCGCCGTCGGCGACGATGTCCGACAGCACGGATGCAATGACGTCGTCCTCGCCGGTATAGGGCGGGACATTCAGCGCCAGGTTGATCGTCGCCTCCGACGCGCCGGGGCCGCGCGCTTCCGGCCGCCGCCGCTGCACGAAGGTGCCGCGCCCGACTTCGCCTGATATCAATCCGCGCTGTTCGGCTTCCGCATAGGCCTTTGAAATGGTCCCGACGCTGAGATCGAGCCGCTGCGCCATGTCACGCTGCGGCAATAGCCGCATGCCGGGCTTGACCCGGCCGGCGCCGATATCGGCCTCGAGTGCGGCAACGAAGGCGAGATAGCGTGGCCCGGGGAGCGAGGCGAGGCTGGGTACCCAGTCGGTCATGTCTCGTTATCCGCGGGACGTCGTTGCGAGTCATTCGATGAGTAGTACAATTGAAGGATTGTTGCAATATTTGATACAGGCTGATGGCCATTTTCGGCCCAATCCAGTCGTTGCAGCCGGGTTTGGTACAGTTATGGCATTGTTATATTGAGATTTTCTCCAAGACCTTCAGTGATTGTTCATTTGTCAAATTGCACCAACTCAATCACACATAATTCGTCGATTGCCTCAGTTTGGGTTTGACAATTTCCGGCCGTGGCTTCTATCGTTCGAGCCAAGGCAGCGCTTCGCACAAGCTGTCCGCAACAATGGGAGCGCGTGTTGAACGGTCCAATCCGGATCCCCGAGGCCGCAAAAGCCTGTACCGGAAATGCGATGCTCTCGTTGCCGGCGATCGCCGGCCTGCCGCGGGGCTAGCGGATGAAGCCCGCACCCTTCGATTATGTCAGGCCGGAGACGCTCGCCGAAGCCTGTGCGCTGCTGGCCGGCGACGAGGATGCGCGGGTTATCGCCGGCGGACAGACGCTGGTGCCGATGCTGGCGATGCGGCTGGCGCGTCCCGCAAAACTGATCGATATTTTGCGCCTGCCGGAGCTTGCGGGGATCCGCGAGGAAGACGGCGCGGTCATCGTCGGCGCCACCACGCGCCAGGCGATAGCCGAGCGCGATCCCGTGATCCGCGCCTCGGTGCCGATGCTGGCCCGGGTGCTGCCATGGGTCGGACATCCGCCGACCCGCAACCGCGGCACTGTCGGCGGCTCGATCGCCAATGCCGATCCGTCGGCCGAGATTCCGCTGGTTGCCGTCACGCTCGGCGCCGAGATCCTGCTGGCTACTCCCGATGGCCCGGCATCGATGTCATCGGATGACTTCTTCATCGGGCCGATGCTGACGACGATCGGGCAGGGCGAGTGCGTGCGCGCGATCCGCTTTCCAGTCTGGCCGCATAAGCGCATCGGTACGGGCTTTTTCGAGATCAGCGCGCGCAAGTCGGATTTTGCCTTCGTTGCGGCCGCCGCACAGGTCGCGCTCGATGACGACGGTCACTGCCTTGAAGTCGCGCTCGGCGTCGGCGGCGTCGGCGACCGGCCGTTGCGGCTCGATGTATCCCAGCTCAATGGCACCAGACTGGATGCCGCATCGATATCCGGCGCGATCAACGCCGCATCCGGCGACATCGACGCGATGAGCGACTTGCACGCCAGCGCCGCCTATCGCCGCCGTGTCGCGGTCACGCTTGGCATTCGCGCCCTCGAAGCGGCGCGCGACAACGCCGCTGCTACGCAAAGGAAGGGCGCGCGATGAAAGTCGATCTGCGCATCAATGGCATCAATCGTTCCGCCGAGGTCGAGCCGCGCAAGACGCTGCTCGACGTGCTGCGCGAGAATTTTCTGCTCAACGGCACCCATGCCGGCTGCGAGCATGGCGTCTGCGGCGCCTGCACGGTGCTGGTCGATGGCGAGCCGGTGCGGTCCTGCCTGATGTTCGCGGTGCAGGCCGACGGCTACGAGATCACCACCATCGAGGGCCTGGCGCCGGCGCCGGGCGAACTCAGCGTGATCCAGGATGCCTTCTGCGAAACCCATGGCCTGCAGTGTGGTTACTGCACGCCGGGCATGATCCTGGCCGCGCATGCCTTGTTGCAGAACACGCTGACGCCGACCCGCGAAGACATTGCCGAGGCGATCTCCGGCAATATTTGCCGCTGCACCGGCTACGGGCAAATCATCGAGGCGGTGCAGTTTGCCGCCGACCGCCTGCGCGTCGCCAATACGCCGCGCCCGGCGGCATTGGCGGAAAAGCCAATCGTGGAGGCGAAATGAGCGCCGATCCCGCCGCCTTCCGCTTTGTCTCGACCAACCGCCGCGTCCGCGAGGATCGCCGCTTCGTTGCAGGCCAAGGCCACTTCGTCGCCGATGTCGCGCTCGAAGGCCTGCTGCATGTGGCGATCCTGCCGTCGCAGCATCCGGCCGCGCGCATCGTCTCGATCGATGTCTCGGCGGCGCTGGCGATGCCGGGCGTGCATTACGTGCTGACAGGCGATGAGCTTGCGGCGGCGACCGATCCGCTGATGAACGGGCTGGATACGCCGAACGTCCGGCGTCATCCGCTCGCCGTCGGACAGACCCGCTATGCCGGCGAATGGGTGGTGGCCGTGGTCGCGGAAAGCCGTGCGCTCGCCGAGGACGCCACCGAAAAGGTTCGCGTTATTTATGAGCCGTTGCCATTCGTAATGACTGCGGCAGAAGCGCTGAAGCCGGACAGCCCGCCGGTACATCCGGCCCACGGCTCCAACGTGCTGCTCGACCGCACTTTCGTGTGGGGCGAGGTCGAAAAACATTTTGCCGCGAGCCCTCGAAAACTGTCGTTCCGCGTCACCTGGGGACGCAGCTCCACCGTTCCGATCGAGACTTTTGGCGTGGCCGCCTCCTGGGATCCGTGGCGCGACATGCTGGATGTGTGGGCGTCGATCCAGATGCCGAAATACCCTGATCAAATCGCGCGCGCCTTGCGGATCCCCGCCAATAACGTCCGCGTCCATCAGGATGTCGACGTCGGCGGCAGCTACGGCGTCAAGCGCGGCATCAAGCAGACCGTGCTGGTGGCGCATCTGGCGCGGCGGCTCGGCCGTCCGGTGCGGCTGATCGAGGACCGGCTGGAAAACATGCGCGGCGGCGACGCGCACGGCCCGGAGCGCATTTTCGACGTCGACGTCGCCTTCAACGACGACGGCATCGTCAGGTCGATGAAGATCCGCGCGCTGGACAATGCCGGCGCCTATGCCGGCCGCGCCCCGTTCCAGCTCGGCAAACCGATCGGCGCCATCGTCGGTCCTTACCAGATCGAAAGCGTGCAGTACCGCGCGCAGTCGGTGACCTCGAACAAGGCCGTGCAGGAAGCAGTGCGTGGCTTCGGCCAGGCGCCGACCAACTACGCGATCGAGACCGCGATCGACAAGGTCGCCGCCGCCACCGGCCTCGCGCGTATCGAGGTGCGCCGCCGCAACTTCATCCGCAAGGACCAGTTTCCTTACCTGATCCCGAGCGGCAGCACCTATGACAGCGGCGACTACCACACCGTGGTCGACAAGGTGTTCGCGCATATCGATTTCGCATCGATGGAGAAGGAGCGCGACCGCCTGCGTGCCTCCGGCCTGCTGGCCGGCATCGGCATCGCGGCGTGTCTGGAGCCGTCAGGCGCCAATTCATCGTTCGAGCCGCTGCTGAACGAAAAGAACACCACCACGACCTGGATGGATTCCTGCCGCATCGTTGTCGACGCGCTCGGATTCGTCACGGTGACCATCCACAACACCTCGTCGGGGCAGGGCCACGAGACCCTGGTGTCGACGGTGGTCGGCGAAGTCCTGCAGATCGATCCCGACCTGATCCGGGTGATCCGGCCGGATTCGCTGGCGTGCCTGCCGTCCAACTCGCCGGTCGGCAGCCGCATGGCCATCATGCTCGGCGGCGCGGCGTTTCATGCCGCGCAGAAGCTGAAGACGAAGCTGACACGGATCGGCGCGCATCAGTTCGGCGTGGCCGATGACAAGGCCGCCTACGCCAATGGCAGCGTCGCAAGTAACGACAAGCAGCTTGCCTGGATCGACCTCGTCACGATAGCGCATCGCCAGTATCACATGCTTCCCGAGGGCATGGAGCCCGGGCTCGAAAGCACGCATGTGATGCAGGTGCCGACCGGTGGCACGCTGCCGAAGGACGGGCGGGTGCAGATGTATCCGTGCCATTCCTTCGAGTTTCACGTGGTGCTGATGGCGATCGATCCCGCCCTCGGCAAGCCCGAGATCCGGCGTTACGTGATCGGGCATGACTGCGGCACCGTGATCAACCCGCACATCGTCAAGGGCATGACGCTGGGCGGCCTCGCGCATGGTCTCGGCGCCGCGCTGCTGGAGGAGTTCGTCTATGACGACGAAGGCCACCTGATGACCCAGAGTTTCATGGATTATCTGCTGCCGTCCGCGCACGAGGTGCCGGAGGTCGAGATCGTGCACCACTGCACGCCGTCGCCGTTCACGGTGTTCGGCCAAAAGGGTTCGGGCGAAAGCGGCTATCTTGGCGCGCCCGCGGCGATCTCGGCCGCGGTCAATGACTGCGTCAGTCCGCTCGGCATTTCCTTCAACAAGCTGCCCATCCGCATTTCCGCATCGGCGATGCCATCGCCGACGCGCAACAAGGCAAACCGCAAGAGCAAGCCAAATGATCATCGACTGCCACGCCCATCTGGTGCCGCCGAGCCTGCTGGAATCGATCCGCTCGCAGGCCGCGCAATTCCCGTCGATCCGCCTGATCGAGGAAGGCGGCAGCCTCGGATTCTCCTTCGCCGGCGGCAAGCCGACCCGGCCGGTGTCGAAACCGCTGAGCGATCTGCCCGCCCGCCTGAAATGGATGGACGAACAGAAAATCGAGCGTCAGGTGGTCGGCGGCTGGCTCGATATGTTCGCCTACGAAGTGCCGGCGGCGGAGGGCGCGGTCTGGTCGCGCCTGATCAATACCCATCTGGCGCAGACCGCGATGCGCGAACCGCGCTTCGTGCCGCTCGCCACCGTGCCGCTGCAGGACGGCGCGCGCGCCGCCGAAGTGCTGCGCGAGGCGCATGCCGCGGGCTTTAAAGGCACGATGATCGGGACCCAACCGAAAGGCAAAGGCGGCGTGCTCGACGATCCCGCGCTGACACCGTTCTGGGAAGCCGCCAATGAATTGGGCTCGATCGTCTTCATCCATCCGGTGTTCGAGAGCGGCGACGATCGCGTCCATGATTACGGCATGGCCAATGCGGTCGGACGCATCACCGATACGCTGATCGCGATGTCGCGGCTGATCTATGCCGGCCATGTCACCCGCTACGCCAATGCCAGGATCGTCGCCGGCATCGGCGGCGCGGCGCTGCCTTACGTGATCGGCCGGCTGCGCCGCAACTATTCGCTCGACAAGGAAAAACTCGGCGATCCCGACGCGGCGCTGGCCGCTATGTATTACGACACCATCGTGCAGGATCCCCGTACGTTGCGCTACCTCGCCGACATCGTCGGGGCCGAACGGATCATGATGGGGTCGGACATGCCGTTCCCGATCGGCGATCTCGCGCCGACCAAAATCGTCGCCGAGACCCGGTTCTCCGATGCCGAGCGCGCCGCCATCAATGGCGGTTTGGCGCAGCGGCTGTTCGGGCTGTAAGGGGCGCTCGCCATGAAGCTCGATATCGGCGGTGTCGAAACCATAGGGGTACCGGTCGAAGCGCTGTGGAAGGCGCTCAACGATCCCGCCGTGCTGACGCGCTGCATTCCTGGCTGCAAGACCATGACCGAGATCGCGCCCGATGCCTACAAGGTCGAGCTGCAGCTCCGCGTCGCCGCGGTCGGCGGTTCGTTCGAGGGCGAGATTTCGCTGGCGGACAAGACGCCGCCCAAAACCTGCAGCATCAAGGTGTCCGGCGCCGGCACGCTGGGCCATGGCAATGGCAGCGCGCGGTTCGAGATCGCGCCGGAAGGACCCGATACCTCCCGGCTGACCTTTCAGGGCAATGGCGAGATCGGCGGCCTGGTGGCCGGCGTCGGCCAGCGGATTTTGAGCAGCGTCTCGAAGCACCTGGTCGGGCGGTTCTTTGTCGCACTTCGCAAAGAAGTGGAGACACCGGCCGAGGGCGCTGCATAACTGCGTTTAACGAAAAAAGCTTTTGGGAGGATAGCCATGAATAGAGTTCGTTTTGGTGTAGCCTGCATTTCGGCATTGTTGTTGAGCACGCCGGCTCTGGCGCAAGCGCCCGAGCCGCTCTCGATCGTCGTGTTCAGCCCGCCTTCGCTCGGCGCGTTCCTGCCGCCCGTGATCAAGGCGCAGAAGCTCGACGAGAAGCATGGCCTTGCCATCAAGTTCGAGGAGCGCACGCCCGACGCCTACACCGCGCAATTCAATTCCGGCGAATTCAAGCTCGGCGGCAGCGCGTCGCTGATGACCGTCGGCCTTGCCGATATCCGCGGCGTCAAGGTGACGTATTTGTTCAACCTGTTCGACTTCTGGGGCGCGGTCGTCACCGCGCGGCCCGAGATCAAGACGCTCAGGGATCTCGAAGGCAAGGACGTCGCCGCGGCCAAGGGCACCACCAACTGGGTGATGTTCGACTGGTTCGCCCGCCAGCTCGGCGCCGATACCTCGAAATTCCAGGTGGTCAATACCGCGACCCCCGGCCTGATCGGCTACGCGCTGGCCGATCGCGCCACGGCGGTGCAGCTCTGGGAGCCCGCCTATACTACGCTGCTGTCGAAGAAGCCGGAGATGCGGACCATCGACCTTGCGATCGCCGACAGCTGGAAGAAATTCACCGGCAGCCGCAACATTCCCTATCTCGGCGTCGCCGCGCATATCGACTGGGCGGAGAAGAACCCGAAGCTGGTCGAAAAGCTGTACGCCGCCTACAAGGAAGCTTCCGTATGGGTCACGGCTCACCCCGATGACGCGGCGAAGTTGATCCTTCCCAAGGGCACGCCCGACGACCACAAGGCGATCGCCGAACTCATTCGCGCCAATGACCGGCTCGGCATGAACGTGCAGTGGGCCTCCGACGTGCGCAAGGAAATCAATTCGGTCTATCAGGCCGGCAAGGCGATTGCGCATTTCCCGTCGGATCCTTCTCCCGCGACGATCTACCAGGCGCCGGGCAAATGAGCGAAACCGCCTCCCAGGCCGGATCGACGCCGCCCACCATGCTGTCCGCGGCGGCGAAGCGGCTGTGGGAGTCGGTACTGCCTTTCATCGTGGTGATTGCGCTCTGGCAATTCGCCTCGCTGTTCTTTCCGCGGTTTCTGTTTCCATCGCTGATCGACGTGTTCTGGCGCTGCCTGGAGATTTTTGCCGACGGATCGATGTTCAAGGATGTGGCGGTCACGATCTATCGCATCATGGCGGGGCTCGCCGGCTCCTTCGTCATCGGCGCCGCGCTGGCGCTGCTGATGGTGCGCTCCCGCGCCGTCGACAAGTTCCTGTCGCCGATCCTGACGCTGTTCCAGGGCATCCCGGCCTTGTCCTGGGTGGTGTTCGCCATCATCTGGTTTCACGGCGTGGAGTTTCGCATTCTCTTCATCATGGTGCTGACGACGCTGCCAGCCTTCACCTTCCAGGTGCTGGGCGCACTGCGCGGCATGTCGCGCGATCTGATGGAAATGGTGTTCAGCTTCCGGCCCTCTCGGGCAAAACTGTTCCGGGTGATGATCCTGCCCGCGATCCTGCCGGACATTCTTACCGCCTGGAAAGTCAATCTCGGCAACGCCTCGCGCGTGGTCGTGGTCGCCGAACTGGTCGGCGCCACCGGCGGCGTCGGCTATCAATTGCTGCTGCAGCAGCAGCTGTTCGACATGGCCGGCGCGCTGGCCTGGACGTTGCAGCTGGTGTTCTTCGTGCTGATCGTGCAGGGCTCCTTGACGCTGATCGAAAACATCGCGTTTCGCTATCGCGCGGTGTCGGAGCGGGCGATATGAAGGACAATGTCACGCCGGCCGAAGCCGCCATTCACCTCGTCGATGTCTCGAAGGTGTTCGGCAAGATCGGCACCGACGCCGCGTTCCGCGCCGTGGACGGTCTCAATCTGGACGTCCGCCCGGGGCAGATGCTGGCGTTGCTCGGCAAGACCGGCTGCGGCAAGTCGACCATCTTCAACATGATCGCGGGCCTGACCGCGCCGAGCAGCGGCACGGTGCGGGTCGACGGCCGCGATCCCTTCGCCGAGTTCGATTCCTTTCGCGGCAAGATGGCGATCGTGTTCCAGAACGACCGTCTGCTGCCATGGCGCACCGCGATCCAGAACGTCGAACTCGGGCTCGAGATGCTGGAGGTACCGGTCGCCGAGCGCCGCGCGACCGCGCAGCTGTGGCTGACCAAACTCGGGCTCGGCGGCCACGAGAACGACTATCCGCACGCGCTGTCCGGCGGCATGCGCCAGCGCGTCTCGATCGCGCGCGCCTTTGCCACCAACGCCAACATCCTGCTCTGCGACGAACCGTTCTCGGCGCTCGATGAATCCACCGCCGGACGGCTGCGCGCCGAATTCGTCAGACTGGTGAAGGAAAACGGCAAGACCGCCGTCTTCATCACCCATTCGATTCGCGAAGCCCTCGAGATCGGCGACCGCATCGTGGTGCTGAAACGCCCCGCGATGATCGCCTATGACGTCAGCTTCGATGCCGACACCGGCCCGGAGGAACGCGAGGACATCAGGAGCCGGATCGTCGAGGTGCTGGCGGTGTGAGGGGCGACGCTGGCACCCGAAGCAGAACTCGTAAATCCATCGGGTTGGCGGATGTGCGCTTTGGTGCGGATTGCGGACTCAAGCAAGGTATGGCGCCTGTCCGAAAACTGCCGACAGCGGAAATGAGCCATTCGATCACCTTGTCGGCGACGGCAACGAGCGATTGTGGCATCCTTTTATCGGGATCCTCGGCCGAGGCGCAATTCCTCTTTGCGGAAAGCCTCAACCGCGCGTTTTTCGGCACCCTCAGTTCGGTCGCACATGGCAGACATGCTGCAGTATGGCTCACTCGTCCTAGGCTTGGCTGGCTCGTTTTCGGCCTTGGCGCGTTCCGGTCGGTACCGCGCGGCTGACCGCTTCTTGAGCTTTCTTTCACATTCATTATTCCCGTTGAGGAATAAGCCTGCGCCGCAGGTCATCGTGACGCAGCGTTCACCGTCAGCTTTGAAGCCGTGATCGCAGGTCAAGCGGCAAAAATGCGCCGGCTTCTCCTTGATCACCTTCAGAACCTCGAGACGGGCGAGTTCCCCGTCGAGCTTCGTGCCGGCACGCGCGTTGAACAGGTCCAGCGAGCGTCGCGATGCTGCGTTCCATTCGCCATCGACCGAACCGGAAAAGCATCCGACTCGCCGCAACTCGGTGTGGATCGATTGAGCAATCTCCCGCGACGAAAGCTCTCGTTCGGCCGAAGCTGTCTCGGTGGGAAGCGATGCGACTTGTTGGGGCACCTTGGGCTCCGGAGGCTTGGCTTCAGCCGTGGCTTCCCTTGAGGTGGCTTTCTCGGTTACCAATTTCTCCTCATTGAACCTGTTAGCGGCGGCCTTCTCTCCAGCTAAACGGGTTTCCACAGCTTTGTCGGCTTCGGCCTTCATCGCCGCAGCCATCTCAGCCGAGGCTTTTTCGTCGGCAAAGCGGGCCTGCTCTGCCGCAGCCGCCTTTGCTTGTTGGACCTGCTTGACTTTCTCGGCGACGAGTCTGGCATCATCGGCCGCTTTGGCTTGCGTCGCGGCCTTAGTCTGCTCGGCTTGCTTCGCGTTCTCTGTCGCCAGTCGAGCGCTATCCTCCTGCACCAACCGAAGCTTCTCGGCAGCAGCGACGCGCGATTCTTTCGAGGCGATCTTTTCCAGATGCCCCCTGGCAAGATCGGCGTAAAATCCCGAAGGATGTTGGTTCAAAAAGGAAGCCCAGATAGCCCGGCTGCCAATCTGGAGAGCCAATTCATAATCACGGCGCATTTCAGCCTGCGAATTCGACCCAGGCGTCGAGACAGCAGCCTTCGCTGGAACCAGCAGGACATCGTCGCCGCCCAGTGAACCATAAATGTATGGCTCCTGCTTGTTATCCGTCGCTTTCAGCACGTCGTCTCGAACGAACCCGAAAGCCTTGCGCAGGTCGAGCCCCGGTGTCGCCAAATGCTTCGAAAGCGCTGCCGCAAAGGGACTGTTCGTCCCGTCGCCATCAAATGCGATGAACCCCGCTTTCGCCGCAAATGCTATCATCGTGTTGGGATTTGTCGGTTCAACTTTGGCCAGCCCGCGGCCGATCGTACGTGAAGCCGCAGAACGTCTCATGATCTTGGAGAAGGGATTGTCACGGCAAGCATCGAGAATGATGAGCCGTAGTCTTTTGGCGGACTCAATAGCTACAAAAACCCGATCAAGCGAAATGGTCTCGTCATAAACGTCAACGTCGGTTTCGAGTCGAGCATCGACTGGAATTAGGTAGTTTGTATTATCCAACTCGATTCCGTGCCCCGCATAGTAGATCAAAGCCACATCGGCATCGTGGGTCTTGTTGCCAAAATCGCGCAACGCGCGCCGCATCTCTGCTGCTTTGAGATCGGACCGGGTATTTACAATATCGAACCCGGCTTTCTTAAGCGTGCCAGCGATTGTCGCAGCATCGTTCGCAGGATTAGTCAGGCGAGCAACATTTTGGTATCCAGAATTGCCGATGACCAACGCAACTCGCTTCTCAGCCAGCGCCGGTTGGCCGAACAGCGAAGTCAGCCAAACTGTTAAAAAAATAGTCCCCACGGCGCGCATCAGGAAATCCCAGATGATAACGAGCCAAGCTTCAGAGCTATCGATCACAATGCGCTAGAATCAGATTAATCTATGTGATCTCAGTCACAGTCGTGCGCGGTCTAGTGTTGCAGACTAACGCCGTGGGGGAAGCCGGTCCATCCCGGCGTCGGCGTATGAGATGCCGACGACCATGCAGGTCGGCGAAATGTTGATATCGTATGGGCAAGACTTTCCAGAATATTTCTGCAAAGGCGCTGGTTACACTAGGTTCAAAGGAACGCCTTTGCCTGAAGCCCGCTCAGTTCAACCTGAGCTCCGTGATATGCCGCGGATCCGGCTTCAGTTCGCCACGTTCCACGCGCTTGACGATATCCGTCAGCGCGGCATTGGCGTGGCAGGAGACGCCGGCCTTTTCGCCCTCGCGCACCACAAACCCGTTGAGGAATTCGATCTCGGTGCGGCGGCCCTTCTCCATGTCCTGGCCCATCGAGGGACGCTGGCCGGCGGCGGTATGCTTGCTGTCGGCGAAGCGCCGGTCGTCGCAGGCGCGCATCGCTGCTTCGTCGCCTTCGCCGGCACGCGCGATGGTCTCGGGCGCCAGGTGCAGGATCTCTTCGAGCTGATAGCCGTGCGCCTGGCCGACGCGGATCGCTTCGCTGCCGAGCCGGGTGGAGAAGCGGCGGATCGGCTCGTTGTGCAGCATCTCGCCGCCGGGCAGACCGGTGCAGGCGGAGAGCCCGTTGCCCATGGCGTTGGCCACCAGTTTCGACCAGCGTTCGCCCCATAGATTGGAAGTCGCCTTGGCGCTGTCGGCGGTGCCGACCAGGCGGCAGATTTCCTCCGCCCGTGGCGTGATACGGCCGTGCACCTCGCCGGCGCGAAACACCGTGTGGGCTGCCCCGTGCTTGCCGGCGCCGCGGTGGATGTGGCCGGGCTCGGGCAGGTTGACCGTGATGCTGCTGGCAATGCAGCCCAGCGTCTTGCCCCAGCCGACGATGCCGGCGATGGTTTCTTCATTCATGCAGTTCTGCAGCGACACCACGTAGCCATCCGGCGCCAGATATTGCTGGATCAGCATGGTGGCCCATGCCGTGTCGTAGGATTTCATGCAGATGAAGGCGATGTCGACCGGCGCTTCCCGCGCCAGCTGTTGCGCGTCGGTGACGTGCAGCGCGCGCACGGGGACGGTGAATTCCGCGACGTCTTTGGCGTGGGTGACGCGCAGGCCGTGCTTGCGCATGTGCTCGACATGCTCGGGCCATGGATCGATGAAGGTGACGTCTTCGCCGGCCTGCACCATATGGGCGCCGGCATATCCGCCGACCGCACCTGCTCCGACGATCGCTATCTTGCGGCCCATTCTGTCCTCCCGGCATTCCCTTTGCCCGAGGCTAGCGCGCCGATGGGGCTCATCACAAGCGGCGAACCGTGGCGCAGCCTGCACGGCCGCTATGCTCTGCGCTCACCTATAAGCCGTAACCATCGTGCCGGGAAAGCCGAATGATCCGGTTTACCTGTGGTCCACTCGTGCGCCTTGTGTGCACGACCGTGGGTGCAATCGGCGCCCGGCTTTCCCTGCGCCCTTCTTTCTCAAGAGGAGTGAAGCTGAAGCAAGCCTCGGGCGCATCGCGCCGCGAGAATGCGGGCGTGTATCTTCGTGCTGTTCGAAATTTTGAATCTGAGGAATGAGCGTACACCGTTCGCACAAACACCGCTGTAATCGCCCGGCGCAGACCGGGCGCCCAGTATTCCAGAGACGCCAGCGATAGAACCGAGAAGCCGCGGCGTACTGGGTCCCCCGCTTTCGCGGAGGACGACAGTTGTGGGTGTTCAGCGAGCGTGCCTTGCGATCGGCAGCTACCTCACCACCTCACTCCACTCCGGACATGCGCGCTGATCCACCGGCACCAGCCATGCCTTGTAGTTGGTCTTGTCGATGATCTCGGCCGGCAGCATGACTTTTTCCGGCAGCGGTTCCTTCTTGAGATGGCGCACCGCAGCCCGCGTGGCGGTGCAGCCGATCTTGAACATGTTGAAATCGACGGTGGCGAGAATCGCGCCGGCCTCGATCTGCTTCACCGCCGGCAGGATGCCGTTGATGCCGATCACGATCGAGCTGCGGCCGGCTTCCTTCAGCGCCTCCAGCACGCCGAGTGCCATGCCGTCATTGGCCGAGAGCGCGGCGTCGATCTGGGGATGCTCACCCAGAAATTTCGCCATCACGCGCTTGGCGTCGGGCTGCTGGTAATTGCCGACCCCGGAGCCGAGCACCTGGATACCGGGAAATTCGGCGAAGGCGCGCTGGTACCCGCGCACGCGCTCGCGGTTGGTCGGCGCGGCTGGTGTGCCCTCGATGACGACGATTTTGCCTTTGCCGCCGAGATGTTCGAACAGATATTTCGCCTCCCGGTATCCAATCTCAAAATCGTCGGCGCCGACATAGGTGACGAATTTTCCGGGAAGGGGGTTGGAGACCAGGATGATGGGTATCTTCGCCTCGTTCAGCTTCTTCACAGAGTCGATCATGGCGACGTCATCGACCGGGATGAAGATCACGGCATCCGGTTTGTCGTTCAGGGCCTGCTCCACCATCGCCTTCTGCTCCTCGACATTGTCGGGCTTTTTCGGAACCAGATGCACGACGCGCGCGCCCGCCGTCCTTGCGACCTGGTCGGCGGCGATGCGGAACGCCTCATAGGCCGGGTTGGTCGAGTTCTTGGTGAAGACGGCGATGGTCATGCCGTCCGCCGCCCGGGCGTGACCAGCGAACAAGGTGATCGAACCGACCAGCATGGTCGCAACAAGATATCGCATCGCAGCCTCCCTTGGAGTTTTGCTCAGGAACCCAATCCCGTCATTGCGAGCAGAGCGAAGCAATCCAGCTTCCCTCTCATTGTTGCTATGGATTGCTTCGCTCCGCTCGCAATGACGAACTATTCACAGCCACAGAATCTTCTTGCGGTACTCCAGGTCGGTCAGCAGCGGCGTCGCTGGCCCCTGGTGGAACACCGTACCGCGCTCCAGCGCGAAGACGCGGTCGGCCAGCGCCAGCACCAGATCGAGATTATGTTCGACGATCACGATCGAAGTGTGCCGGCGCAACAGATCAAACACCTTGAACAGTTCGAGGATCACGGTCGGCGCCAGCCCCTCGAACGGCTCATCCAGCAGCAGCAGCTTGACGTTGCCCGACATCGCGCGCGCCACCGCCACCATCTGTTGTTCGCCGCCGGAGAGGTAATCCGCCGCGACATCGAGCCGCTCCCTCAGCCGCGGGAAATAATCGAGGATCTGCTCCTCGCTCCACACCACGCCGTGGCTGCCGTCGGTCTTGCGCGCGAGACGGCCGAGCGAGAGATTTTCCCGCACCGTCATGCCCGCGAACAGGCCGCGGCCCTGCGGCACGTAACCGATGCCGGCGCGCGCGATATCCGGCGCGGAGGTTCCGGCGATATCGCGGCCCTCATACTGCATGGTTCCGGACGCCAGCGGCACGAGCCCGGCGATCGTCTTCAACAGCGTGGATTTGCCGGCGCCGTTGCGCCCGAGCAGCGCCACGATCTCGCCTTCGCGAACATCGAGCGTGGCATCGTGCAGGATGTGGCTCTTGCCATAGAACGTATTGACGCCCTCGAAGCGCAGCACTTGTGCCGCGTCCTCGCGAGCCGCATCGCTGCGGCTGTGCTCGACTTCGGGAATGCCGGTTCCCGTATAGATCTGCTGCACGCGGCGGTCGCTGCGCACCGCCTCAGGCGTGCCGGTCATCAGCACTTCGCCCTGGTTCATCACGGTGACTACTTGCGAGAAGCCGAGCACGCGATCGATGTCGTGCTCGACGATCAGGACCGGAATGTTGGCGGCCACGTTCTTGATCAGGTTGGAGACCCGTTCGCGCTCGGCGGCGGCCAGCCCCGCCAAGGGTTCGTCGAGCAGCAGCACCTTCGGCTTGGAGCCGAGCGCAATGCCGAGGTCGACCAGCCGCTGTCCGCCATAGGACAGCTCACCACCCTGGATCTCCTCGATGCCTTCGAGGCCAAGGAATTTGACGAGTTCGGCGGTCTCGGCGTGAACTTCCGGGTAGCTGTCGATATCGCGCCAGATGTTGAAGCGCATGGCGCGTTGCGCCTGCAGCGAGAGCCGCAGGTTCTCGTAGATCGTGAGCTCCTTGAACAAATTGGTGATCTGAAACGAGCGCGCCAGCCCGCGGTGGCAGATCAACTCGGCAGGCACGCCGTGAATTGGCTGGCCATCGAGGCGGATGGTGCCGTGTTCTGCGGTGTAGAGTCCGGAAATCAGGTTGAACAGCGTGGTCTTGCCGGCGCCGTTGGGACCGATCAGGGCATGAATCTGGCCGGCGCCGACCTCGAGGCTGGCGTTGTGAACGGCGCGGATGCCGCCGAAATGCTTGGAGATGCCCGTAACCTCCAGCACGGTGCCCTTGAGGCCCTCCGGCCGCAAGAATTCCGGCAGCGGCAGGCCTTCGTAGATCTTGCGCCTCGACATCGCGGCGGCTTCTTCCGGAGCGGGCCACCAGCGCCGGCTCAGCGTGGCCCAGATCCCGACCAGCCCGCCCGGCGAATACAGCACGAAGGCGACGAAGATCAGTCCGAACCAGAGCAGCCAGTTCGGCGTCCAGATCGAAAACAGCTCGCGGAACAGGATGAAGAACAGCGCGCCGAGCGCCGGCCCCAGCATGTTGCGCATGCCGCCGATCACGACGATCGCCAGCAACTCGCCGGAGAAGGGTACCGACACCGCTTCGGCCGAAACCAGATAATTCTGGAACCCGGTCAGCGCGCCGGCGAGCCCGGTCACCACGGCCGAGATCACGAACACGCCGAGCTTGTAGCGCTCCACCGGATAGCCCTGGAACGTGGCGCGCAGCTGGTTCTCGCGGATCGCCACCAGCACATGGCCGAACGGTGAGCGCACGATGCGCAGCAGCACGTAGAGCACGGCGAGCCCGATCAGCGCGACGACGGTGTAGTAGGTCAGCGCATTGTCGAGATTGAAGGGCCCGATGCTGCCGCGTTTCAGGCCGCCGAGGCCATCCTCGCCGCCGGTGACGTTGCTCCAGCGGAACGCGATCGTGTAGCTGAGTGCGGCCAGCGCCAGCGTCAGCAGCGAGAAGTAGACGCCGCGGCGGCGCAGGATGACGATGCCGACGATGGTCGAGGCGACCGCGACGAATACCATCGACAGCAGCAGCGGCAGCCAGACATCGCCGCGAAACCAGTTGAGCTGCATCAATCCCGCGGCATAGGCGCCGATGCCGAACCAGGTGCCGTGACCGAACGACACCAGCCCGGTGTAGCCGACGCAGAGATTGAGGCCCATCGCCGCAATCGCCAGCGCCACCACCATGATGCCGGTGTTGAGCGACAGCCCGAGCGCCTGCAAGCCGAACGGCAGTGCGACCAGTGCAAGGGCTGCCAATAGCAATGGCCGGTATTTTACCAGATGCGGGGCGGTTTTCATTCGAACTTCTCGATACGCTCGCCGAGCAGGCCGCGCGGGCGTACCAGCAGGATCAGGAACATCAGGACGTAGATCGAGGCTTCGCCGGCGGCGGGAACGAAATGGATGGTGATGCCCCTGACGACGCCGACCAGCATGGCGGCGATCACGACGCCCCAGAAACTCCCGAGGCCGCCGATCACCACGACGACAAAGGCGACAGTGATGATCTCGGCCCCCATCGCCGGATGCACGATGGTGATCGGTGCGAAGAAAGCGCCGCCCATCGCGGCCATGCCGACGCCGAGCATGACGATGGCGGTCATGTAGGGCTGCAGCCGGATGCCGAGGGCGGCGACCATGTCCGGCCGCTGGATGCCGGCGCGCACGACGCGGCCGAACGAGGTCTTGTGCAGCAACAGCCAGATCGCAAGCAACACCAGCGCGACCACGGCCAGGATCAGCAGCCGGTAGCGCGAGAACAGGAAATCGCCGACGATGACCGAGCCACGAAACACCTGGGGGATCGACGCCGACAGCGGCGCCGCGCCCCAGACGATGCGGATCGCCTGCTCCGCGACCATGGCGAGCCCGAAGGTCACCAGCAGGCTCAGGATCGGATCGGCGCTATAGAACCGGCGCAGGATGAATCGCTCGAACAGAATGCCGAGCATGCCGACCGCGATCGGCGACAACACCATGGCCGGGCCGAAGCCGAGATATCTGGTGATCTCGACCGAGGCATAGGCGCCGAGCGCGTAGAAAGCGCCATGCGCCAGATTGACCACGCCGCCGACGCTGAAGATCAGCGACAGGCCGAGCGCGATGAGGAGATAGTAGCCCCCGAGCACGAGGCCATTCACCACCTGTTCCAGCAAGAACCCGAACTGCATTCTCGATCCCGGAAGACACAAGGTGGCGGCGGTGAAAAGACGCCGATAAGCGTGTCACCCGGCGCGCGCCTGATGGGCGCTGCGCCGGGTGAAACTACGCAACGATTACATCGAGCAGGGGTTCTGCTCTTTGGTGAGGGCGATGGATTCCAGCGATTCGTTCGCTGCGGGGATCGCCCCGCCGAGCACCAGCATGTCCCACTTGTCCTTGGCCTGGCCCTTGGCCTTGACGGTGAAGGGGTAGGCCTCCTGCATCAGCTGATGATCCCACGACCGGAAATGCGCCTTGCGCGCCTTCAGGATATCGAACTGGGTTTCCTTCTCGAAGTAGCCAATCAGCTTGGTGGTGTCGGTCGACTTGGTCTCGTTCATGGCCTGCGCCATCATCTTCAGCGAGACATATTCGATCCAGGCATGGTTCTCCGGCGGCTTGCCGTACTTCTTGGTGAAGTTGGTCACGAAGGTCTTCGAGCTCGGCACTTCCGAGGTGTGGTACCAGACCGTCGGCCAGGTGCCGCTCAGATTGCCGTCGCCCGCCGCCCAGGCGTCGGCGGTGTTGAGGTTGAAGCCGACGATCGGGTAGGGCAGGCCGAATTCGGCATATTGCTTGATCAGGTTGGTGACCTGGTTGCCGGCGAGGTTGGAGCAGACGATGTCCGGCTTGGCCTGGCGGATTTTCAAGAGGTACGGGCTGAAGTCAGTGACGTCGGTGGCGACCAGTTCGTCGCCGATCAGGTTGCCGCCGTTGGCGCTGAAGAACGCTTTCGCCGCGCGGCCGAGATCGTGGCCGAAGATGTAGTCGGCGGTCAGCGTGTAGAACTTCTTGTCCTTCATCATGTTGTCGCGCACCAGCGCCTTGCCGACCGCGTTGACCATGACGGTGGAGGGGATGTCGACGTGGAAGGTGTACTTGTTGCAGTTCTTGCCGCGCAGCGCGTCGGAGCGCGCGCCGATCTGCATGAACAGCTTCTTGTTGCGTTCGGCGACCTGCATGATCGTGAGCGCCGAGGCGGAATTGATTTCGCCCATCAAGACGAGCGCGCCGTCCTGATCCAGCATGCGCTGTGCCTTGGTCGCGGCGGTGGCGGGATTGACCGAATCTTCCGAGGTGATGTCGAGCTGCCGGCCCATGACGCCGCCGGCCTGGTTGATTTCCTCCTCGGCCATGCGGATGCCGAGCTGCGCATAGGCGCCGAGCGCGCCGAGAAAGCCGGTCAGCGGCGTCAGATGGCCGATCTTGATCTTTTCGGACTGGCCATAGCTGATCGCCGGAAATCCGATCGCGGCAGCGCCGGCAAAGGCGGCGCTTCCTTTCAACAATGTTCGTCGGCTGTAGCGGGTCATCGTTGGTCTCCTCCCAAAGGGCGTTTCCGCGATGTCCCCCTTCATTCCGGCGTATGCGAGAATGTGAGAGACGTTTTTCTAATGTTGGATGATATTTTCGGACGCGGAGGTTCCTGTCAACGCCAAAAGCGGGCGCCGGCTTCGCCGTCAGGAGGATTTCGCGGTGTCCTTGGCGCCAAATTCGGCAGACAGACGATTGGCCGCAGCCCGAATCGTCCTGGCGTGGTTCTGCAACGCCTGGATGGAAAGGCGCCAGATCGGGCCGGATATCCCAAGCGCTCCAACGGTCTGGCCGGTGAAATCCATCACCGGCACGGCGATGCAGCGCACTTCCGGATTGAACTCGGCGTCATCGAAGGCGATGCCGCTGTGCTTGATCTCGGCGATCTCCTTCATCAGCGCCGCACTGTCGGTGATCGATTTTTCGGTCGATGGTTTCAGGTCGACGCGTTCGAGAAACCGCTTCAACTGCTCGGGACGCAGCGAGGCGAGAATGATCTTGCCAAGCGCGGTGCAATGCGCCGGCCGCACCACGCCGACGCGGTCGGTCAGTTGAAACGCGCCGGGGCCGCTGGTGCGGGCGATCACCACCACCGCATCGCCCATTCGCACTGCAAAATGGGCACTTTCGCTGGTTTCGCGCGACAAATCCTCGAGCACCGGAGTGGCGACATTCACCATCTCGATTTCGTCGAGCGCACTGGCCGCCAGCGCAAACAGCGGCCGGCCGATGCGGTAGCGCTTGGAGTCCTTCTCCTGGCGCAGATAGCCCAGCGACACCATGGTCTTGGCCAGATGGAACGTAGTGGAATTGTGCAGGCCGACCAGCTTGGAGAGGTCGGCCAGCCCGATACCGTCACGGTGACGCGCCACTTCTTCGAGAATCGCGAAGGCGCGACCGAGCGATTGAACGCCGACCCGCTGCCGGTCGTCGGCGTCGTCGTCGATGTCGGCCTGCGGAGGCTGCACCAGCTTCGCGATCGCGGTCTTGCGCGGAGCGGCTTGCTTCTCAACGGTCTTTTGTCTGGTACGCGCTGCCACGAATCTCATCTCCCCGCGACGATGCCGCACTCTATCAGGCGATCGGAACGACTGAACAGCGCCCTGGCCGCGCGTACGGCGTCGATCTCAAGCATACCACAATATCAATTGACGTACAGTATTATGGGAAATAGGTTTCGCGCGCCGGACTGACGTGTCGGAGGCGGCTCCCATTCGCTTGGGCCGCGATATCGTTGAGCGAGCAGGAGAGTAATGCAATGGCGGGTAATACGCTCAATGGTGCCCAGGTTATCGTCGACTATCTGATCCAGGAGAAAGTTCCGCAGGTGTTCGGCCTGTGCGGCCACGGCAATATTCAGTTCATCGACGCGCTGTACGAGCGTGCCGACGAACTCAAGACCATCTCGGTGCATCACGAGAGCGTCGCCGGCTTCATGGCCGACGTCTATTACCGCGTTTCCGGGCGGCCGACCGCCACCTTCACTTCCTGCGGCCCGGGCTCGGCGAACCTGCCGATCTCGCTCGGCAACGCCTTTCTCGACTCGGTCCCGTTCCTGGCGGTGACCGGCAACGTGCCGACCAGCCAGTTCAATCGCGGCGCGTTTCAGGAATTGTATCGGCATTATCAGGCCGACTTTCCCTCCACCGTGCGATCCTACTGCAAGAAGGTGTTCCAGCCGACGCGCGGCGAGATGGTGCCGCTGGCGATCCGGCAGGCCTGGAAGACCATGACCACCGGCCGTCCGGGCCCGGTCGTGCTCGACGTTCCCTTCGATGTGTTCATGGAGTCGGCCGCCGAGGAGGCGCCGAACGCGGAAGCCTGGAACGGCAATATCTCTAGCCGCTGCGGCGCCGACCCGGAAGGCGTGGTGAAAGCGGTCGACATGCTGCTCGGCGCCGAGCGGCCGGTGATGATCGTCGGGCAGGGCGTCCGCTACGGCGGCGCGGCCGACGAATTGCTCAAGCTTGCCGAGCGCCTGCAAATTCCGGTGGCGGCGTCAGCCTCGGGGCTTGGCGCCATCGACTGCAATCATCCGCTGGCGCTCGGCCTCGTCGCACGCGCGGGCCATTACCAGGCCAATCATGCGACGCGCCAGGCCGACGTGCTGCTGGCGATGGGGATGCGCTTCGACGACCGCACTTCGAGTTCGTGGATCCCGGGCTATTCCTTCAATATTCCGCCGACCAGGCTGATCCATGTCGATATCGATCCCGACGAAATCGGCCGCAACTATCCGGTCGCGCTCGGTCTGATGGCCGATGTGCGTACGTTCCTGCGACAGATCCATGCCGAACTCGACCGCCGCGCCGATCTGACGAAGCGCGCCGATGCCCGCAAGAAGTGGCTGGCGCAGATCGACACCTATCGCCAGGAGTGGGACAAGTTCGTTGCGCCGGGATTCTCCGACGACACCACGCCGATCAATCCGCAGCGCGCCGCGCTCGAAATCGACAAGGCGCTGCCGGAGAATGCGATCCTGGTCTCTGACATCGGTGTCCACCACAATTGGCTGCTGAGCTTCTGCAAGCCGAAGCGACCGGACTCGCTGATTGGTTCGATGGGCTTTGGCCCGATGGGATTTGGGGTGGCCGGCGTCATGGGGGCGAAGTTCGCGGCTCCCGACCGGCCCTGCGTGTCGGTGTGCGGCGACGGTGCATTCTTCATGCACGCCAACGTGCTGGGGACGGCGGTCGAATATAATCTGCCCGTGGTCTGGGTGGTCTGGAACAACTACGCCTATGCCTCGATCCGGGGCCTGCAGCGCGGCTATCTCGGCGGCCGCGAACTCGCCACCGACTTCCATGA
>NZ_JAUSLT010000152.1 GCF_030646015.1 Bradyrhizobium sp.
ATCATCGCGCAGCATTGCGAGGATCTGAAGGACGGCCGCGCCTTCGCCGAAGTCGCAAAACGCGTTTCGAAGAAGAAGCCGATCGTGGTGCTGAAGGCCGGCCGCACTTCGGCCGGCGCCAAGGCCGCGAGCTCGCACACCGGCGCGCTCGCCGGCAACGACAAGATCTACGAGGACGTGTTCAACCAGTCCGGCGTGATCCGCGCGCGTTCATTGAGGGACATGCTGGAATTCGCCCGCGGCATTCCGGTGCTGCCGACGCCGAAGGGCGAGAACGTCGTCATCATCACGGGTGCCGGCGGCTCCGGCGTGCTGCTGTCGGACGCCTGCATCGACAACAAATTGTCGCTGATGACGATCCCGCCGGATCTCGACGCCGCGTTCCGCAAGTTCATCCCGCCGTTCGGCGCCGCCGGCAACCCGATCGACAGCACCGGCGGCGAGCCGCCGATCACCTATGTCAACACGGTGAAGCTGGGCCTCGAAGATCCGCGCATACACGCGCTGATCCTCGGCTACTGGCACACCATCGTGACGCCGCCGATGGTGTTCGCGCGCAACATGGTCGAGGTGAAGAACGAGATGAAGGCCAAGGGCATCGAGAAGCCGATCGTGGCCTCGCTGGCCGGCGACATCGAAGTCGAGGAAGCCGCCGACTATCTCTACCAGAACGGCATCGTCGCCTACGCCTACTCGACCGAAATCCCGGTCGCGGTGCTCGGCGCCAAGTACAAATGGGCGCGCGGTGCGGGCCTGCTCTGAGAGCTGAATGACAAACGCCGCTTCGGAAATCCGGAGCGGCGTTTTTCGTAAGCGGCATACACTACTGCCTCATGGTGAGGAGCGCGTTCGGCAGCGCCCTTGCGCTGTCGGGCGCGCGTCTCGAACCATCGGGCATCCTGCCTGCTGCCATCCTTCGAGACGCCGCACGAAGCGCGCGCGGCTCCTCCAGCGACAACGGCGAAGCCGTTGCGCGGGGATGAGGTCGGTATTCATTCTCGGATCTCTGGATGGGGTCTGAGACAAATTCAATGCCTCTCAGCATGAATGCAGGTCGCGATGAAGAGAGACGCGATTCCGCGCAAGGCCATCGAGCCCAGATCCAGCGCGGCCGAGCCCCGCGACGGCGGCGTTCAATCGGTCGACCGTGCTCTCCACATCATCGAAACCCTCGCCGAAGACGATGAGGGATATCGCCTGAGCGATCTGGCCGTCCGCACCGGCCTCTCCACCTCGACCGTGCACCGGCTGCTGGCGACGCTGGAAAAGCGCCGTTTCGTGCAATTCGACCGCACCGAATCGAAATGGCATGTCGGCGCGCAGAGTTTTTCCGTCGGCGCCACCTTCACCCGCCGCCGCAATTTCACGGCGCAGGCGATGCCTTACTTGCGCAAGCTGCGCGACCTGACCCGCGAGACCGCTACCCGACGGGCAAATCACTTCCGATTTACAGAAGTCGCGTCAAGCCTCCCGCGCAAAAATATTTCTGTTTTCCAGAAATAAAAATTGGGTTACATGTTTCGCCATCCCGTCCCACCCAGAGGGGCGTTGCGCAACGTCATCAGCGCGGGGCGGGGATGCGGTGGACGCGGAGGGCGCTCCTGACGAGGGCGCCTGAAGCGGACGACGAAGTCGTGTTGTCCTGACACCTCGGTGCTGGTGTCAAGCCTGCAGGTGACGGTGGCAAGAAAGCCGATCGCCGGGGAGACCACGTATAAGCGTAAACCATCGCGCGGGGAGTGCCGGGTGATTCCGGTGTGACCTGACTAACGCGTGTGCGCTTCTACCCAATAACATTGCACACGTGGCAGCGGGCGCATCGGGCGCCCGGCATTCCCCGCGCCCTCTGATTGGAGAGGGCGGGAAGTTGATGGCAAACCTCGGGTGCATCCAGCCGCGAGATCGCGAAATTGCGTTTGTTTTTTGAAAACGGAATCTCTCATCCGTCGTCCCTGCGAACGCAGGGACCCATAACCCCGGTCGTCTGGTGCTATGGCGCAGTGGCGCAACAAGCCCGTTAACACCACCGACAATATCGACGGCACGGCGTATGGGTCCCTGCGTTCGCAGGGACGACGGCGAGCGGTGGTCTCTATGTCACGATCGCGCTTTCGCAGCGAAACCCGACGACGGCATCCAGTCCGTTCTGGACAGCATCGGTGTTTCCGGTTGATATCCGACAAAATGACACGATGCGAAAAATCGTCAATACCAGCCGCTCCGCATCAGCCTGGAGGAACTCCCATGACCCCGTTTCATACGCGCCTGCTCGGCGCCGCTGTCGCGCTGACGCTCGTGACCGCCGCTCCGGCGCTCGCGCAGCAGCTCGAACTCAAGGTGATGGCGCCGGCGGCGCCCGGCGGCGGGTGGGACCAGACGGCGCGGGCGATGCAGCAGGCGCTTGTCGCCGCCGGTGTCGCGCGCAGCGTCCAGGTTACCAACGTGGCGGGCGCCGGTGGCAGCGTCGGCATCGCGCAGTTCGTCAACGGCGCCAAGGGCGACGGCAACCAGCTGATGGTGAACGGTTTTGTGATGGTCGGCGCGCTGGCCATGAACAAGTCGCCGGTGACGCTCGAACAGGTGACGCCGATTGCGCGCCTCACCGAGGAGATCCAGGTCATCGTGGTTCCCGCGAATTCGCCGCTCAAGACGGCGCAGGATCTGGCCGCAGCCGTCAAGGCCGATATCGCCAAGGTCACCTTTGCCGGCGGCTCGGCCGGCGGTGTCGACCATGTGATGGCGGCGCTGTTTGCCGGCACGATCGGCGCCGACGCGAAGAAGATAAACTACATTCCGTTTTCCGGCGGCGGCGAGTCGCTGGCGGCCATTCTCGGCGGCAAGGTCACCGCGGGCATCTCGGGCCTCAGCGAATATGACGGCCAGATCAAGTCCGGCAAACTGCGCGCGCTCGGCGTGACCTCGGAAAAGCGGATTCCCGGCGTCGATATTCCGACCTTCAAGGAGCAGGGCATTGACCTCGTGCTGGCCAACTGGCGCTCGGTGATGGCGCCTCCCGGCATCACGGCGGAGCAGAAGAAGACGCTCAGCGATGCCGTGGAGAAGATGGTCAAGTCCGATGCCTGGAAGGGCATCCTCAAGCAGAAGGGCTGGGACGACGCCTATCTCGGCGGAGATGCGTTCGCGGATTTCCTGAAGAAGGAAACCGTGCGTGTCACCGACGTGCTGAAATCGGTCGGCCTCGTCAAATCATGAGCGACCTGCCGCAGGATCCGGCGTCACGGCGCGTCGATCCCGCGGGCGTTGTCATTGCGCTGGCGCTCGCAGGCCTCGCCGCAGTGCTGGTATGGGACGCGAGCCAGCTGCAGTCCAACAATCCCTATGGCATGGGGCCGCACGCGATGCCCATCGTTATCGCCGTCGGGCTCGGCATTCTCGCGATCGGCAATCTGGTCGAGGCGCTGCGCGGCAATCTGCCTGAGCGCGAGAGCGCCGATCCCAAGGCGGTGTGGCTGATCCTCGGAGGGTTGGCGATGCTGATCGCCATTATCGGCCTCGGCGGCGGCTTCATCCTGGCGACCACGGCTTTGTTCGTCACCACGGCGACGGCCTTCGGGCGGCGCGCGATTCTCGCCGATCTCGTCATCGGCCTGGTGTTGACCACCCTGATCTATGTCGCCTTCAGTCGGCTGCTGACGTTGAGCCTTCCCGCCGGTCCACTGGAAAGGCTGTTTTGATGGACGCCTTCGTCGCACTCGCCAACGGCATGGCTGTCGCGATCCAGCCCATGAACCTGCTCTATGCGCTGATCGGCGTGCTGCTCGGCACTGCGGTGGGCGTGCTGCCCGGCATCGGGCCCGCGCTCACCGTCGCGCTGCTGCTGCCGGTGACCTACAAGCTCGATCCCGGCGGCTCGCTGATCATGTTCGCCGGGATCTATTACGGCGGCATGTATGGCGGATCGACCACCGCCATCCTGATCAACACGCCGGGCGAGAGCGCCTCGATGGCGACCGCGCTCGAGGGCAACAAAATGGCAAAAGCCGGCCGCGGCGGTCCTGCGCTCGCCACCGCGGCAATCGGCTCGTTCGTCGCCGGCACCATCGCCACCATTGGTCTGGCCTTTCTGGCGCCGTGGCTGGTCGACTTCGCTGTCAATTTCGGGCCGGAAGATTATTTTGCGTTGATGTGCGTGGCTTTCGTCACGGTCTCGGCCACTTTCGGAAATTCGCCGGTCCGCGGACTGACCAGCCTGTTCATCGGCCTGACGCTCGGGCTTGTTGGCATCGACAAGCTGACCGGCCAGGCCCGGCTCGCCTTCGGCATCCCCGAACTGCTCGATGGCGTCGAGGTGACGACGCTGGCGGTCGGCTTGTTCGCGGTGGGGGAGGCGCTCTACGTGGTATCGCGCCGTCATCACTCCGAGGAAAAGCTGGAGCCGGTGCGCGGCTCGCTGTGGATGACAAGAGAAGACTGGAAGCGATCGTGGAAGCCGTGGCTGCGCGGCACCATGTTCGGGTTTCCGATCGGCGCATTGCCGGCCGGAGGCGCGGAGATTCCGACCTTTCTGTCCTATTCCACCGAGAAGCGCCTCACAAAGCATCCGGAGGAATTCGGCAAGGGCGCCATCGAAGGCGTCGCGGGACCCGAAGCCGCCAACAATGCTTCCGCCGCCGGCACGCTGGTGCCGTTGCTGACATTGGGGCTTCCGACCTCGGCGACCGCCGCGATGATGCTGGCGGGTTTTCAGCAATACGGACTCAATCCGGGGCCGCTGTTGTTCGCCGAGCGGCCCGAACTGGTGTGGGGCCTGATCGCCAGCCTGTTCATCGCCAACGTCATGCTGCTGGTGCTCAATCTGCCGCTGGTCGGCCTGTGGGTGAAGCTGCTGGCGATCCCGCAGCCATGGCTCTACGCCGGCATTCTCGTGTTCGCGACGACAGGCACCATCGCGGCAAAACCGTCGGTGGTGGAGCTGTCGATGCTGGCGGGTTTTGGCGTGATGGGCTTCCTGATGCGCCGGTTTGATTTTCCGATCGCGCCGGTCGTGATCGGTCTGATCCTCGGCCCGATCGCCGAAAGCCAGCTGCGCCGCGCGATGTCGATCAGCCTCGGCGATCCCATGGCGCTGCTGCAAAGCCCTGTCTCGGCGACGCTGCTCGCCATCGCGCTGATCGCGCTGGTGGCGCCGTTCGTGATGCAGGGCCTCGGACGGTTCAAGGCGAACGAGGATTAGGCAGGGCGATTCCAACACTCCGGCCCTCATCCTGAGGAGCCCGGCCTAAGCGTAGCGAAGGCGGGCGTCTCGAAGGATGGCAGCGGCCAGTGTGCCAGATGGTTCGAGACGCGCGCCGGACAGCGCAAGGGCGCTGCCGGACGCGCTCCTCACCATGAGGGAGCAGGGTATCGCCCGCGCGGTGAAGTCGTCCTCATCCTCAGCATGAGGCTCGGACAGGATGCCGACATTGCTCAACCTACAATCCAACAAATCCGCGCAGCTTTGCCACCGTTTCGGCGGCGTCCTTGGCTTCCTCCGTGGTCAGGACGGTGATCTCGCCGGTACGCCGGTGCACGACGCTGTGATGGATGGTCGCGCCGGAGGCGCCGTCCTTTTCCGATTTCACCGCGATGTCGTCGATATCAGCGAGCGCGAACTCGACGGGCTTCTTGTTCCACAGCAGCAATTTTTTCTGCAGCGTCGCCTTGCCGCAATCCTTGTCGAGCGTCAGTGTCGTCGAGCCCGCTTTGAGTACGAGCTTGCCCGGAATTTCCTCAATCTGTTTCATGACAGGTCCCCTCGCTTCCTCGAAGTGAACTCGACCGATCCCGGCTCTCCTGTTGCACGCTGCCAATGCGTTCGTTGCAGCGGCGCTACTCTGCAGCGATTTCGTGCGGCGCCCTCTGGCCCGATCGGACATCCTCGTTGTCTTGTCGGGGAAGCCCGGCGAACCGGCGCAAGGCCTCGGCCATCTGCACCCGCGCGCTGACACCAGTGATGACGACGTCGACCATGGTTAGCGACGAGTGGAAGTGGCCGCGCGCCTTGAGTTGCTCGACCGGCACCCCGACGGCAGCGAGGGCTTCGCCGTAGGCGACACCCTCGTCGCGCAGCGGATCGAACTCGCAGGTTGCCACCAACGCCGGCGGCAGGCCTTCGAGTTTGCCGCGCAGCGGCGAGACGCGCGGATTGGTGCGGTCGGCCGGCGAACAATACAGGTCCCAGAACCAGAACATCAGCGAGCGTGTCAGGAAATAGCCCGTCGCATTGTCGGCGTAGGAGGGACGGTCGAACGCGCAGTCGGTGACCGGGCACACCAGCAATTGCCCCGAGATTTGCGGGCCACCGCGGTCGCGCGCCAGCTGGCAGGTAACGGCGGCGAGGTTGGCGCCGGCGCTCCAGCCCGCGACCATCACCGCATCAGGCGTGCCGCCGAGTTCATCGGCATGTTCCGCGATCCACCGCGTCGCGGCGTAGGCGTCCTCTGCCGCGGCGGGGAAGCGATGTTCCGGCGCATGCCGGTAGCCGACGCTGACGAAGATCATGCCACTGCGCCGGCACAGGTCGCGACAGAACGGCTCGTCGGATTGCTGGTCGCCCAGCACCCAGCCACCGCCGTGGAAATAGACCACGATCGGATGCGGCCCCGGCGTCGCCGGCCGATAGAGCCGGTAGGGCAGTGGACCGTCAGCGCCGGGGAGGGTGCCATCGACGACATCGCCGACCGGCCGGCCCGCCGGACGGGCCTTGTTGAACTCATTGACGAAGTCGCGCGCGCCCTGGGCTCCGAGCGACTCGATGGGCGGCAACTGCATCTGCGCCAGCATGCCCAGCACCAGCCGCACGTCCGGCTGCAGCCGAACGACCTCGCCGTCATTGCATTGCCCGGCAACGCCGGGGCCGGTCAGCCTGAAGCCGAGCATGCCGCGGCTGACGATCTCGTTGCAGATGCTGCGATAGGGGCCGACGCCGCCGGTATACGGCATCACGCCCTGCGCCTTGCCGGGAACGTTGGCGCCGGTGTACCAGGTGTTGGCCAGCCGGTGCAGCGTCAGCGATGCACAGTCGGCCATATGTTGCGCCCAGCCGGCCTGCGCGGTGTCCGTCGCTTCGACGGTGGTGAAGCCGGCCTCCCGCATCGCCATCAGGCGCTCGACCACCCAGTCGACATGCTGCTCGATCGACACCGCCATGTTCGACAGCACCGACGGGCTGCCCGGGCCGGTGATCATGAACAAATTGGGGAAGCCGGCCACGGTGAGGCCGAGATAGGTCTGCGGGCCGTGGGCCCAGACGTCGGACAGCGACTTGCCGCCGCGGCCGGTGATGGGATGAACCGCCATGATCGCGCCGGTCATGGCGTCGAAGCCGGTGGCGAACACGATCACATCGACGTCGAAGCTGCGCTTGTCCGTCTTGATACCGGAGGCGGTGATCGAGGTGATCGGCTCCTGCCGCAGATACACCAGCGTGACGTTGGGGCGGTTGAAGGTGGCGTAGTAGTTGGTATCGAGGCAGGGACGCTTGGCCCCGAACGGATGGTCGTAAGGGCTCAGCGCCGCCGCCGTGTCGGGATCCGTGACGGTGGCGCGGATTTTCTCGCGGATCAGCTCCGCAAGCAGCGCGTTGCCCTCGAGGTCGACGGCCTGGTCGGCCCACAACTGGGTCAACATGTAGACGAGGTCGCCGGCGGCCCACGCCTGCTCGAACCGCTCGCGGCGCTCGGCATCGCTCAATTGCCAGCTCACCGCCATTTGCTGCGGCCACGGCACACCCGCCAGCGACCAGCGGGCCTGCTCGCGGTAGCCGGCGCGATCGGCTTGCAGCAAGCTGACGCGATCGGCCGGCGCCGGACCATTGTGCGCGGGCAGGGCGAAGTTCGGCGTGCGCTGGAACACCGTCAGATGCGCCGCCTGTTCGGCGATGACAGGGATCGACTGGATCCCGGACGATCCCGTACCGATCACCGCGACGCGCTTGCCGGCGAGCTTGACCTCGTGATGCGGCCAGCGGCCGGTGAAGTAGACCTCGCCCTTGAAATCCTTGACGCCATCGATCTCCGGCGGTTTTGGCGCGGAGAGACAGCCGGTCGCCATGATGTAGAAGCGGCAGGATACCGTCGCGCCGCTGCTGGTCGCGAGCTGCCAGCGTTCGGCGGCCTCGTCCCATGTCGCCGCCGTGATTTTGGTGCCAAAGCGGATGTCGCGCCTGAGATCATAGCGGTCGGCGACGAAGCCGAGGTAGCGCAGGATTTCGGGTTGGGTGGCGTATTTCTCCGACCATTGCCACGCGCCCTCCAACTCCGGATCGAAAGTGTAGCTGTAGTCGATGGTCTGGATGTCGCAGCGCGCGCCGGGATACCGGTTCCAGTACCAGGTGCCGCCGACGTCGTCGGCCTCCTCCAGCACCACCGTGGTGAAGCCGGCCTTGCGCAGCCGGTGCAGCAGGTACAGCCCGGCAAATCCGGCACCGACCACCGCGACATCGACTTGTTGTGTCGTGCCGCCGCTCGTCGCTCCCAAAGAAGATGCTGCGGCCACTGCGTCTGGCATGCCACCCTCCCGTGCTCATATTTTGCCGCAGGCTACATCCGTGCACCCGGTCTGTCATCAGGACAATTGCAATCTTCGGTAGCTGCGCGTTCAGGATCGCGGCCGCAGCATGGGCGTCATCACCGGAGAGGAGCCGCTCTGGATCCTGCCAATGATCTGGAAGCCGTGCCGCTCATACAGCGAAATGTTGCGGGGGTTCGAGCTTTCCAGGTAGGCCGCGACACCCTGTTCGTCGCAGCGTCGAAGCGCGTGTTGCATCAGCAGCGCGCCGAGTCCTCGCCCGATCCATTTCGGATCGGCGGCGATCAGGGGGAGATACCAATGCGGCTCGCGCGGATGATGTTCGGCCATGCCTTTCAGGACGGCGCCAATATCTTCAGCGATCTCCGGGCGTAGCGCTCCCTGCATGACCGCGCCCATTTCCGCGTCATCGGGCTCGACGCCCGGCGGCAGCCACAGGGCGGCGGCACGCGCCCCGTCGGTGATGTCGGCCGAGCCATGCTCGAATGCCCGGCCGCCAAAGGCTTTGACGAACCGCGGCATCATTCCGAGGTATTCGGACGAGTCGGGCCAAACCCAGCGCGTCATCGGGTCGGCGGCGAAGCCGAGCACGATGGTATTGATCGCGCTTGCCTGGAGGCTCGCGTCCGCTGTTCTCACTTCCGGCACCGCCGACATCGTCTCGTCTCCCCGGCCTGAGCGCCGCGTGACGGTTGAATCCGCCGTTCATCAAGATTAAATTTGACGACTATCGTTCTGCAACCTCCCCCCGCGGGAAACCTTCGGCTAACTTGCCGGTTGGAAGGCCCGGGAAAACTGGAAGGGTTTTGGACATGAAGAAAGCAGTATTGGCGTTAGTGACCGCTGCCGTCGTCGGATTCACCGCCCTGGCGGCTCCGTCACCGGCTGAAGCGCATTGGCGGGGGCGGGGTTTTGGTCCTGGATTGGCGGGCGGACTGATCGCGGGGGCGCTGATCAGCGGCATCGCGTCCAGCGCTTACGCCTATGGCCCGGGCTACGGTTACTATGGCGGCTATGCGCCCGCATATTACGGTGGCTATGCGCCGGCGTATTATGGCGGTTACGCCCCGGTCTACGGCTATGCCCCGGCCTATTATGGCGGCTACACCTCAACCTACTACGCCCCGGCCTATTATCCCCGGGTCCGGCGCGTGATCCGTCCGCACTATGCCTATTACGGCGGACCAAGGTACTACGGAGCGCGCTACTATGGCGGCGGACCCCGGTACTATCGCGCGTATCGTCGTTGGTGATCGCCAGGCGCAGCGGGGTTACTCAAGATCATCGACCAATCGAGCGGCCGACCAGCAATCGATCCTCGCGGGGATTTTTCCCCGCGGGGACTTTTCGTGTCAGGACGGTTCTGCGAAGCGCGATCGGCCCATGATCCAGCCGATACCGGCCGCAAGCGCGAGGCCGGCGCAGGCCGCCAAGGCATCGACGACGAAATCCGACCATCTCGCGTGCCGTCCCGGCGCCCAGAACTGCAGGATCTCGATCAGCCCGATCACGGCGACCGCCATCGTTGCCGTCAGCAACCGGCGCTGCGGATAGGCGAGGCCGAAGGCGAGCCCGATCAGCACGAAGGCCAGCGCATGCTCGCCGTCCTGTCCAAAATCGGAATGCGGCCGCAGCCCCGGCGGTCCCAGCGTGGCGAACGCCACGGCGGCGGCGAGCAGCCAGGCCAGGAGTTTGAGGAGTGTGGTCATCGCCTCCGGATAACACGTTTGCCGGCCGGATATGCCGCAGATGCGAAGTGGCGATGCACTTTGGTTAATGCCTAATCCTATAGCGCTTCCCGCACGCCGAGGCCGAGCATGAAGCGTTCCCGGATCTGCACCGGATCGCGGCGGGTGGCGCCGACGCCAGGCTTGTCGTCGATGCGCACCCCGATCAGCGTCGGTCCGGTAGCCGACAGCGATTGATCGACCAGACGCTCGAAATCTTCCTCGTCGGCCGCCCAGACACTGTTGGAAAGACCGGAGGCTGCAGCGATGGCGACGATATCCGCTACCGCGGCAGCAGGGGTCGGTTGCGCACCGGTGATCTGGTAAACGCCGTTGTCCATCACGATCATGGTGAGGTTTTTAGGCTTGAGCGTCGCGATGGTCGCAAGGCAGCCCATCTGCATCAGCAACGAACCGTCGCCCTCGAGCCCGAAGACGCGGCGCTGCGGCTGGGCAAGTGCTACGCCGAGCGCGATCGGGAAGCCGAGGCCCATGCTGCCGAGCATATAAAAATTCTGCGGACGATGGCCGGCGGCCCAAAGATCGAAGTTGGTATTGCCGATGCCGCCGATCACGGCTTCCCCGTGCTTCAGCTTCGCGACCAGCCGCGAGGTGATGTCGAACCGGTTCATCACCTTGGTGTTGCGGGCAGGGCTGTTGGTGGCCGTGTTCATGGCTTCACTCACTTGTCGAAGACTTTGCCGCCGGTCAGGAGCGGCGAAAGGATCAGCGCCACCGGCGCCTGCGTGGTGATGGCCTGCTTGATCGACCGATCGAGGATGAACTCGAACTCGTCGAGCCGGGTGCAGGTGTGGTGTTCCATCGCCAGCGAATCCAGCACCGGCCGCATGGTGCTGCAGACCAGCGCCTGCCCGTAATTGAATTCGCCGAGCGTGCCCCGCTCCGTGACGAACATGATCAGCGGAATCTGGTAGGGGACCGCCAGCGAGGCCAGCACATTGGCCAGCGTGGCGAAGCCGGATGTCTGCATCAGCACGGCGCCACGCATGCCGGCCATCCAGGCGCCGGCGACGATGCCGACCGCCTCTTCCTCGCGCGCGGTGGGGAATGTGGTGAAGAACGGATCGGCGTGGATGTTCCTGATCAGCGTCGTCAGGATGCGGTCGGGAACGTAGGGCACCAGCCTGATGTCGTTGCGCTTGAGCGCCTGCAGCGCCATCTCGTGCCAGCTCTTCTCCTGAGAAGGTTGGAGTGCTGTCTGTGCCTCGGCAGCCGTCATCGTACTATCCTTGTTTCGCGACGATTCTCGTTCGCGGCCGTCTGTCGTTGCACCGAAACGCGACGCGATCTGCCTGAAATCGCTTCGTCCTTGTGACGCGGAAACTTGACGCGATCTCAGGGATTGTCAACATGCCCGGATCGCGCGCCTTTGGCGATGCCTCGGTTATGCTGGCGTGTGATAAGAGAAATAGAAATAAAGAATATCGGGGAGGTGTCATGCGCAGTTGGATAAAATTGGCTGCCACGGCAATCGCGACGTTTGTCGCGGTTGCCAGCGCATCCGCACAGTCGCCGTTTCCCTCCAAGCCCGTGCGCATCTTCGTGCCGTATGCCGCGGGTGGCGGCGTGGATATCCTCGCGCGCACATTGGGCGAGGTGGTTTCGAAGCAATGGGGCCAGTCTGTCGTCATTGAAAACCGGCCGGGCGCCGGAGGGGTGGTGGCGTCGCAGGCGCTCATCGCATCGCCGCCGGATGGCTACACTCTGATCGTCGTCGCCAGCGGCCACGCCACCAACCCGCTGCTGTACCCGAAAATTCCCTACGACACGTTCAAGGACTTCACGCCGATTTCGCTGCTGGGCTCGTCGCCCAACATCCTGCTGGTGCGCGCGGACTCTCCGTTCAAGACGCTCGGCGATATGGTCGCGCAGGCGCGCGCGAATCCGGGAAGCCTGTCCTTCGCCCATGCCGGCACCGGGACATCAACGCATCTGGCCGGCGAACTGCTGAAGAGCCTGGCCAAAATCGATCTCAATGCCGTTCCCTACAAGGGTGGCGCGCCCGCCATCAACGATCTCCTGGGCGGACAGATTGCGATGTCGTTCAACAACGGCCCGGAATCGCTGCCGCAACTCGAGGCCGGCACCCTGCGCGCGCTCGCGGTCACCACTGCGGCACGGGCGTCGTTACTGCCCAACGTGCCCGGCATGGGTGAGGCCGTGCCGGGCTACGATACCGAAGTCTGGTGGGGTCTGCTCGGGCCGGCCGGCATGCCCGCCGATCTCGTGGCAAAACTCTCGCTGGATTTCGTCGCGGCCTTGAACACCGAACCGGTGAAGGCGCGGCTGGCCAAGCTCGGCGCCTCGCCGATCGGCAGCTCGCCCAAAGAGTTGGAGGCCAAGATTCGGGCCGACTACGAGAAGTGGGGTCCGATCATCAAGGCCTCGGGCATGAAGGCGGAATGACGATGACGATCCCAGCCTGCCTGCCACCGCGTGACGTCAGCAAGCCCAAGGTGCCGCCGCCGCCCGGCGCCAGTGATACCCACGCCCATGTGTTCGGGCCGGCGGCGCAATTTCCCTACGCCGAGGATCGCAGCTACACGCCGCCGGATGCGCCGCTGGAAAAATATCTCGGCATGCTCGACACCATCGGATTCGCGCGCGGCGTGCTGGTGCAGGGCAGCGCGCACGGCCGCGACAATTCCGCGATGCTCGATGCGCTGGCGCGCCGACCCGATCGTCTGCGCGGCGTCGCGGTCGCCGACGCCGATGTTTCGCGGGATGATCTGCGCGAATGGAATCGGCTCGGGGTGCGGGGCTTGCGCTTCAATCATTTCTTTCGCGACGGGCAATTGCATTATCGCGGCGGCGTGCCGCTCCCGGTCGCCGAGACGCTCGCGCCCGTGATGGCCGAACTCGGCTGGCACCTTCAGCTCTGGATCGACGTCAAGGATCTGCCGGAAACCATTCCGGTGCTGAAGGCGATGGGATTGCCGGTCGTGATCGATCACATGGGCCGCACCGATGCGCGCGCCGGCACGCAGACCGACGGCTTCCAGAGCCTGCTGCGCGCGGTCGGCGAGGGCTGGTGCTGGGCCAAGCTGTCGGGCGCCCATCGCATCAGCCACAACGCGCCCGATTATCCCGACGCCCGGCCGTTTCATGAAGCGCTGGTGCGGGCCAATCCGGAACGCCTGGTGTGGGGCGGCGACTGGCCGCATCCCCGCGTCGAAGGCGAGATGCCCGATGCCGGGCATCTGTTCGAATTGTTTCAACGGTGGACGCCGGATCGGGCAGTGCAGCACCGCATCCTCGTCACCAATCCCGCTACACTCTATGGTTTCCCGAACTGAAGGCTTGATCCGCAATGTCCGTGAATAACAAGCGCGTGTTCTACGTTAAATACCTGGCGCATCCGATCTATGCCGAAATGCTGGCGGCGCGGCCGGATGTGCGGCTCGACCGGTTGGAGAACGAAACCGCCGAGGACGTGTTCGCACCGATCCTGGCCGCCGCGCACGCCTATCAGATCGGTGCGGCGCGCGACGAACTTGCACCGCATTTCCACGCCCATGCCGATCTGCTCAAGCGCGCGCCGAACCTCCTGATCGTCTCCAGCAACGGCGCGGGCTTCGATCCCGTCGACGTCGAGGCCTGCACGGCAGCGGGCGTGGTGGTAGTCAATCAGTCCGGCGGCAACGCCCACTCCGTCGCCGAGCACGCGCTCGGCATGCTGCTCACTCTTTCAAAGCGCATCATCGAGGCCGACCGCGCGCTGCGGCGCGACCCCAATGTGAACCGCAACTCCCTGATCGGCACCGAGGCGCAGGGCAAGACCATCGGCATCGTCGGGCTCGGCAATGTCGGCCGCCGCATCGCCGAACTCTGCAAGGGCCTGCTCGGCATGCGGGTGCTGGCCTACGACCCCTACCTTTCGGCAACCGAGATGGCGGCGCGCGGCGGCGAAAAGGTCGAACTCGACGACCTCCTGCGCGCCTCCGACTATGTCTCGATCAATTGTCCGCTCGCCAAGGACACGCGCGGCATGATCGGCGCGCGCCAATTCGCGCTGATGCAGCCGCATGCCTATTACATCACCACGGCGAGGGGCTTTATCCACGATGAAGCGGCGCTGTATGAAGCTCTGCGCGACAAGCGCATCGCGGGCGCGGGCCTCGACGTCTGGGACAAGGAACCGCCGCCGCCGGACCATCCGCTGCTGCAATTCGACAACGTGCTGGCGAGCCCGCATACCGCGGGGGTGACCAAGGAGGCGCGGGCCAATTTGGGCAAGATCGCCGCCGAGCAGATGCTCGGCGCGCTCGACGGCAAGCGGCCGCCGCGCCTGATCAATCCCGAAGTGTGGCCCGCTTACGCCAAGCGCTTTGAACGGGCGTTCGGGTTTGTGCCGGGCTGACGGACCCGGATCGGTTTTTCGCGGGAGAAGAATTCCATCGTTGCCGCCCCGATCGCGGCGATAAATCCATCGTGAACCAGCGCTCGGGCGATGGTGGCGTTGCTATTTTCGCCGCGCCCTCGACACACTGCCCGGGCGCGGCCATTTTCCTTCCAAGCGCTGTTCGCGGAACGCTGGTTCCGGATGGCGCGGAAGGAATTGGCGATATGCGACAGGTAAACTCATTCTTGCGCTCGGCATCGTCCCGGATCGGACGCCGGCTCAAGCTGATCGTCGCCATTGCGGCCGCCAGCCTGCCGTCGGCCGGCGCCTAGACCTTCCGGGCGGCCGATGCCGCCTTATTGATACCGGTCAAACCATCTCCCTGTGATAGAGCTATATGGACTTGTCTTGGCGCTGCGCGCGAGGGGAAGGTTCCATGTCGCGATTTGTCGTTCGATTTATGAAGGACGTGCTCGGCGAAAACGGCCGGCACGCCGAAATCTGCCAGAGCATCGTGGAGGTTGACGCCGCGAGCGAGGGGCACGCCGCCGAGCTGGCCAAGCGAAAATTCTGCGAAAACCACTCGCTTTGCGACTGGTCGCTGCATGCGGATCGGATTCAGGTCAAGCAGACCGATTTTCCGTCCTGAAGCTATTCGCTCGCGACGCTTTGCGCTTGGCGCTTTTCGGCCGCTACCCGCAGGTTGGTGATGGTGGTGCGCGTCGAAATCTGCTCCGGATCGGTGCATAGTTCGAGCAGCGCCGCCCGGCCCGCCGTGATGGCGCGCTCCAGCGCCGGCGCAAAATCCGCAGTGCGGGTGATGCGCTCGGCATGCGCGCCCATCGCCTGCGCCATCGCCACGAAATCGGGATTGACGAGGTCGGTTCCGACGACGCGGGAGGGGTGCTCGCGCTCCTGATGCATGCGGATGGTGCCATACATATTGTTGTTGAACAGCAGGATGATGGGCTTGCCGCCGTGCTGCACGGCGGTCGAGATCTCCTGTCCGCTCATCATGAAACCGCCATCGCCGACGCAGCCGATCACCACGCGATCCGGGTGGACCAGCGAGGCCGCAACCGCCGCCGGCACCGAATAACCCATCGCGCCGTTGGTGGGCCCGATCTGGCGGCCCGGACGGGCGTAGGTCAGGAAGCGCTGCGGCCAGCCGGTGTGATTGCCGGCGTCGAGCGTGACGATGGCGTTGTCGCCGAGGCGCTTGCCGAGTTGCAGCATCGCCGCGGCGACGTCGAGATCCTGACTGCAGTCAGGCGGCGCGACGGCGTTGAGATAATCGGTGCGGGCGGCATTGCGCCAGCCGCTCCAGCGGTCCGCGGCGAACCAGCCGGCATCGGCGAGGCCTGCCACGAAATTATCGGCGGATGACTGCACAGCGATATCGGGCGTGAACACCTTGCCGAGTTCGTTGGCATCGGCGTGAACATGAATCAGTTTCGGCCGCGCCCTCGGCGACGACAGAATGCTGTAGCCCTGGGTGGTCATTTCCCCTAGGCGCGCACCGATCACTAGCAGCAGGTCAGCGTCCTTGAAGCGCTGCACCAGCGCGGGCGGCCCCGAGGTGCCGAGGTCGCCGGCGAAGCAGGACGAGCGGTTGTCCATGATATCCTGGCGGCGGAACGAGGTCGCGACCGGAATGCCGTTGGCCTCGGCAAATCCCTTCAATTGAGTGCTGGCGCGATCGCTCCAGCCGGGACCCCCGACCAGGATCATCGGTTTCTTCGCACCCTCGAGCAGTTCACGAATCCCAGGGAAGACCTGCGCGGCGGGGGCGGGTTGCGTCGCATGATAGCGGACCGCGTCGCCCGACTGCGTCACCTCGGTCAGCATGTCCTCCGGCAAAGCCAGCACCACCGGGCCCGGGCGGCCCGAGGTCGCAATGTGGAAGGCGCGCGCGATGTATTCGGGGATCCGCGCCGTGACGTCGATCTGCGCCGCCCATTTAGCGACCGGGCCGAACATCTGGCGGTAATCGATTTCCTGAAACGCCTCGCGGTCCATCATGTCGCGGCCGACCTGGCCGATCAGCATGATCATCGGCGTTGAATCCTGGAAGGCGGTGTGGACGCCGACCGCCGCATGGCACGCGCCGGGGCCGCGCGTCACCATACAGATGCCGGGCTTGCCGGTCAGCTTGCCGTAGGCCTCGGCCATGTTGGCGGCACCGGCCTCGTGGCGGGCGTTGACGAGCTTGAAGCGGTCGCGCACGTCGAACAGCGCATCCAGCACTTCCAGATAGCTCTCGCCCGGTACGCAGAAGGCCATGTCGGCGCCATGGATCAGCAGCTGGTCGACCAGGATCTTGCCGCCGGTGCGCGCGTTGGAAAAGGGCAGGGTCATCGGATGGTTCTCCAGGAGAGCGATGTTTGAGCCATCGCCGTTTGTTATCGCTATATCCATCGTTTGAGGTCTTCAGGTCAATCGGAACGAACCGTTGCCGCCGCAGCTTCCGCCTTCGGAACCAGATATCGCTGCCGCTGGTCGAAGCCGGCAGTCTCAGGCTATTGGCCGTCGCCGCGAGCCGGCGGCTGCCGACACTTCCCGATATGCCGACCATCGCCGAAACGCTGCCGGGCTTCGAAGCGGTGGCCTGGTACGCGATCATGGCTCCGCCGAACACGCCGAAAAACATCACGGCCAGGATCAATGCCGATGTGAACGAGGCGCTGCGTCAGCCCGAATTGCAGGAACGCCTTCGAAAGCTGTCGGCGGAGACGTACGGCGGCTCCATCGAAAGGACCGCGAAGTACCTGCAGGAAGAGGTGGAACGCTGGGGCAATGTGATCAAGGCGGCGGACGTCAAGCTGCAGTAAGGAGCGTCATTTCCGGCCGGCGCCGGCCTTTGGCTTGTTCGCCTTTGTCACGTAGCGCATCAGTTCCGTTTTGACGTGGTGGATGTGAGCGCGCAGCAGGTCAACCGCCTGGTCGAACTGGCCTTTGCGGCAATAATCCACGATCAGGGCGTGCTCGGCCTCGGCACGGCGGAGGCCCTTGGTCATGACGAGTTGCAGGCGTGTATAGCGATCCGATGAATTGAGCAGGCGAGCCACCATGGCCTGCGTCTGTGGTCGGTCGGCGCGGGCATAGAGCGTGGCATGAAATGCCGTATTGAGTTCGCCCCAGCGCCGCACGTTCCGCGTCCGCAACTCTCCGGAATATTCCTTCAGGATGCTCGCCAATTCCGCGAAATCTTCTTCGGTCAGGCGCGGCGCCGATGTCTTCAGAAGCATCGGTTCGAGCAATTCGCGCAATTCGAAGGTCTCTTCAATTTCAGTTGGCGACAGTCCGGCGACAACCGCGCCCTTGTGAGGCTCGCTGCGAACGAGACCCTCTGCCTCGAGCTGAACCAGCGCCTCGCGAATGGGCGTTCGGCTGATGCCGAGTTCGGCTGCCAGAATGTCCTGCCGGATCGGCTGACCGTCCCTGAGTTCGCCGTCGAATATCTTCTTTCGAATCTCGTCGGCCGCCGTCGTCGAGGTGGTGCGGCGGGACAGCGGCTGCTTGCGGGAAGGGCTCAAGATTCGGTCCAACATTTGTCTGGCGCCGGGGTTCCCGGCCTGTCTGCATCAGGTTGTACGGTTTGTCGAGGCGTCGTTCTTCGCCAATTCGAAGATTGGATATTGTATCCAATCTTCCACCATGATAGCAACGGCCGAACGATGGGAGCGTTGAGCATGGCGAAAGCGGCGAATTGGGAAGGCATATTTCCGGCGGTCACGACCAAATTCAGGGAGGATGGCAGCATCGACCACGCCGAAATGGCCCGTTGCTATCAGCTCAACATCGACGCCGGGATCGATGGCCTGATCGTGTGCGGCTCGCTCGGCGAAGCCTCGACGCTGACCCAGGACGAGAAGCTCGACATCCTGGCCGTGGCGCGGTCGGTGGCCGGCAATCGGCCGGTGCTGCTGACCATCTCGGACGGCGCGACCCGGGACGCGCAAAGGCTGGCGGAGCGCGGCGCCGCGGCGGGCGCGGCCGGTTTCATGGTGCTGCCGGGACTGCCGTACAAATCCGATCCCCGCGAGACCATCGCCCACTATACCGCGGTCGCCCGCGCGGGCGGACTGCCGGTCATGATCTACAACAACCCGGTGGCCTATGGCGTTGATATCACGCCTTCGATCCTCGCCGAGATGGCCGCCGAGCCGCTGTTCGTGGCGGTGAAGGAATCCTCCGACGATATTCGCCGGGTCACCGACATCATCAACCTGCTCGGGGACCGGTACAGGATCTTTGCCGGAGTGGATAATCTCGCCCTCGAAAGCTTCGCGATGGGAGCGAATGGCTGGGTTGCTGGAGTCGGGCTGGCCTTCCCCAGGGAAAACGTGGCTATCTGGCGGCTGTACAAGGCTGGCCGCTTCGAGGAAGCTCGGGCGATCTATCGATGGATGAAGCCGATGCTGGATATCGATGTCTCGGCCAGGCTGGTGCAGAACATCAAGCTCGCGGAAATGATTGCCATCGGTTCCAATGACCGGTGCCGCGCCCCCCGCCTGCCGCTGATTGGCGAGGAGCGCGCCCGCATCACCGCGATCGTGGAGGAGGGAATTCGACGCCGTCCGACGTTGCCGGCGCTGGTGAGTGAAGCTGCGTAGGCGCCGAAGATGGGCAGCCCCGGATAATTCCGCGGGCAGCCCAAGGATTAAGGCTTCGCCGGTTCGAGCGGGGCTTCAACGATAACAAGACGTCATAGCTGTTGGGAGAGTGCATAATGAAGCGAACGGTCAAGACACTTAATTTACTGGCAGGGGTTTCGCTGCTGCTGGGCGTCCTCGGCGCCCCGGCGACGGCGCAGGACAAGCCGAAGGAACTGAAGATCGGCATCACCACGTTCCTGTCGGGTCCGGCGGCCGTGTTCGGCGAGCCCGGCAAGGCCGCTGCCGAGATGATCGCGGCCGATATCAACAAGAAGGGCGGGATCGGCGGGGTGCCGGTGGCGCTTTCCTTCGTCGATGAAGGTGCGGGCGGTGAAGCGCTGGTTTCGAACTATCGGCGCCTGGTGCAGGACGAAAAGGTCGATGCGACCTTCGCCTCGATCTCGTCGGGGTCATGCAACCAGCTGGTGCCGCTCGCCGAAGACCTCAAGATGCTGAACTTCATGTGGGACTGCGGCGCCGCCTCGATCCTGGAGGCCAAGAAATATCGCTACAGCTTCCGCAGCCAGGCCAACGCCACGCCGGAGATGCTGGCCGTCCTGATTTACCTGCTGAAGACCAAGCCCAATTTCAAGACCATTGCCGTGGTCAACCAGGACTATGCATGGGGCCGCGAGAGCTGGGAGATTTTCTCGACCGCGCTCAAGCAGATGAAGCCGGACGTGCAGGTCGTCGCCGAATTGTTTCCGAAATTCGGCGCCCCCGATTATTCGACCGAGGTTTCGCGCCTGATGGCGCTGCGCCCGGATGTGGTGTTCACGACGTCATGGGGCGGCGACCTCGACACCCTGGTGCGGCAGGCCGGTCAGCGCGGATTGCTGCAGCAATCCACCTTCGTGCTCGGGATCGGTGAATCCTCGATTCAGCGGCTCGGCAAGGATCTGCCGGAGGGGCTGATCGTCGGCGCCCGCGGCGATCACTGGTTCATGCATCCGGAGAAGAAGAACGACGCCGCGTTCAAGGCCTTTAATGAAGCGTTCAAGGCCAAGACCGGCAGCATGCCGATCTATCCCGTCTACCACATGGCGCAGGCCTTTGCGGCGCTGCAGGGGGCCTATGACAAGGCCATCAAGGCCAACGGCGGAAAATGGCCGACGCGTGAACAGGTGGTCGATGCCGCTCCCAACCTGGAGTTCGTCGGTTTTGGCCGTCCGGTCACGCTCCGCGCCGAGGACAATCAGGGCCTCGAGGCGCAGCTTGTCGGCGTCACCAAGAGGGCCGACGGCTTCAACCATATGGTGCTCGACAACATGATGATCTTCGACGCCGCCAAGATCACCGCTCCGGCGGGCCAGAAATCGGTCGAGTGGCTGAAGACCCTGAAGCCCGATTTTGCCAAGATGGACGTTCCCGTCTTCCAGCACGGCAAGTAAGCAGGATGCATTGTGCGGGGACAGGCACGGCTCGCCTGTCCCCGATCTCACCTCGAAACTCCGTGTCCTGATGAATTCCACGCTCTTCGTTCTCGCCAGCCTCGATGGCCTGTCCTATGCGGCGCTCGTCTTCCTGGTGTCGGTCGGTCTCAGCCTGATCTTCGGCGTGCTGCGCATCGTCAATGTCGCGCATGGCAGCCTGTATGCGTTCGGCGCCTATCTCGCGGCGACGCTCAGCCTGCTGGTGACGCCGATCTCGCCATGGCTCACTTATCCGGCGCTGCTGGTGGCCTCGCTGGTGATCGGTATCGTGGCGGGAGGATTGATCGAACGCCTGCTGCTGAGCCGGGTCTACGGCCGCGAGGAGGTGCTGCAGCTCCTGATCACCTTCGCCGTCTTCATGATCATGGATAATCTGCAGCGAATGATCTGGGGCGTACAGCCGATCTATGCGGCCGAGCCGCTGAAACTGTTGCCGAATGTCTCGATCTTCGGCGTCAGCTACACGTCCTATCAGGTGATCGTGCTGCCTGTTGTCGCGGTGCTGGCGCTGTTCGGCCTTCGCTATTTCCTGCGCAGGACCTTGATGGGTTCGGTCATTCTGGCGGTTACCGAGGACCGTGAGGCCGCCACCGCCATCGGTATCAACGCGCAAAGAGTCTATCTGATCACCTTCATCATCGGCGCGACCCTGGCAGCCCTCGGCGGCGCGCTGGCGTCGCCGACGACCTCGCTGGTGCCGGGCATGGGCACCGAAATGATCGTGCTGTCGTTCGCGGTCGCGGCCACCGCCGGCCTCGGCCAGATCGAGGGCACCGCGATCACGGCGCTGGCCATCGGTATGGCGCGCGCCTTCGTGATTTACCTGCAGCCGGAATTCGAGGTGCTGGTTCCCTACCTGATCATGGTGGCGGTGCTGCTGGTGCGTCCCGAAGGCCTGTTCGGCGCCACCAAGCTCAGGAAGATCTAATGGCCGGCCGATCATCCGCTCTCACCTGGACACTGGCCGCAGTGCTATTTGCCGCCGGCGTCATTCCCATTCTGATTCCGAGCATGGCCACGCTGGTGGTGCTGATTCTGGCCAAGGGCATCGTGGTGCTCGGCATCATCATCCTGCTGCAGGCGGGCCAGGTATCGTTCGGACACGCCATGTTCTTCGCCGCCGGCGCCTATACCGCGGGCTTCTGGGGCAAGTATCTGGGCGTCGGCGATCTCGTCGCCTATCTCGTGGTCGGCACCGTGATCGCGACCGTCCTCGGTCTGCTGGTCGGATTGTTCGTGGTCCGCTACCGCGAGATCTTCTTCGGCATGCTGAACCTGGCCTTCTCGATGGTGCTCTGGTCGCTGCTGGAGAAGTTGTTTCATCTCACCAACGGGGCGGACGGCATGCGCGTGCCGCGCCCGACCGTATTCGGCATGGTGTTTTCGCCCGAGAGCTTCCAGTACGTCCTGCTCTATCTGACACTGGCGATCGCCATCGTGGCCACAATCGCCGTTCAACGTTTCCTGGAGAGCCCGACCGGCAACATGCTGCGTGCGATCAAGTCCAACGAGACCCGGCTGGAATATCTCGGCGTCTCCGCCCGCCGCATCCTGCTGATCGGCTACGTCATCTCGGCGGCGCTGGGCGGCATCGGCGGCGTGCTGGTTGCCGTCGCCCAGCAGATTGCAACGCCGGAATTCGCCTATTGGACCAAGTCGGGCGAGTTCGTCTTCATTGCCATTCTCGGCGGCGTCGGCAACGCGATGGGGGCCTTCGCCGGATCGGCGGTGTTCGAACTCGTTCGCTTCTATGCGTCGGCCCAACTCGCCAATTCCTGGCAGTTGATCCTCGGCGTCGTGCTGATTGCCATCATTCTGTTCGCGCCGAATGGCCTGATCGGTCTGTGGAAGCGTCAACGCGCCGCGAGGGATGAATCATGACGGCGACGGTGCTGCTCGAGGCCAGGGGACTGGCGATCCGCTTTGGCGGCGTGATCGCCGCCGATGGCGTCGATCTCGACGTGCTCGAAGGTGAGAAGCTCGCGATCATCGGGCCGAACGGCGCCGGCAAGACCACGTTCCTCAACATCGCCACCGGATATTTGAAGCCGCAGGCCGGCACGGTGCGGTTTCTGGGTAAGGAAATCACCGCGCACCGGCCGCGCGACATCACCCGCTTCGGCATCGCGCGCGCCTTCCAGATCCCGCAATTGTTTCTCGATCATACCGTGATCGAAAATCTGCTGATCGCGGCGGCCGGCCACAGCGGACGCACCACCCTGATGCGGTCGCTGCACGATCTGCCCGAGCGCGCCGAGATGGAAAATCTGCTCGATCTCGTCAGCATCCGCGACGTCGCCGACCGCAGGGCCGGCGAGCTGCCCGAGGGCAAGCGGAAACTGGTCGATATCGCGGTGGCGCTGGCGCTGAAGCCGCGGCTGCTATTGATGGACGAGCCGACCTCGGGTGTAGCCTCCTCGGAAAAATTCGCGATCATGGACATCCTGGTAGCGGCGCTGGACAAACAGCGCGTGACCTCGGTGTTCGTCGAACACGACATGGACATGGTCACCCGCTATGCCGACCGCGTCGCGGTGTGGAGCGCCGGCAAGATCCAGATGAGCGGGCCGCCGGCTGAGGTGCTGGCCGATCCCGTTGTCCGCGAGCAAGTGATCGGGATCTGAAACATGCTCAGCTTCAACAGGGTCAACGTATGGATCGCCGGCGTGCACGTGCTGCGCAACGTGACATTCGACCTGCGCGCCGGCGCGACGGTGGCGCTGATCGGCCGCAACGGCGCCGGTAAGACCACCATCGCCCGCACCACGATGGGATTCACCGACACCTCGGGCGAGGTCAGGCTGGCCGGCGCCGATCTCGGCAAGGTTGCGCCGCACCAAAGGCCGGGACTCGGGATCGGTTATGCGCCGGAAGACCGGCGATTGTTCTCGGCCTTCACCGTCGAGGAAAATATCCTGCTGCCGGCCCGCGTCGCCAGGCTCGATGGCGCCGAGACAAAACGCCGGCTCGATCGCGCCTACACCGTGTTGCCGGAACTTGCCACGCTGAAGGCGCGCCCGGCCGGATCGTTGTCGGGCGGGCAGGGCAAGATGGCCGCGCTCGGCCGCGCGCTGATGCTCGGCACCAAGCTCGTGATTCTCGACGAACCGTTCCAGGGCCTCGCGCCGGTGCTGGCGCAGCGCTACGCCGAAGCGCTGCGACGGCTGCGCGCGCAGGATTCGGACATCACCTTGCTGATTACGGAGTCAAATCCGAAACTGCTGGAAACCTTTGCCGACACCACCATCACGATCGAGCGTGGCGAAATCGAAGTGGCCAGCCGGGCTGCGTGATCACGGCCACGCCGCATAAAACGGCCCGCGCTTGGCCTGCTCGGCCCTGGCCCTGCGCCGGTAGGCGCCGGGCGGCATGCCCTGATGCTTCTGAAAGAACCGGCTGAAGTAACCTGAATCGCGAAAGCCGAGGCCGTAGCCGATCTGCTCGACCGGCAGATCGAGTTGCTGCAGGCGGGTGCAGGCTTCGTGAATCAGCCGTTCATGGACGATGGCGCGCGGGCTGCGCGCTTTCTCGCGCTTGCAGTGCGCATGCAGCCTGTCCTCGGTGACACCAAGCGCCGCCGCATAGCGCGAGATCGGCCAGCTATCGCGGTAATGCAGTTCGACCAGCTGCAGAAAATTTCCCACCAGCCGCGGTCCGTCGCCGCGCAGCGTATCGTCGCTGCCGGATTCGTCCGAGACCGCTGAGCGCCACAAATGGAGGCAAAGCTGCAGCACATGCGATGCAATCATCGTCATGCTGCCGCGTTGCGGCACGCGCAGCTCCCGCACCAGCATGGCGCAGGAATTGGTGACCGCGCCGAGCGCGCCATCGAGCTGCGCGCCGCTCAACATCACCAGGCGATCGGTGGTGCGCCGCAGGTGCAGCGCCTCGGCACTGCCGGCCACGGTTCGAGTCAGCAAGTCCTCGGAAACGGCGACGAAGTAGCCTCGCGCTCCGGCCTCGACCTGTAGGTCACCCTCGACCTCGCCAGGTAACCAGAGCACGGCGGGGGCCTCGAATTTCACGACGGTGCCGCGCAGGGCGGCGGAGCCGCGGCGGGTCTCGGTCACCAGCAGATGCGCGCGCCGGATGTGGTCCTGCTGAATGACCCAGTGACGGGGGGCGAGCCCGCCGGCAAAGGCTTCCGCATGCAACGCCGAACCCGCCTGCTCGACGTAGCCGGCCGGACCGAAAGTGGGCATCGCGCCATGGACCTGAGACAATCCGTCGCTCACATCAGGAGGAATTCGACGAATTAGTACAATCTTTGCCCTGATACGTCCAATTCCTTGTCAGAACCACCAGACTAGTCTCCTCGCGTCGAACGCCGATAAGGCGACGGACGAAAATGCTCTGGGAGGAGAACATGGTTTCATCAGTCACACGCCTGGCAGCGGGACTAGCCGCGATCGCCGGGGTTGCCAGTTTTTCGGCAGTCGAGCCGGCTCTGGCGCAGAGTTCGGTCAAGATCGGCTACGCGCTGTCGCGCACCGGGCCAAACGCCGGCGGCGCCGCGGTGACGACGCTGCCCAACTATGAAATGTGGGTGAAGGAAGTAAATGCCGCGGGTGGTCTCAAGCTCGGCGACAAGCGGGTGCCGATCGAGGTCGTGCAGTACGACGATCGCTCCAGCGCGGAAGAAGCAGCCAAGGCGCTCGACCGGCTGATCACCCAGGACAAGGTCGATTTCATCCTGCCGCCCTGGGGCACCGGCCTCAATCTCGCGGTCGGTCCGATCCTGAACAAGGCCGGCTATCCGCATCTGGCCTCCACCGCGGTCTCGGATCGCGCGCCTGAACTCGCAAAACGCTGGCCCAACAGTTTCTGGCTGCTCGGCACCGGCGCCGGCGCGGCCAATACGCTGGTCGAACTCCTGGTCAAGCTGCGCGGCGAGGGCAAGATCGGCGACACCGTTGCCATGGTCAGCGTCGCCGACGGTTTCGGCATCGACCTTTCGGCCGCGGCGCGGCCCGCGCTCGCCAAAGCCAATTTCAAGCTGGCCTATGACAAGACCTATCCGGTCGGTACCCAGGATCTCAGCCCGCTGGTCAACGAGGCCAAGGCGCTCAACCCCGACGTATTCATCGCCTTCAGCTATCCGCCGGATACGCTCGGGCTCACCGAACAGGCGAGGATCGCCGGTTTCAATCCCAAGATCTTCTACACCGGCGTCGGCACCGCGTTCCCGCTCTACAAGGGCAAGTTCGGCGCCAACACCGAAGGCGTGATGGGGATCGGCGGATGGAACGGCGACAGCCCCGCGATCAAGGATTATCTGGCGCGCCACAAGGCGTCGTCCGCGAACGGCGCCGAGCCGGATCGCTGGGCGAGTTCCGTGACCTATGCCAGCCTGCAGATGTTGCAGCAGGCGATCGAACGCGTCGGCAAGATCGACCGCGCCGCGGTCATCAAGGACCTGCAGACCGGGACCTTCGACACCATCATCGGCAAGATCAAACTGGAGAACAACCTGCCGACCAAATACTGGTGGGTCGGACAATGGCAGGGCGGCGAGTTCTACGGCGTCGGCCCGGCCACCAATGAAGGCGCGCGGACCCCGATCGTTCCCAAGCCGGCATGGAAGGCGCAGTGATCTCCAGCTCACTGCGGCAAACTTAAGGGAATGACCAACGCCATCTTCACCGGGCTCATGCTCGGGGGCATGTATGCACTGATCGCCATGGGGCTGACCCTGCAATATGGCGTGGCGCGCATCATGAACCTGTCCTACGGCGAGTTTCTCGTCGCAGCGTCCTTTGCTTCCTACTGGTTGTTCACCGGTTGGGCATTGAACCCGCTGTTGGGGCTGGCGATCGTCGTTCCCATCGGCTTCGGCGTGAGCATGATCCTGTATCGCGTACTGCTCACGCCGCTGGTGCGCCGCGCGCCGACGCGCGACGCACTCGAGGTGGACAGCCTGCTGGCCACCTTCGGCATGATGTTCATCGTCCAGGGCATCATGCTGACGATGTTCGGCGGCGCCTATTTCAGCTATTCGTTCCTCTCC
>NZ_JAUSLT010000157.1 GCF_030646015.1 Bradyrhizobium sp.
GCTCAAGTGAGAACTCGTAGAACAGCGCCGCCTGATCAACCTGCCGCGGACCCATCATCGATTCGATCTCCCGCCCCGACGGGACAGAATGAATCAGCGATCACGGTCGGCTTCAACACCGAGTTTTTCAACACAATCGGCGCAAAGCGGTCGTTCGGCAATCGCCGAAGTTGCAGTGTCAAAGAAGCGTATCCAATCTAAGCTGCCTGGGTACGAATGTCCTGGGCCGTCTTTTGAAGCCGCACGAGGTACCGTTTTTTCGCGGCAGCCTCATTTAACGTGCCGGAAATCAGATTGACGCTGATCGCCGCGACCACGCTGCCGGCCTGGTCGCGAATGGGAACCGCTATGCCGCAAATGGCGGGGTCGAGTTCGCCGTCGACCCAGGCGTACCCACGTTCACTGGTCAACTGCAGTTCCCGGCCGAGCCGCTTCGGATCGACAATGGTGCGGGGTGTGATGGATTTGAGTGGCGTGTTGACGTGGTATCTCAATCGTCCGCCGGTGCAGGACTTGGAATATGAAATGGACTGCCGCCGGGTGTTTATTGAGCGAGTAATAGAAATCTAGGTCGCGGCAACTATCGATGCAATTGTGGTTAGATGGCATATCGGCTATGCGCCAGCTCGCCGAAAGAATCGTACCGTTCCTGATAGTTAGTACGACGCCCCTTCTGCGTCATTTCTGTTTGGTCAATGAAGACTCAAATGCAAAACGTGTCACCCTGCGTAACGTGTCCACACCGCGATCTGGGCTTCTGCGGAACGCTATTGGAGAAGCGCCTCGAAGAATCGGGTGCGCAGCAAGACGCAGATTGGCAGCATCATCGTATTGTCCCGGCAGGCAAGCAAATCGCCACTCGGAACCTGGTGTCCGAGGATGTCTTTGTGCTGTGCGGAGGTTGGGGATTTCGGTTCTTCCAATTAGCCGACGGCCGCAGGCAAATATTGAATTTTCTGCTGCCGGGCGATCTTTTCTCTGTTATCTCAGTATTTGAGCAACGGTTTCACTTCTCGGTCAAAGCATTGACCGAGATTCAAGTAAGCGCAATGCAGCGCGCGGAAGTCCAGGCAAGGCTCCTTGCCAATCCCAAGATTTTGATGGCGCTGGCAGCATCTTGCTTCGCTGAGGGCGATGCCGCGGGCAAGTCGCTAACAGCGCTCGGCCAATACTCGGCGGAGGAGCGCATTGCCTATTTGCTTCTGCACCTGATGCGGCGGATCGCGGCCCGAAGCGTGATCCGTGAACAGCGTTACCCGTTTCCGTTGCGCCAGCAACACATCGCCGATGCCGTCGGACTCACGCCAGTTCATGTGAGTCGGGTTCTCAGCCTGTTCCGCGAACGTGGTATCGTCGCGTTATCAGACGGTGCTCTGCAAGTCGGCAATCTCCCCGAGTTGGAGCGCATCGGGTCGCTGAATTGACCGCGACTGTCGTATATGGGCGCATCCGTCGCACGCAGGCTCACGCGTTGAGCCAGGCGGCAGATATCGGCACGCCGGACGTCCAGTATGCTCCGAACGGTTCTCCCCAGTTCCTGCCGCGAATAGGCCAGGTATCGTCATCGACGCTCGTTGTGGACGATGGTGTTCCTGGTGTAGCCGGAAGTGAAGATCACGGCGGCATTTGGAAAACGCTTGAGGATGGCTGCCGAAACCTGCTTGCCGTCATGCCATGCGGAAAAACAACGTCGGTGAATAGCAAATCCGGACTTTCGATCGTGGCGAGAACGGTCAAGACGGCGGGTCCGTCTTCCACGGCAATGACATTGTGACGGCGACCAGCACATATTGGCCGGCAGGCACGTCGTGATACTGCGCGGCATAATTTCGGTCGAGTGGGCGTTGGAGGTCTCGATCGTGAGCCTGCCGCCCTCCAGCGTCGCATCGCGCGCATTGACGGCGAGATTGGCAACGCGTTCTTGAGTTGACCTTTGTCCACCACGGCCTTCCACAATCCGCCGCCGAGAACCGTTTCAACTTCGAAAGGCTCGCCGAGGCTGTGACGCAACAATTCGGTCTCCTCCCGAATCAGCGCATTGATATCCATGACAGCTGGGACCGGAGGCTGCTTGCGTGCGAAGGCAGAAGCTGCCGATTGAGTTGCGCGCCGCGTTCTGTCGCCACCAGCCATCGCAACGCAATTCTGCGCGAATGGCCGGTCGGCGACCTCGACCTGCAGCATTTCGAGGTATCCTCCGATGACGAGGAGAAGGTTGTTGAAATCGTGCGCGATCCCGCCGGTGAGTTGCCCCACCGTTTCCATCTTCTGGGCCTGGTAAAACAGCGCTTTCTCCTGCTGGCGCACGGAGACGTCGAGCAGGATCGCGGTAAAGAAGACCAGACCATCGACGTCGAACCTGGCGATCGATGCTTCCGCCGGAAATTCGGCGCCGCTCTTGCGGCGGCCAAAAAAAGCTGTCCGCGCTGGCCCGTCAGGCGGCCTTCTTCCTTGCCGGTCGCAAACGTCCGCATACAGCAGGCGTGAGCGGCGTGGTAACGCTCGGTGACCTTGGCCGCGTGATGACGCGCTATCTGAACCGCCTCACCGGCTTAACCATCCTCGGCCACCGAACCAGCACCTGTAGCTGAACGGCCCACGACAGACATCGCTGCGCCTCAATTGCCGGATCGGCGACTTCATTGAAGTAGGCGCAGATCTGATCGAAAACCGGCCGCACAGTTTGGCTATCTATGCAGAATTGCTACAGGCGTCAGCCCGCTCGCCCCCCAAACGACTGGAAATATCGCTGGCCAATCGCTTCGCCGTCTCGATCGCCGACGCCTTGCGCTCCGGGTTCAGCGTGGCCTTCGACAGGCTGATTGCGACAGCTGCGACTGCCTCAGCGGATGCTGCACTAAAGATCGGGGCGCCGATGCACATCATCCCGAGCCGGGTCTCTTCGTCGTCGACGGCATAGCCCTGCAGCACCACCTTGCCCAACTGCTTCAGGAGCGGTTCAGCGCGGGCTATGCTCTTGCGCGTCAACGAGTAGAACGCCCTTCCCGACTCGAGGTCCATGACGTATTGGGCCGACCGGCTGCTCAACATCGCCTTGCCGCTGGCGGTGCAGTTGGCCGGCAAGCGCATGCCGATACGAAAGTTGAAGCCGAAAGTGCGCGTGCCGTTACGGCATCCTACGTAAACGATGTCCGCACCGTCGAGCACCGAAAGCACGATCGACTCTTCGGGCATCGGCGCTTCTGCTTTCATGATCGCCTGAAACTCTGCCGCCGGGTCCGTTCGCGACATGTAGGCATTCGCCAGATCCATCACCCGCGTGCCGAGCTGGTAAGCGCCGTTGTCCAATCGCTCGATAAGACCGGCGTGCGCCAGCGTAACGCACAGCCCGTGCACCGTGCTCTTGGGCAGCGCCAGCGTCTTTACGAGCGCCGTGAGCGGCAACGGTCGCTCGGTGGCTGCCAACGTATTCAACAGTTGAGCGGCGCGAGCCACGGCGGGCACCATCGCGCCCCTGGACGGTGAGGATGCCCTGTCAGCAGCATGCGGCCATGACGAGGTGCGTGATTTGCCTACGAAGCGGGTGTCGATCATTGCCAGTCCTCCGTGAGAGGGTCGATAGCACCGTTCAGCAGGCTGAACAAGTGTTCAAAAAAACCAGATACTTGACGTAAAAGATCATTAGGTCATAGGTTTAGACATACTTCGCGAGTTCATAACAATGCGTTCGATGGCGAAGAGATCGGGAACGACCTGTCCCGAGGACAAGACCCTGAGGCTGGAGCCCCATGCGACCCGCGACGAGCAGCAACTGCCAGACCTGGGGGATTCGCCTGAGCGACAGGATCCGCGCAGCGCTCATCGACAAGGACGTTGGCGCGGCATCGGAGTTGGCGTTGCATGGGGATGGCCAGACTCGCGACCTGGCGCGCGAATACGCCTTCATGATGCGCGGTCTCGGCTTTACACTGCAGGTCCTCCTTCGATTGCTGACCGAGACCACTTCGTGGGCCGGGGGAGCGAATCGCGTCACCGCGCGAGCCGCCCCGGTAGCTGACGCCGACCTGACCTGCCTTTTGACGCGGTTGTTGGACGGTCTTCGCCGCGGCGAGGCGGACGAAATGCCGCCAACTGTCCCCTCGCTGCTGGCCGACACCTGCATCCGTGAGCTCCAGGCGAGCCAGGAGCGCTTTACGCTCGATCAGGCCCGTCGCGCCGACGAGATCGTTCAGTCATTGACCCATGGCCGAGCGCAGTCGGCGCTGGACCTGCTGGACGCCAAGGACCATGCCTACCTCGCTCTGCACGACACGATGATCCGGTTCATGGCCGACAGCTTTGCCTGGATTGTCCGCCACTTCGGCAACAGGGCATTGCTCGACTTCCACCTGGCCGTGGCCGAGGGGCAGCGCGCCGGATTCGAGAAGTGGGAGCAGATGCAGGCCGCGGAGTTCGCCGCGACGACCGCCTTCCTGCTGAAGCAGCACATGGGGCGGGTGCAGGTGCAGGAAGACGAGCGGCGGTTCACGATCCGCCAGTCTCCCTGCGGAAGCGGCGGCAGGCTTCGTCTCGACGGCGCCTATGAGGGGCCGCAGTCGCTGCCGTTCGTCGAAGGGCCCGATCCGCTGACGTTCGGCGAGGCGCGCATGCCGGTGTACTGCACGCACTGCGCCATCTGGAACGGCGCCGCCACGCTGCGCTGGTTCGGTCGGGCGCAATGGGTGTTCGAGAATCCCGCAAGCGAGGATGGCGGCTGCACGCTGCACATCTACAAGCGGCGCGAAGACATCCCTTCCGATTACGCGCGTTTGGTAGGGTTGCCTGCCGCCGGGGGTCCGCATGAGGCTCATTGACCGGGTGGCGGTGATCACCGGCGGCGCCAACGGCATCGGCGCGGATACGGCGTTGCGCTTCCTGAGCGAAGGCGCCAAGGTCATGATTGGAGACATAAACGAAGCCAATGCCGGACGCGTCCTGGCCGCGGCTGCCGACGCAGGATACGGCGATAACATCCGCTTCCTCCGCATTGACGTCGCCGAGGAGAGCGCCGTCGAAGCCATGTTCGATGCCGCGCTGGCGGAGTTCGGCCGGCTCGACTTCGTGTTCAACAATGCGGGTATTGGCGGCGTCTACGGACCGATCGCGGAAACGCGGGTGGAGGACTGGGACTTCACGCTTGCCGTGCTGCTGCGCGGCGTCTTTCTCGGCATGAAGCACGGCGCGCGGATCCTGCAGGCGCAGGGTCGCGGGGGATGCATCGTCTCCACGGCGTCGGTCGCCGGATATGCCGCCGGATCCGGCGCGCACGCCTACTCGGCTGCCAAGGCTGCCATCATCAATCTTACGCGCAGCGTGGCCGTGGAACTGGCGCCGCATCGCATCCGCGTCAACGCGGTCGCGCCGGGTCCGGTGATGACCGAACTGTTTCATCGCGGCAAGCCCGACCAGGGTGAACGAACGATCCTGCAACGCCAGCCCTGGCCGGTGCCCGGCACCGCGTCGGACATCGCCGGCGTCGTTGCCTTTCTCGCCAGTGACGATGCGGGTTTCATCACCGGCGAAACCATTGTCGTGGACGGCGGCCTGCTCGCGCGCGGGCCGGCCTTGTTCGGCGAGGGAGCGGCAAGCGCCGTGCTGCGAGCCGTTGGCCTCGACAGGGGAACGACGGGCGAGCCGTCCGAAATCCGCACCCGGCCGAAACTATCGTGATTCCATCGAGCCACATGCCCAGGAGCCTGCCCGTGACGACAGTCCAAGCCAAACCGGATGCTGCTGCCAGGCGCGAATTGATGCGCGCCATGCTGCTGATCCGCGCCGTCGAGAAAGCCTGGGGCGACGCCTATCTGACGGAGGAGATCTCCGGCATTCCTCCCTCGCTATCCACCGGTCAGGAAGCCATTGCCGCAGGTGCCTGCGCGGCGCTGGGCGACGGAGACTTCGTCTTCACGACCCATCGCGGACAGGCGGCGCAGGTGGCGCGCGGATTGGATCCCAAACGCATCCTCGCCGAACTGTACTGTCGGCGCACCGGATACAACAAGGGCAAGTCGTATCACGTCACGGATATGACTCGCGGCGTCGTCGGCATGGGCGGCATCGTACCGGCACAGGTCCCGATCGCCGGCGGCATGGCGCTGGCGCAGAAGATGCGCGGCACCGACCGGGTCAGTCTCGCCTTCTTTGGCGACGGCGCCAGCAACGAAGGCGCGGTGCACGAAGCGGCGGCGCTCGCCGCCATGTGGACGTTGCCGCTCATTCTGCTGTGCGAGAACAATCGCTACTGCATCACCCAGCGCGATACCGACGCCCTGAAGGGCCCGTCGATCGCCGCGCGCGCCGCCGGATACGGCCTGCCCGGGGTGGTCGTGGACGGGACCGATCCTCTCGCCGTTCAGGCCGCCGTCGCCGAGGCGGTGGCGCGGGCGCGTGCCGGCGGCGGCGCAACCTTCATCGAGGCGCAGTGCGAGCGCCTGACCGGCCATCTCATTCACGATACGCAACCCTATCGCTCCAGGGAAGAACTGGAGTCGGCTTGGAAGCATTGCCCGATCTTTCTGTTCGGCGAACGGCTCGAGCGTGAGCGCATTCTCTCGGCAGACGAAAGGGCGCGCATGAACCGCGAGATCGAGGCAGAAGTTGCCGGCGCGGTCGCCCACGCACGCACTCAACCCTACCCCGCAATCCACGAAGCCTATGAAGACCTCTGGGCCTGAACTGTTCGAGCGGAGATCACCATGTTTGACAATCGACTGTTTCGCCCCGGCGGCCCCGTCAAGCCAGAGGAGAAGGATTGGCCGAGTTTCCGCGGCGCTATCAACGAAGCGATGCGGGAGGAGATGCGGCGCGATCCGCTGGTGTTCCAGATGGGTGAGGATATCGCGCTTGCCTCGCCCTTTGGCGTGACGACCGGCCTCGCCAAGGAGTTTGGCCGCGAGCGCATTCGCGATGCGCCGTGCGCGGAAGTGGCGGTGGTCGGAGCCGCGGTTGGCGCCGCCATGGGCGGCATGCGGCCGATCGTCGAATTCCAGTTTGGCGACTTCATGTCGGTCGCCATCGACCAGCTCACGCATCAGGCCGCCATGCTGCGCTATCTCACCGGTGGGCAGGTCAGCGTTCCGCTGGTCATTCGCCTGCCGTGCGGCGGCGGACAAGGCGCCGGCTCGCAGCATTCGCAGTCGCTGTATTCGTGGTTCGCGCACGTGCCAGGGATCAAGGTTTTGCTGCCCTCGACCTCGATGGACGCCAAGGCGATGATGAAGGCCGCCATCCGCGACAACAACCCGGTATTGTTTTTCGAGCACAAGCAGCTCTACCGTACGCGCTGGCCGGTTCCCGCGGAATTCCGCGACGCCGACCATGTGGCGGAATTCGGCAAGGCCGCCGTGCGGCGCGAGGGCGTCGACATTACCGTTGTCGCCACGCTCACGATGGTCCACCACGCGCTCGCCGCAGCAGAGGCGCTGGCCGCCGAGGGCGTATCGGTCGAGGTGATCGACCCCCGCACGCTCGTCCCCTTCGACGTCGACACGCTGGTCGCCTCGGTGCGCAAGACCGGGCGGCTTCTGGTCGTCGACGAAGCCTATCTGAACTTCGGCATTCAGGCTGAAGTGATCGCAACGGTCGCCGAGCGCGCATTCGAAGCGCTGAAAGCCGCCCCGCGGCGGCTGGGCAATCCGAACGTGCCCGTGCCCTTCGCGCCGTGCCTGCAGGATGAAGTCCTGCCCGGCCGGGCGCGGATCGAGGCCGCGATACGCCAGATGATGTCGCGCTGAGCGGGAGCGAGGAACCTTCCCATGGACAGGACCAGCGCCTTCGCCTGGCAGCCGAACGCCGCGCTGTCGCAGGCGTCCAACGCCGCCGCCTTCATGCATGTGCTGGGCGTCGACAGCTGGGAAGCGATGGTTCGTTGCGGCGACGAAGACCCCGAACGTTTTCACCGCGCGCTGCTCGACCACTTTGGCTTTCGGTTCTATCGGCCGTACAGCGCGGTGGTGGACGAGACCCGCGGTCCTGCCTGGGCGAGCTGGTGCGTGGGCGGGACAACCAACGTCGTGCTCAACGTGCTGGACCGCTGGCGCGGCACTCCGACCTACGACAAGCCACTGCTCGACTGGGAAGGCGAGGATGGCGCGCGCCGGACACTCACCTACCGCGAGATCGATCGCGAGGTTTGCCGCCTCGCCGGCGGGCTGCGCGGGCTGGGGCTCGGGCCTGGCGACGTCGTGGCGATCTACCTGCCCAACGTGCCCGAGGCCATGGTCGCGATGCTTGCTGTAGCCAAAATCGGCGCCGTGGTGATGCCGCTGTTTTCCGGCTTCGGAGCCGACGCTGTGGCGTCGCGTCTGGCCACCGGCGGCGCGAAGGCCATCGTCACAATCGACGCCAGCCTGCGCCGCGGCAAAGTGGTGAACGCCTTTGCAGTTGTGGACGAAGCGGCCGCTCTGTCGCCGGCTGTTGAGCATGTGATCGTGCTGCGCCACACCGGCGCGCCGGTAAACTGGCGTTCGGGGCGCGACCATTGGTGGGACGAGCTGTGTGCGACGCAGCCCGACACTGCTCCCACCCAGGAGATGGACGCCGAGGCGCCGTATCTGCTGGTCTTCACTTCGGGCACCACAGGCCAGCCGAAGGGCGTCGTGCACTCGCATATCGGCTTCACCGCGAAGCTGGTTCTCGACTTGTGGCTGCTGCTGGACTGCAAGCCGTCCGACCGTGTGTTCTGGATGAGCGACATGGGTTGGATCATCGGTCCATTGATCGTTTTTGGTACGCCGCTCGTCGGCGCCACGCTCGTGCTGGTGGAAGGGGCGCCAAACTATCCCGACCCCGACAGGATGTGGCGCATCATCGAACGACAACGCGTCACCTATCTCGGCGTGGCTCCGACGACGGTTCGCGGCTTCATGGCGCAGGGCAGCGCGCCGGCCGCCACACACGATCTTTCCAAACTGCGGATGCTGATTTCCGCCGGCGAAGCGTGGACGCCTGAAGCGTGGTGGTGGTTCTTCCAGCAGGCCGGCGGCGGGCGACTGCCCATTCTCAATTTCTCGGGCGGCACCGAGATGATCAGCATCATCGGCACGACTGTGCTGCTGCCGCTCAAGTGCTGCGGATTCAACTGCGCGCTGCCGGGCACAGGCGCAGATATCGTCGACGAGAAAGGCACCAGCACGGCGCCTGGCGCCGTGGGCGAGTTGGTGATGCGGCGTCCGAGTATCGGCCTGACGCGCGGGCTATGGCGCGATGAAGCACGCTATCTGCAGACCTACTGGAGCACTTGGCCGGACATCTGGCATCACGGCGACTTCGCCAGCCGGGACGCTGACGGCCAGTGGTATATCCACGGCCGTTCCGACGATACAATGAAGATTGCCGGCAAACGTACCGGTCCGGACGAAATCGAGGCGCTGGCACTGGCCACCGGGCAGATCGCCGACGCGGCGGCCGTCGCCGTGCCCGACCCGATCAAGGGCTCGGCGCTGGTCCTCGTCTGTGTGCCCAAGCCTGGCGCGAGTGACGCCGACGCATTGCGCGACAAACTCGAGCGCGCGGTCACCCAAGGGCTGGGCACACCGTTCCGGCCGAGCCGCGTCATCTTTGTGTCGGATCTGCCGCGCACGCGCAACATGAAGATCATGCGCCGCGTGATCCGCGCCGTGTGCGCGGGCCAAGAGCCGGGCGATCAGAGCGCTTTGGTAAATCCGGAGGCCGTGCTGGAGTTGCGGATGCGTATCGGCAATGACCCGGACGACCGACGTCGGCGCGCTCCGTGAGTGTGACACCTATGGTACGTCGTCATAAGCGCCGCTTAGGCAGGCGATCGTCGCCTTCAATCGGTCGCAAGGTAACGTCAGGAAGAGCCGGTGACTGAGTTCATTCTCGAAACCCACGGATTGAGCAAGGAATTCGCGGGGTTCTTTGCTGTCCGCGATGTCGATCTAAGGGTTCGCCGTGGCAGCATACATGCCTTGATCGGTCCTAACGGGGCCGGCAAGACGACGTGCTTCAACCTGCTGACCAAGTTCCTGAAGCCTTCGGCGGGCCGGATCCTCTATAAGGGGCAGGACATTACGGCGATGGCGCCGGCCGACGTGGCGCGCCTCGGCCTGGTGCGCTCGTTCCAGATTTCAGCGGTGTTCCCGCACCTCACCGCGCTGGAGAATGTCAGGGTCGCGCTGCAACGCCAACACGGGCACTCCTTCGATTTCTGGCGCTCCAAGACGGTGCTGGACCGCTTCAACGGCCGCGCCCATGAACTGCTCGACGATGTCGGCCTCAGCGAGTTTGCCAACACGCCTGCGGTCGAAATGCCCTACGGGCGCAAGCGCGCGCTGGAGATTGCGACGACGCTGGCGCTCGATCCGGAAATGATGCTGCTCGACGAGCCGATGGCCGGCATGGGACACGAGGACATCGACAAGATCGCCGCGTTGATCAAGCGGATCTCGGCGAAATACACCATCCTGATGGTCGAACATAATCTCAGCGTCGTGGCCAATCTTTCCGACATCATCACGGTGCTGACGCGCGGACAGGTGCTGGCGGAAGGCAATTACGCCGAACTGACCAAGGACGAGCGCGTCAAGGAAGCGTATCTGGGGGCGGGTCATGGCTGATTCGAAGATGGCTGACGCCGCCGCGACCCCGGTGCTGACGGTGCAGGATCTCGAAGCCTGGTACGGCGAGTCCCATATCCTTCACGGGATCAATTTCAACGTGAATGCCGGCGAGGTAGTCACGCTGCTCGGACGCAACGGCGCGGGCAAGACCACCACGCTGAAATCGGTGATGGGAATCATCGGCAAGCGCACCGGCTCGATTCGTTTCGGCGATCAGGACATCACGCGAACCTCGTCGGACAAGATCGCGCGCATGGGCGTCGCCTTCTGTCCCGAGGAACGCGGGATTTTCGCCAGCCTCGACGTGCGCGAAAACCTGCTGTTGCCGCCGGTGGTGCGCCCGGGCGGGCTGTCGCTGGACCAGATCTTCGACCGGTTTCCGAATCTAAAGGAAAGGCTCGACAGCCAGGGCACCAAGCTGTCGGGCGGCGAGCAGCAGATGCTGGCGATCGCCCGGATCCTGCGCACCGGCGCCCGGTTCCTGATGCTGGACGAGCCGACCGAGGGGCTGGCCCCGGTCATCATCCAGCAGATCGGCCACACCATCGCGCGCCTCAAGAAAGAGGGTTTTACGATCCTCCTGGTCGAACAGAACTTCCGGTTCGCGGCGACCGTCGCGGACCGCTACTACATCGTCGAGCACGGCAAGGTGATCGACGGTTTTAAGAACTCGGATCTGCAAGCCAATATGGACAAGCTTCACACCTATCTCGGCGTCTGAACGACGTCGTCGAGCACAGCCACGGAGATACAGATGAAAAACAGAATCTCGGCATTATTGCTTGGTACCGCACTGGCATTTGGCGCAAGCACCGCCGCCCTTGCGCAGGATAAAACCGTCAAGATCGGCGTACTGACCGACAATTCGGGTCTTTACTCCGACCTCGGCGGCGCGGGCTCTACGCTCGCGGCCCAGATGGCGGTTGAGGATTCCGGACTTGCCGCCAAGGGCTGGAAGATCGACGTGATTTCCGCCGACCATCAGAACAAGCCCGACATTGCCGTTAACACCGCGAGGCAGTGGATCGACGTCGACAAGGTAGATATCTTCGTGGACGTGCTGAACTCCGGCGTGGCGCTGGCAGTCAACAATCTCGTCAAGGAGAAAAACGGAGTCATGATCAATACCGGCGCAGCAACGTCGGATCTGACCAATACGCAATGTTCGCCGAACACGATTCACTGGGTCTATGATACCTACATGCTCGCCAACAGCACCGGCCAGGCGCTGGTGAAGGCCGGCGGCGACACCTGGTACTTCCTGACCGCGGACTACGCCTTCGGTCACGCGCTGGAGCGCGACACCGCCGCGGTCGTGCTGAAGTCCGGCGGCAAGGTGATCGGCACCGTCAGGCACCCGCTGAACACCGCGGATTTCTCGTCGTTCCTGCTGCAGGCGCAGGCATCGAAGGCCAAGATCGTCGGCATGGCCAATGCCGGCGGCGACACCACCAATACGATCAAGCAGGCGTCGGAATTCGGCATCGTCGCCGGCGGCCAGAAACTCGCCGGCCTGCTGCTGTTCATCAACGACGTTCACTCGCTCGGTCTCAAAGTGGCGCAAGGTCTGAACTTCACGGAAACGTTCTACTGGGACCTGAATGACGGGACCCGGGCGTTTTCCAAGCGCTTTTCCGAGCGCATGAAGAACAAGGCGCAGCCGTCGATGATTCAGGCCGGTGTCTACTCGGGCCTGATCCATTATTTCAAGGCGCTCGAGGCGATGGGTGGCAATCCGCATGACGGTATCAAGGTCGTCGAGAAGATGAAGTCGATGCCGACCGACGATCCCCTGTTCGGCAAGGGCACGATCCGCGTCGACGGCCGCAAGATTCACCCGGCCTATCTGTTCGAGGTCAAGAAGCCCGCGGATTCCAAAGGCCCCTGGGATTATTACAAGCTGATCGGAACCACCCCCGGAGACAAGGCTTTCCGGCCGCTTTCGGAAAGTGAATGTCCGCTGGTAAAGAAGTAACAAGGGCGGCCCGCCGGCGCCTGGCGCCGGCGGGTTTCCGTCCGTTTACCGAAGATTGAGTTTCGAAAGATCGATCGATGCAGGCTCTCTACGCGCAGCTTCTGGTGGGACT
>NZ_JAUSLT010000159.1 GCF_030646015.1 Bradyrhizobium sp.
GTCATCGACACCAGCGAATAGGCGCCCTCGATCGCGCGCAAGCTCTCGATGAAGCGGTCGATGAAGCGGGCGCGCTTCGACTGCGCCACCAGGTGCAGGATCACTTCGGTGTCGGTGGTGGATTGCATCATGGCGCCGTTGCGCACCAGCTCGCGGCGCAGGGTCAGCCCGTTGGTGAGGTTGCCGTTGTGGCCGACCGCGAAACCGCCGGCATTGAGCTCGGCGAACAGCGGCTGCACGTTGCGCAGGATGGTGGCGCCGGTCGTGGAGTAGCGCACATGGCCGACGGCGAGGCTGCCGGGGAGGCGCTCGATCACCTCGCGGCGGGAGAAGGTGTCGCCGACCAGGCCGAGCCGTCGCTCCGAGTGAAAGCGGGAGCCGTCGAAGGAGACGATGCCGGCGGCTTCCTGGCCGCGATGCTGCAAGGCGTGCAGCCCGAGCGCGGTGATGGCGGCGGCTTCCGGGTGGCCGAAGATGCCGAACACGCCGCATTCCTCGCGTAGCGTGTCGCCTTCCAGATCGTCCTGCAGCTCGATCGCCGCAGCGTCGAGCTTCTCGATCGCGGTGGGGTTCAGGTCAAGATGGTGGGCGGGATCGGAAGGGTTTTTCATCTCGTCCATCGCGCCTCTCTGTTGGCCTGGTATCAACGCCCGACTTTGTCGATCTGCTTTTTCAAGCCGTCGCGGGCAGCCTTGCTATAGCCGTCGGCCGGGGCCGGCGTCGCCGGCTCCGCGTCAGTCTGCTCATCGTCTGGTTTATTCTTCTTGAATCTCTTCAAGATGGTGTTCTCGGGGTCATCCGGCAAGAGCGACATCAGCCATTGGCCGGTTCCATCCAGCACGGTCCGGGACTTCGCCGCGGTGACCCAGTCCGGCCGCTGCTTGTCCGGAACCAGCCAGATGAAGAACTGATAGGCGACGACCAGGATCAAAAGCCCCCGCGCCAGCCCGAACAGGAATCCGAGGGTGCGATCCAGCGCCCCGATCCGGGAATCCAGGATCATGTCGGAGATTCGTACCGTGACGATGGAAACGACGATCAGGGTGCCGACGAACACGCCGGCGACCACGACGACCTGGGCGATGGTCTCGTTCTGGATATAGGTTTTCGCGGTCGGCAGCAGCTTGCCGAATGCATAGAGCGTGACCAGCGCCGCGGCGCCCCATGCCGCGATCGAGAGAATCTCCCGCATGAAACCGCGCACCAGCGCGAGCAGGCCGGAGATCAGCATCACCGCGAGCAGGATGAGATCGAGTATCGTTATCGGCATCGGCTGGTCAGGTCCGCTCGTAAGTCAAAACTGCGAATCGGCAACGTCGGTGCCACCCTAAGTGACGGTCATACCGGGCGCCCCGCAAGGCCGGAAATCGCTATTCCCACCCCGTGCGCGGGTTGTATAGCGGCGGGGGCAGGTGACGTCACGCCCGACTAGCCCTCCTGACGCCGGAATCTCGCCGGTGTGGCATTTTTCTCCACTGCCGTACTCTCCCGGCCCTCACGATTTCGTTCCTGATTGCTTCTGGGCGTGCCGCGGGCGGCGATATCCGCCACCAGGCTGGTCAATCCGCCGACGGTATTGAGCACCAGCCCGGCATCGCCGCCGACGTCGCCGCGCGCCGATTCGGGCAGCACGGCCCGGCCGAACCCGAGTTTGGCGGCCTCCTTGAGCCGGGCCGAGGTCTGCGCCACCGGCCGCACCGCGCCCGACAGCGAAACCTCGCCGAAATAGACCGCATCGGTCGGCAGCGGCGCATTGACCAGCGACGACACCAGAGCGGCGGCGGCGGCGAGGTCCGCGGCCGGCTCCTGGATCCGCAATCCCCCCGCGACATTCAGATAGACGTCGTAGCCGGACAGTTTTACCCCGCAATGGGCCTCCAGCACCGCCAGCACCATCGACAGCCGGCTCGGATCCCAGCCCACCACGGCCCGCCGCGGCGTGCCCAGCGTGGTCGGCGCCACCAGCGCCTGCAATTCCACCAGCACCGGACGGGTGCCTTCGATTCCCGCAAATACCGCCGTGCCCGGACTGCCCAGATCGCGCTCGGACAGGAACAGCTCGGACGGATTGGAGACCTCGCGCAGGCCGAGGCCGGTCATCTCGAACACGCCGATCTCGTCGGTCGGCCCGAACCGGTTCTTCGCCGCGCGAAGAATCCGGAATTGCTGCGAGCCTTCGCCCTCGAACGACAGCACCGCGTCAACCATGTGCTCGACCACGCGGGGGCCGGCGATCTGGCCGTCCTTTGTGACGTGGCCGACCAGGATGATGGTGGCGCCGGATTTCTTGGCGAACCTTATCAGCGCCTGCGCCGAGGCGCGCACCTGGGTCACCGTGCCCGGCGCGGATTCCACGGTGTCGGTCCACATGGTCTGGATCGAATCGATCACGATCAGCCGCGGCACCGTGCCCTCGGACAGCGTGGAGACGATATCCTCGACCGAGGTTTCCGCGGCCAGCTGCACCGGCGCATCGGCCAGGCCCAGCCGCTCGGCGCGCAACCGCACCTGCGCCACCGCTTCTTCGCCCGAAATGTAGACTACCCGATGGCCGGCCCGCGCCATCAGGGACGTCGCCTGCGTCAGCAGCGTCGATTTGCCGATACCGGGATCGCCGCCGACCAGCAGCACCGAGCCGCGCACAAAACCGCCGCCGGTGACCCGGTCGAGTTCGCCCATCCCGGAAGACAGGCGAGGGGCCTCTTGGCTCTTGCCGGTGATGGTTTCCAGCTGGAACAGCCGGCCCCGGCGTTTCGAGCGGATCGAAACCGGCATCGAGGTGGCCCCGGTGGTATCCTCCTCCGCCAGCGTGTTCCACTCGCCGCAGGACTCGCACTTGCCCTGCCAGCGATTGAACGCCGCGCCGCAGTTCTGGCAGACGAAGGAAAGGGTGTTCTTGGCCATGGGGTGAGGTGCGCCGGATTCGGGTGTTCTTATTTTGTTCTATAACCTATTAAGAATTGGTTCGCGACAGAAAACTCGCTTGTCGCTGTTGATGAAGGCACCTTCCGGGAGGAAAGGCGCGTAACCAAATCTAACCACTTTCCTGAGATTTTATCGGCACTTGAGGGAATTCCATGGCCGAAACATCGATTGAATGGACTGACGCAACTTGGAATCCAGTGGCCGGCTGCACCGTGCTCACCGCAGGCTGCACAAATTGCTATGCCATGCGGATGGCGGCTCGGCTTGAGGCAATGGGCACCGAAAAGTACCGCGGCCTCACCCGCAAAAGCGGTGGGCGGGCTGTCTGGACGGGCAAAATTCGAGTGGACGAGAAATCGCTCGATGTCCCGCGCGCTTGGTCCAAGCCACGCAAGGTTTTCGTCAACTCGATGTCCGACCTTTTTCATGATGATGTACCGATTGAATTCATCGCTCGGGTTTGGGACGTGATGAAGGACACGCCTCGGCATACCTATCAAATCCTCACGAAGCGCCCTGAGCGCATGGCCGAGGTTCTCGCCAAGCCTCCATTCAAAATTCTGTCGAACGTCTGGCTTGGCGCCAGCGTTGAAGACGATCGCGTTCTGTATCGGTTGAATGCAATTCGGCGGGTGCCGGCTGCGATCAGGTTCGTTTCGCTGGAGCCGCTGATCGGATCGGTGGCTCAGGGCGATCTGACCAGCATCGATTGGGCGATTGTCGGCGGTGAGAGCGGCCCGCGTGCCCGCGAGATGAAGCCAGAGTGGGTCGACGAGATTGAGGCGATGTGTCGCCGATCAGGGACGGCATTCTTCTTCAAGCAGTGGGGCGGCAAGAACAAGAAGGCGGCTGGTCGCCTGCTGCGCGGTCGCACCTATGATGAACTCCCTGCCTTGAGTATGTGATTGCCGATCTTCGTCGCCAAGCCTATCGCCTTCGGATCATCGTTCGATATGCACAGAAATAGTGAGAATCGTTGTGGTTTCTTATGCAAAGGCAGAGGTAACGGCTTAAGCACCGTAGCGAAAATTGTCTCCAGTCGAGACCGTGCATAGGCTTCCAGGCCGGCTACGTCTGCCGAACGGCGTCGCGGCTCTTCGGAGATTCCGTCAAACAAGTCCTCTCGCATTGTCTTAGGATAGAGCTCTTGCTCCCAAGCATCGGATCCAAACATTCGGGTAAGGGCGGCGCGCTTGTGCTCGTCGATGTTAGATAGTTCCCGCGTGGCCTGTCGATAAAGGCCTGCCAAAGAAAACAGAAACCAAACGTCAATTGCCTTGGTCGCGGCAACCTTCTCTAACGTGGACCATTCCAGTTGCATCCCGTAGGGATCAAGAAAGAGGACGGCTCTGGTAGATCGCCAACTATTGGCGGCGATGAGCGATTTCAGGGCATCGTTGGCGTCGTTCTTGATCACCACAATTCTTCGATTGAGATGGTTCGCAGCCAATTCCTGAAGCGCTTCAACGTATGAAGGCTTGCTCTCGATGAAAACAATAAAATCAAAGGGAGGCTTTACATCGACTGCGATTCTCGCTGACCCGCGTCGTTGTTCGATTCTTTCCGGCTCACCTGCGTCCAGGAGACCGGCCGCTCGTTCTTCATGGCGCACGGTGCGAGAACCAGTCCCGGCGAAGGCGTCTATGTACCAAAGTTCGTCGAATTTACCCCTAAGCGCGGTGGTGAAGAATTTTAGGTATTTTTCGACGATCGATAGCTTGAGCTCGGTGTGCTGGTCGCCGAACTCATGATCGATTGGCATCAACGCGCCTTTGCAATCTCAGAACAGGACGGTTCCGATGGTCCGCCAGACATTCCTGCGGTGGAGTTGTCAGGACGTGCTTCTGCAACTTCTTAGCTTCCACAGATCGCGCTGACAAGATGCAGCCCTCGGCCTACGGCGGCGCGATCATAGCCCGGCTGCCGTTTAGGCGGCATCCAACCGGGTCGCGAGCACCTTGTCGATACGCCTGCCGTCGAGATCGACAATCTCGAACCGCCAGCCGCCGGCCTCGATCTTGTCGCCGACGCCGGGAATGGTGCCGAACGCCTGCAGCAGGAAGCCGGCGGAGGTCTGATAGGGCCGCGAAGCCGGCAGCGCGATGCCGAGCAGATCGGCAAACCAGAGCGCCGGCATCCAGCCCGAGATCAGATAGGAGCCGTCGTCGCGTTTCACGAAGGCGGACTCCGGCGCGCCTTCTTCAGTGTGGAACGAGCCGACGATCGCCTCCAGAATATCCGCGCGGGTCACGACGCCCTGGAAGGTGCCGTATTCGTCGTGAATGAGACCCATGTGGACCGGCGAGTCACGCAGGATCGCGACGACATCCCGCGCATCGACGGTTTCGGGAATGATGGGTGCCTGGCGGATCAACCGGCTGATGTCCGGGGTCTGTCCCGACAGACAGGCGTCGAGCATATCCTTGGCGTTGACGATCCCGAGCACGTGGTCGCGGTCGCCGTCGAATACCGGGAAGTGGGAATGCGTGCTGCCTGCGATGGTCGTCGCCACCCCGGCCATCGGATCGCTGACGTCGATCATGCTGACTTCATGCCGCGGCGTCATCACCGCGCCGACCGGCAGGTCGCCGAGCCGCATCACGCCCGCGATCATTTCCTTTTCGCCGGGCTCCAGCACGCCGGCATTCTCGGCCTCAACGACGAGAGTTCGAATTTCCTCCTCGCTGACCCTCTCTTCCGCTTCGCCCCGCTGACCGAGCAGCCAAAGCAGCGCCTTGCCCGAGCGATCGAGCAACCACACCAGCGGCAGCGAAACCGTTGCCAGCAGCGTCATCGCCGGCGCTACCCTGACGGCCACCGCCTCGGGATCGCGCAGCGCGATCTGCTTCGGCACCAGTTCGCCGACGATCAGCGAAAAATAGGTGATCGCGCTGACGACGACACCGACGCCGATCGCATCCGCGAGTCCCTTCGACAGCCCGACTTCTGTCAGCCACGTGGCGAGACGCAACCCCAGCGTCGCGCCGGACAGGGCGCCCGAGAGCACGCCGATCAGGGTGATGCCGATCTGCACGGTGGAGAGAAACTTGCCGGGATCGGAGGCCAGCGCGAGCGCGCGGCGAGAACCGGGAACGCCCTTGGCGACTAGTCCGGCCAGCCGCGCCGGCCGCGAGGAAACGATGGCCAGCTCCGACATCGAGAGCAGGCCATTGACGACGATCAGGACCGCAACGATCCCGAGTTCCAGGTAGAGCACGCTTGCGCCTTCTTGAACGGGATCGCTGTAAACCGCTTGATCCCACAGGTTCCGCCCCGCCCCGCGGCTCGGCAGCAAGCCCGATATGGGGATTGCCAGCCGAACTTGCCAGAACCTGCGTGTCAGGCCTATGCGTTATTTGCGCGCGTCCAGATCGCGACGGGCTGCTCGATGCCGCGGACGGCGCAGGCCGGCTTCTCGACGAGGTGCATGAAATCGGTGTTCGCGCATTTGCCCTCCACGCGCGCCCGCTGCACCAGATCGTGGCTGGCCACCATCGCGCAGCCGAATTCGCGGGTGAGCGATTCCAGCCGGCTCGCCGCGTTGACCGTGGTGCCGATCACGGCGAATTCGAGCCGGTTCAATCCGATGTCGCCCAGCACGACCGGGCCGTAATGCAGGCCGAGGCTGAGCTGGATCGGCGGCTCGCCACGATGCTTTCGTTCGAGATTCAATTCGTCCATCGAGCCGATCATGGCCTGCGCGCAACGCAGCGCGTTGCCGGCGTCGCACTCCCCGGTGAAGGGCGTGCCGAATGTCGCCATCAGTCTGTCGCCGAGGTATTTGTCCAGCGTGCCGTCATGGCGGAAAACCTCGCGCTCCATCCGCTCGTGGAAGCGCCGCAGCGTGCCGATCACCTCGGTCGGGCTGCGGCCGTCGGAATAGGCGGTAAAGCCGACGATATCGGCGAACAGCACCGCGACATCCTGGGTTCGAACCTGTTTCAGCGGATCGTCGTTCTTCGAAAGCTCGGCGACGACGTTAGGCGAAAAGTAGCGCGCGAGGTTGGTGCGTTCGCGTTCGATCCCGGCATGGCTGACCAGCAGCGCATTGGAACGGCGCGCCGCCAATGCCAGGATCATGGCGACGAGCAGGAAAACGACGATTTGCTGAAACCGCCCGCCGAATCCGATCGCCGAGGGGTCGATGATCTCGAACAGCCTGATATCGGCGCCCGTGGCGGCGCGCACGCGCTCGGACAGCGCGGCATGGGTTTCGGGCTGCAGGTAAACCCAGGTGACGGCAGCCACCCACAGCGCCGATGTCCAGAAGCCCATCGCCACCACGGTGCGCCACGAATAGGCCATCGTCGCGGTGGCCAGGAAAATGAAGAAGTAGATGAAGCTGTCGAACCGGAACTGCATGGCCAGCGGCCAATCGACCGCGCTCCAGGGATTGGGCACGACGCTGAGGAAGGTCAGCAGCGCCAGATCGCAAAATATCAGAAACAGCTCCGCGCCCGACCGGCCGGCGGTCTTGCCGACCTTGAGCTGGGCCCAGCCGTTCAACGCGAACAAGCCGAGCATCACGACGTAGTAGGTCACTTCCCAGTTCGGATTGATGATCGGCAGGGTGACGGCGGTCACCGCCAGCGCCACCCAGCGCGCGCGGACCGCCAGCAGCAGGCCCTCACGCTTGCTGTCGGCAAGGGCCGCCTCCGCGAATCTCAGCGTGGCCTGAGCCTCGGTTCGTTCAACCGGCGCGCCGCGGGAATCGGGAATGTCGCTGGTATCCGCCAATACGCTCAAACCACTCACTCCTGATTTCGCATCGGGATCATGCCTCGATGAACGCGTTGAACAACATCGCACCCCCGGCCACCAGCATGATACCATCCATCACCAGCCGAAACACGTCCGGCTCGAGCCGCAATACAAAGCGCCTGGCGATGAAGGCGCCCGCCATCAGCGACGAACCGGCGATCAGGCCCTTCAGCGCGACATCGCCGGTCAGCGCGCCGAACTGCTGGAAGGTGAGGGATTTGCTGACATACAATCCGAGCGAACTTGCGGCTTCGGTGGCGAGGAACGCGCCTTTTGTCAGCCCATGGAACAGAAACAGCGGCACGCTCAGCGGCCCGGTCGACACCACGATGCCGGTGATGTAGCCGATCACGGCGCCGCCGATGGCGAGGTGCCAGAGCGACACTTTCAGCTGGTAGCGGGCGAGCCAGTGCCGCACCGGCACCATCGCGATCAGGAACAGCCCGATCGAAATATCAACCGCGTGCGGCGGCAGCACCAGCAGCGTGCGCGCGCCGAGTGCTGCGGCCGGTATGCCGGTCACGGAGTAGGCGGCGCAGGCGCGCCAGTCGACCTCGCGCCACCAGGCCATGATGCGGGAAAAATTGGCCATCACGGCGGCGACCGCCATGATCGGCACCGCTTGCTGCGGGCCGTATTGATAGGCCAGCACCGGCATCAGCATGATCGACGACCCCGTGCCGACGATGCCGGAGATGGTGCCGGCGGCGAGCCCGACCACGAGGACGAAGAGGAAAGTCAAGGGGTGGCTCCGCGACGAGGAGCGGCGTCTTCGCCGCATATCGAACCATGCGGCCCAAGCGTAGTCCGGATGGAGCGCAGCGCAATCCGGGATTGGCTCATCCGTATCGCGACCCCGGATTGCGCCATCGGGCGCGCATTCGCGCGACCGCTAGCTCCATCCGGGCTACGGCGTCTACGGATGCGGACCCCACGGCGCCGCAAGCAGGAGTTTTACCTCCTGCGTCATGACTATCGGGCGGAATTTGCCGGCGAAGTTCATGAAGTCAGGATTGGCGAACAGTAATTTCCAGGATTCGCGGCGATCGGCGTCGTCGTCGAATTTCCAGAGATGAACGATCTGGTTGATGGTGCCGACGTCGCTTTGAAAGTAGCCGATCAGCTTCTTGTCGTGCTCGCCCTTCACCATCGCCGGGAATCCGATCTCCTGGTACAGCTTCACGGCTTCGGACATCTTGCCGACGTAGAGGGTGTAGGTGCGCAGCTCATAGATAGCCATGGCGTGGTTCTCTCCTTGAAAAAATCGTGGGCTGACTGATTCATTAGAACCGAAAAGGCTCTGCGGGGCCACCCAACAAGAAAATCAGTGAAAATCAGAACACGAGGCGCCTAGCGCAGCACAATCCACGCCGGCGCGTGGTCGCTGGCGCCTTCCTCACCGCGCAGCTTGCGATCGACGCCGGCCTTCAGCAAACGCGGGGCCACCGCGGGGCTCAGCAGCAGGTGGTCAAGTCGCAAGCCGGCATCGCGCGGCCAGCGGTTGCGCTTGTAATCCCAGAAACTGAACATCGGCTTGTCCGGATGCAGTTCGCGGATCGCGTCGCACCAGCCTTGCGCCACCAGCTGTTTGAACGCGGCGCGGCTCTTCGGCTGGATCAGCGCGTCCTTGTCCCAGGATCGGGTCGGATAGATATCGAGCGGTGTCGGCGCGACGTTGTAGTCGCCCGCCAGCACCACCGGAATATCCTGTTTGATGAATTTCGCGGCGTGCAGCCGGAGCCGCCTGAACCAGTCGAGCTTGGTGTCGAATTTCGGCCCCGGCTGCGGATTGCCGTTCGGCAGATAGATGCTGGTGACGACGATGCCGTTGACGGCGGCCTCGATGTAACGCGCTTCGTGGTCCTCGGGATCGCCGGGCAGGGCGGTGCGGATCAGCACTGGATCGGCCTTGCGCGCCAGGATGGCGACGCCGTTCCAGGTTTTCTGGCCGCGCCACACCGCGCCACACCGCGCCGTAGCCGGCCTTGCCGATCGCATCGATGGGAAAGTCGGCGTCGGTGCACTTCAATTCCTGCAGCGCGACGGCGTCGGGTTTTGCCCGATGCAGCCAGCGCAGCAGGTTCGGCAGGCGGCGGTTGATATTGTTGATGTTGAAGGTGGCGACTTTCATGGCCCGACGAAATCGTCAGGCCGGTATCACGGGAGCCGGTTGAGGGGCGGCGGCCGTCGGGTCATCGGTCGCGGCGCCGCCCTTGTAGATCCGGGCATAGCGCGAACCGAGGCTGGTCAGCACTTCGTAGCCGATCGTGCCGAAATGGTGCGCGAGTTCGTCGACAGTGATGCCTTCGCCGATCAGCGTCACCATGTGGCCGCGCCGCACCGCGCTCTTGTCGAGGTCGGTGACGTCGATCGCCATCAGGTCCATCGAGATGCGGCCCGCGACCGGGCAGCGCTTGCCGGCCACCATCACCTCGGCGCCGCGGGTGCCGTCATTGCTGCTGCCGGCGCGGAAATAACCGTCGGCATAGCCGGCGGAAACGATGGCGAGCCGGGTTGGTCGCCGCGCGCTCCAGGTGCCGCCGTAGCCGACGCTGTCGCCCTTCTCGATATTGCGGATCTGCACGATGCGGGCCTTGACCTCGACCACCGGCTGCATCGGATTGTCGGCCTCCGGCGTCGGATTGACGCCGTAGAGCGCGCAACCGGGCCGCACCAGGTCGAACTGGAACGCGGCGCCGAGGAACAGGCCGGACGAATTCGACAGCGACGCCGGCACGCCGGAAAACAGGCTGGCGATCTCGCGGAAGGTGGCGAGCTGCCTGGCGTTGGTCGGATGGTTGAGGGTCTCGGCGCAGGCGAGGTGGCTCATAACCAGCGTGATGCCGTGATCGCCGGCGTTGATCCGGGGAATGATGCCCTGGGCTTCCACGATGGTCAGGCCGAGCCGGTTCATGCCGGTATCGATGTGAATGGCGGCGCCGCCGGCCCAGCCGGTGCGGCGGCAAAACACGTCCCATTCGGCGAGTTCGTTGAGGTCGCCGATCACAGGCCTGGCGTCGATTCTGGCGTAGGCCTCGCCGCTGTTCTGGAAAAAGCCGTCGAGCACATAGATCGCCGCCGTCGCCGGCACCGCCGCGCGGACCACGCGGGCTTCGTCGAGGGTTGCCACGAAAAACGTCTTGCAGCCGGCGCCGGCGAGCGCGCGCGCGATCTGTTCGGCGCCGCAGCCATAGGCGTTGGCCTTGACCACGCCGGCGCATTCGGCCGGCACCGCCAACTTCTCGAGCTTGCGCCAGTTGGCAATGATGGCGTCGAGATCGACGGTGAGGACAGCGGTGGCGGTCGCCAGCGCAGCCGCCTGGTTGGCTTCAGCCGAGAGGATGGAGCCGGGCGGAGCCAGCTTCGGGTCGGTGATAATGTTCATGCCGCACTTTACGCGCAGGCCTGCCGCGGTTCAACCGGGCAAGATTCGCCAGAAGCCGCGTCAGTAGGTCTGTGCCGTCAATTGGCCGTCGTCCGCCAAATTGCTGAACCGCGTGAATTGGCCCTCGAACTGCAATGGAACGGTGCCCGTCGGCCCATGGCGCTGCTTGGCGATAATGACTTCGGCCCTTCCGTGAGCATTATCCATTTCAATCTGCCACTTGCCATGTTCTTCCGTGCCGGGCTTTGGCTCCTTGTTCTGCAGATAATATTCCTCGCGGTAGACGAAGAGCACGACGTCGGCGTCCTGCTCGATCGAACCGGACTCGCGAAGGTCGGACAATTGCGGATGCTTGTCATCGCGGCTTTCGACCTGGCGCGACAGCTGCGACAGGGCGATGACCGGAATATTGAGTTCCTTCGCCAGCGCTTTCAGGCTGGTGGTGATCTCGGTGACTTCCTGCACCCGGTTGTCATTGCCGCGTTTGCCAGAGCCCTGCAGCAGCTGGATGTAGTCGACCACGATCAGATCGAGGCCCTTCTGCCGCTTCAGCCGGCGCGCGCGCGCGGTCAGTTGCGAAATCGAGAGGCCGCCGGTTTCGTCGACGAAGAGCGGGAGATGCTGAAGTTCGATCGTATAATCGCGAATGGTGTCGAATTCGCTTTGGCTGATGCCGCCACGCCGGATCAGACTCGACGAGATGCCGGTCTGTTCGGCGAGAATACGGGTGGCGAGCTGTTCGGCCGACATTTCGCAGGAGAAGAAACCGACGATGCCGCCATTGACGGATTTCATGGTGCCGTCGGCCTGCACCTGGGCTTCATGTGCCTTCGCCACATTGTAGGCGATATTGGTGGCGAGCGCGGTCTTGCCCATGCCGGGACGGCCGGCGACGATGATCAAGTCGGAACGTTGCAACCCGCCCATCTTGGCGTCGAGGTCGCGCAGCCCCGTTGCCGTGCCCGACAGCTTTCCGTCGCGCTGATAGGCGTTCGCCGCCATATCCAGCGCGACCTTCATCGCCTGCGCGAAGCCCTGGAAGCCGCCGTCGTAGCGGCCGGATTCGGCCAGTTCGTACAGCCTGCGCTCGGCGTCCTCGATCTGCGCCCGCGGCGCAAAATCCACCGGCGCATCGTAGGCGACATTGACCATGTCCTCGCCGATCCGGATCAGGTCGCGGCGCAGCGCCAGTTCGTAGATCGTCCGCCCGTAATCCTGGGCGTTGATGATGGTGGTGGCTTCGGCGGCGAGCCGGGCGAGGTACTGGCCGACCGTCATGCCGCCGAGATCGGTCTCGGCCGGCACGAAGGTCTTCAGCGTCACCGGGGTGGCGACCTTGCCCATCCGGATCAGGCTGCCGGCGGTCTCGTAGATGGTCTGATGGATCGGCTCGAGAAAGTGCTTCGGCTCCAGAAAGTCCGAAACCCGATAAAACGCGTCGTTGTTGACCAGGATCGCGCCCAGCAGGCTCTGTTCGGCCTCGATATTATGCGGTGCGCTCCGATAGGCCGGAGTTCCCGGATCGGGCGCGAGCTTGAGGACGTTCGAATCAGTCAGGGCCATCGTTGGATTGTTCTTTGGATTGGGGTGGTTTTAGGGATTGGGGCGGTTCCAGGAATCGGAAGCGGACGCGACTAAAGCGCCAGTCCGGCCGACAGTGGAAGCCACTTCAATTCTTATGCACGGTTCTGATATTTTTTGGTGGATGAAGCCTGACCCGGACGCATTCCGCTTGACCGGATTCTGAGAAAACCTGCTTCGAAGCTTGAACCCTATCCCGCGCGGGGACTACTTACCCCTGGAGGCGCGATACGAGTTCCGAACCGCTACCCCCGGCTGATCAGATCAGGAGGAGGTAGATCAGCGCGGCCAGGGCAGCGCCGACGCCGGTCGCGATCAGGGCGTAGTCGGTGCCGATGTCGGACTGCGGATCGAACTGTGATGGGTAGGTTTTCTGGGCCATTTCGATCGTTTAGGACAGCCCGGGCAACCCGTATGTGAAGCAGATCACATTCGGTTAATTTTTGTTGAAATTATAGTCGCAGGGAACGGGTGGCCGGCGGCAGGATTGGTAACGGGGGCAGATTAGGAATAGGCCATGGGCCAGCAGCTTCAGAAATGGCGATCGACAGGCGGCGAGAAATTATGGCTCTCGATGCTGATCGACACCATGGAACAGGTTTCCCGTTCGGAACTGCGCAGCCAGCCCTGCGACCGGTCGGTAGTGGCCGCCGTATTTGCGCAGCTTTCGCGTCCTGCGGCGCCCTATGTCCACCAGGTGTCCGGTTTCAGCCTGCGTCACTAGAACTTTGACAGGACTTGAGAACTTCCTGGATCGCAGGCCTATTCGCCTGCGATCTGCAGCCGCGGCCGCCGGCCACGCTCGACGCCGCGAAGCCGGGCCTCTTCGTCGCCGATGTAATCCCGGGTCATCGGCACAACGCCCTGGCGCTTGGAAAGCTGGATCTGGAAGTTCATCATGTTCTGTTTGCGGAACGACATTTCCGAGCACGCCAGGTAAAATTCCCACATCCGCGCAAAGCGCTCGTCGTAGAGCCGCACCGCCTCTTCCCGCCGCGCCATGAACCGTTCGCGCCACGCTTTCAGCGTTTCCGCATAATGCATCCGCAGGATTTCGATGTCGCACACCAGCAGGCCGGCGCGCTCGATCGCGCGCGTGACCTCGGATAGTGCGGGGATATAGCCGCCGGGGAAAATGTATTTGGTGATCCAGGGGTTGGTGACGTCGGGTCCCTCCGAACGGCAGATCGAATGCAGCATCATCACGCCGTCGTCGGTGAGCAGCTCGGCGCAGCGCCTGAAATAGGTCTCGTAGAAATCGACGCCGACATGCTCGAACATGCCGACCGACACGATGCGCTCGAACGGGCCGGGAATGTCGCGATAATCCTCGAGGAAGAACTTGGCCGATGGCGCTAGGTTCAGCTCGGCGGCGCGGGCGTTCGACGCCTGCAATTGTTCGGTCGACAGCGTGACGCCGGTGAGGTTGGCGCCGGTCATGTCGGCCAGATAGAGGCCGAGGCCGCCCCAGCCGGAGCCGATGTCGAGCACGCGGTCGCCGGGCCGGATCAGCAGCTTGGCGGCGAGATGGCGCTTCTTGGCAAGCTGGGCGTCGTCGAGTGTCGCGTCAGGCGTTTCGAAATAGCCACAGCTGTATTGCTTGTCGGCATCGAGGAAGAGGGAATAGAGCCGGCCGTCGAGATCGTAATGATGCGCGACGTTATCAAGGGATCGGCGGCGCAGATTGAACTGCTTGGCATGCCTGACGAGATACCGCAGAAACCATTGCAGTCTGGCCCAGCGCGGCACTATTTCTGGCTGATCCATCAGGATCGCCAGCGCATCCGCAATCGAGCCATTCTCGACGACGAAGGTTCCGTCCATGTAGACTTCGCCCAGCGCAAGCTCAGGGTTGAGGAGAACCCGGCGTTCGGCGTCGGTGGTCAGGAATCGAACTGCAACCGGCTCACCGGTGCCGTCGCCGCAGCTGAATTTGGCTCCGCTCGCGGTCGTGAAGGTCAACGCGCCGCGGCGAATGAACTGCTGCAGGAAGTAACGCAACAAACGGTCCATCGAAACCACCAAACTGAGCGATCCCAACGAGGCTGGCGTAGCGGCCATCACAGCCAGCGAAAACGGGGATCGACTGGTCCCCGCGCGCCGCGTCCCAACCATAATAGCGATGCTGCGATGGCGCTAGTGCATTGTACACAAAGCGGATATTCGGAATTTTCGCGTTCACGCAGATGCGTTATATGTGCGCTTCCATTCGCGTCATAATCGGCTAAAAGGTGACCGCTGCCACCCGTGCCGGATTTGGGACGCTGGGAAGCCAATTCCGCTTCTGGAGAACCATGAGAATGTTGAGCCGAGCGCTCAGTTTAGCGACGGTGACGCTTCTGATCGGCTGTCTCGCGGCGATCCCGGTGCGGGCGCAAAATCTTGAGGCCGGCAAGAGCCCTTCCCAGATCTTCTCGGGCACCTGCACCGCCTGCCACAAGGGAGCGCGGGGTCTCCTGAAGACCGTGGCGCCTGGATCGCTGCCGGGTTTCCTGCGCCAGCATTATACCACCTCCAGCGAGATGGCCTCGCAGCTCAGCGCCTTTCTGATCGCCAACGGGGCGACGGCGCCGGATCCCCGCGGTGCCAAGCCGACCCAGCAGGCCAAGGATGCGAAACCCGCAGCCCCCGAGCAGCTCGATCGCAACGGCCGCCCGATCCGCCCCGCACCGGCGCCGGAGGCCGCCAGGCCCGACGGTGAGCCGCAACAGGCCGCGATCGCTCCCGGGCCGGACGGCCGCAAATCCGCTGCCAAGCAGAAGCTGAGCAAGCGCGGCAAGCCAGAAGAGCCGCCCAAGGTCGATGCCGCCAAGGATGAGCCGGCCAAAAGCGAGGCGGTGAAAGACGATACGGCGAAGAGCGAACCTGCCAAGGAAGCGGTCAAGGATGCCGCCGCCAAGCCGCCTGGCGAGGCGAATTCGCAGTCCGCCCATGTAGCTGCGCCGAAGGAGAACGGCGAAACCCCGGCGCTGCGGTCCGATCCGGTGCCGCCGGTCACGCCCGCGCCAGCGATGTCGGCCGCCATCTCCAGCGGCTCATCGGAGCCGGCAGCCATGCCTGCGCCGCCGCTGGCGATGCTGCCAGCTCCGCCGGCGAAGGCTTCCGGCCCGCCATTGCCCCCGGTCCCCCCCGCGGGACCGCCCGCACCTCCGATCTCCCAATAGATTTTCGCGACACCGCCGTTCCGGCCCGCGACCGGGCTTGATCAGCACTAGAGTATTGCTCTAGAGTAATGATCCAGGTGCAATTCGAGGAGCCAATGTGGTCGCTGGCGCGCGAGAGGATCTGATGGCCGCGGGATTGGCGGTGTTCGACCGCGACGGCTTCGAGGGAGCCACGGTTGCGGCCATTCGCACCCGCGCGCGGACCTCCAACGGCAGCTTCTTCCATTTCTTCAAATCGAAGAAAGAACTGGCGGGCGCGCTGTTTCTGGAAGTGCTGCAGCGCTATCACGCCGCGGTGCTGGCGTCGATCGATACGCCCTGCGGCGCGCCGGAGGGCATCGATCGCCTGATCCGCGCGCATCTGGACTGGGTGGTGAATAACCGGCGCGAGGCGCGCTATCTGTTCGAGATTTCCCGCAGCGAATGGACCGAAGAGGTGAGGGACGCGCAGCGGGCACAGAATTCGCGCCTCGGCGAGGGCGTCGAGCGCTGGCGCGCGCCGCTGATCGTCAGCGGCGAATTGCTGCCGATGACCGCGACGCTGTTCTTCAGCCAGATCATCGGGCCCGCGCAGATCTTCTGCCGCGCCTGGCTGTCGGGCCGCGACCGCAGCGATCCGAGGCTCCAGGCCGACGTCCTGATCGCCTGCGCGATTCGTGCGCTGGTGGCGCCGAAACCCATTGCCGACACCGGAGGCAAACCTTGACGGAGCAAGCCATGACGCAGGATCCCGACGTGAAGCCCGATCCGGATTTCGCGCCCATCGCACGACGAATCCGCGACAGCGTCGGCCGGCAGGGTTTTATGGGCCATGTCGGTGCCGAACTCTCCGAACTGGCGCGCGGATCGTGCACGCTCGCCGTCGACCGGCGGCCGGAGCTGTTGCAGCAGCATGGCCTGTTCCATGGCGGCGTCACCGCCTTCCTGGTCGACAACGCGACCACGATCGCGGCGGCGACATCGCGCGGCCAGCCGGCGCTGACGGCGGAGTACAAACTGAATCTGCTGTCGCCGGCATCCGGCGATCGCCTGATCTGCCGGGCCCGCGTCATCAAGCCGGGACGGCAGGTCGCGGTGGTTGCCGCCGATGTGTTTTGTGTCATCGACGGAATAGAGAAGCACACCGCGACCGCGCTGGCGTCGATCGCGATGCTGCCGGATCAAGTGAAGGCCAGAATCCCAAGCCCGGCCTGAGGCCGGGCTTGGTGTGCCGCAAGGCGGCGTTACTTGTCGGAAGCTTCTTCCTGCGGTTCGTCGTCGCGGCGGGCTTCCGGATCGAAGAATTCGCCGGCGGCAGCCAGCGCTTCGGCGGCGGCGTCCTGATCTTCCTGACGCGTGGAGATGTCTTCGCCGCGGTTGATACGCTCGGCCTCGTCGGCGCTGCGCGCGACCGTCACGCTGACGGCGACTTCGACTTCCGGATGCACGGCGATGGCGATGTTGTGCTTGCCGATGGTCTTGATCGGCGCGTCCAGCATCACCTGGCTGCGGCTGATGGTGACCTTATCGGCCTCGAACGACGCGATGATGTCGCGCACCGTCACCGAGCCGAACAGCTGGCCGGTTTCGGAGGCCTGACGCAGCACGACGACGTTGCGGCCGTCGATCTTCTCGGCGACCTTGGTGGCTTCGCCCTTGGCCTGCAGATTGCGGGCTTCGAGATCGGCCTTCATGCCCTCGAACTTGGCGCGGTTGTCCGAGGTGGCGCGCAGCGCCTTGTTGCGCTTCAAGAGAAAATTGCGGGCATAGCCGTCCTTGACGCGGACGACTTCGCCCATCTGGCCCAGCTTGGCGACGCGCTCGAGCAAAATGACTTCCATATTCGTTCTCCTTGTTGGTGATGTTGGATTGTGAAGTTGACGTGAAGCGTAGATTTCAGGACGCGGGCAGGGGTGGCGGCCTCCCGTGCAGAAATCGCTGGCGGAATTTGAAGAGCGCGTCGGCAATGCCGAGGGCGGCCATCGCCAGGATGAGCCAGCCGCCGGACACCACCACCATGGTATAGCTGCAGGCGAGCCAGAGCCCGCGGCCCTTCAGACCAAGCGTCAGCGTGTGCAGCACCGCGAAGCCGATCACGGCGTAAACCATCAGCAGCGCCGCGGTGACGGTCTGGCCCAGCATCGCAAGCAGCCCGCCGGAAAAACAGAACGCGAAGGCGGCCGACAATGCCGCGAGCGTCATCGGCGGCAACTCGGTGCTCTTCAGGTCGGGCCACGAGCGACGCAACCGTCCCGACATTGCCGTGATCCGGGCGGCCAGCCAGAAGTTGAGCATCAGCATTGTCATGGCGCTGGTGGCGAAGGCCGCGGGCAAGATGATCAACGCGACATCGATCCGCTGCTTGATCTCGTCACCCGAAGCCTCGACGCGGGGACCGAGAACGCGCAGCAAGGCTGCCCGCAGGGTCTCGGTGATGGTGGCACCGTCGGTGCCCAGCGTGAGCAGGGTCGCCATGGTGGACAGCGTGCCAAAACCGGCGATCCAGAGCAGGATGCGGCCGACCGGATACCATTCCATGACAGGCGGGGCCGACGGCGTCGCGCCTTCACTCGATCCGGCACTGGCAACCGGCCGTCCCAGCAAAGCGAGGTGCCCGAGCCACCAGGCAGGCAGCGCCATCATGACGACAAAGGGGATGGAAATGTGCAGGCCGAAGATCACACCGAGGCCGGTGGCCGCTCCGATACCGCCGATGGTGGCGGCAAGCGGCCCCCATCCCAGCCCCGCCACCATCAACGGCAACGCGGTGAAGTAGAGCAGCACGATTGAGATCAGCGCGCCCGAGATGATCGAGGCGAACATCAGCGCCGACGCACAGCCGGCCGCAATGGCGATGAGAACGATCATGGTCATCAGCTGTCCCGCTCCCTTCGAGCGGTTAGAGGTTCCCTTGAGAACCCCAACCATCGGCGACCGGACGACCCGGAAGCCTTATGAAAATCTTGAAGATAACTTGGATCCGCGGCGCGGACGCCGCGGATCGAAAAGTTCGTTACCTGATCACGTAGGGCAAGAGGCCGAGGAACCGCGAGCGCTTGATGGCGCGGGCGAGTTCACGCTGCTTCTTGGCGGAGACGGCGGTGATGCGGCTCGGCACGATCTTGCCGCGCTCGGAAACGTAACGCATCAGCAGCTTGGAATCCTTGTAGTCGATCTTCGGCGCATTCGGACCCGTGAACGGGCAGGTCTTGCGGCGGCGGAAAAACGGACGGCGTGCACCAGCTTCAGCCATGATTCTTACTCCTCAACCGTTGCTTCGGCATCGTCACGCGGACGGCGCGGACCCCGATCACCACGATAGCCACCGCCGTCGCGATCGCCCCGGAAACCGCCTTCGCGGTCGCCACGGAAGCCGCCGCCACGGTCGTCGCGATCGCGGTCGCGATCGGCCTTGCGCATCATCGCCGAGGGACCTTCCTCGTGCTCTTCGACGCGAACGGTGAGATAGCGGATCACGTCTTCGCTGATTCGCTCCTGCCGCTCGACTTCGGCGACCGCCGCCGAAGGGGCGTCGATGTTGAGCAGCACGAAGTGCGCCTTGCGGTTCTTGTTCATCCGGTAGGTGAGGGAGCGTACGCCCCAGCTTTCCATCTTGACGACCTTGCCGCCGAGACCTTCGACGATGCCGGTCATCTGGGTGGTCAGTTCTTCGACCTGCTGGGTGCTCGCATCCTGGCGCGCGAGAAAAACATGCTCGTAAAGAGGCATGGGTGTCCTTTCCTAGTGTTGGCGCGGTTCCCGGCGGCAAGCCCTTCGAGACCTTCGGAAAGGACTCGGGATTAAGCTCAGAAGGCGGAAGCACGGGACGACGGACCGACTGGCCCTGCCGCATCAAAATCGCCTGGAAGGTGAAATTGCTGAGACCGTCCGTTCAGCTCCCGGCCGGGATCCACGGATGCGCGGTTTATAAGGATTTTGAGCGCAATGGCAAGGGAAAGCCTTCCGCCCGGCAGGCCCCGTCGCACGGTGGGGAACCCGTCCGGCGGCTTGACATAACCGGCCGCCGCGGTGTCTTTCGGCCCAACTTTAGGGATTTGGTACGTTCAGGGAGCGCCGATGACGGCAGCATTCACCTTTCCGGGGCAGGGCTCCCAGGCGGTCGGCATGGGCAAGGCGCTGGCCGAGGCTTTTCCGGCGGCGCGCGCGGTTTTCGACGAGGTCGATGCGGCGCTCGGCGAGAAACTCACCGCCATCATCTGGGACGGTCCGGCCGAGACCCTGCAGCTCACCGAAAATGCCCAACCCGCCCTGATGGCGGTGTCGCTCGCCACCCTGCGGGTGCTGGAGACCGAAGCCGGCTTCTCGGTCGGACGCGATGCCGCCTTCGTGGCCGGGCATTCGCTCGGCGAATATTCCGCGCTGGCGGCGGCCGGCAGCTTCAGCATCAGCGACACCGCGCGCCTGCTGCGCATCCGGGGCCTTGCCATGCAGAAGGCCGTGCCGGTGGGGACCGGCGCGATGGCGGCGCTGCTCGGGCTCGATTATGAGGCGGCGGTAGCCGTTGCGGAGGAGGCCGCCCAGGGCCAGGTCTGTCAGGCCGCCAATGACAATGGCGGCGGCCAGGTCGTCATCTCCGGCGACAAGGCCGCGGTCGAGCGCGGGCTCGAGATCGCCAAGACCAAGGGCGCCAAGCGCGCCATGCTGCTGCCGGTGTCGGCGCCGTTCCATTGCCGGCTGATGCAGCCCGCGGCCGAGGCCATGGCCGAGGCGCTGGCCGACGTCACCATCCGGCAACCGGCTTCGCCGCTGGTCTCGAACGTGCTGGCCGCGCCGATTACCGATCCGGACGAAATTCGCCGCCGCCTGATCGAACAGGTCACCGGCACCGTTCGCTGGCGCGAATCGGTGGCCTACATGGCGAGCCACGGGGTAACGCGATTTTTCGAGATCGGCGCCGGCAAGGTGCTGAGCGGCCTGGTCAAGCGCATCGCCGACGGGGCGGTCGGAATTTCAGTGGGCGGCCCCGGCGATATCGCCGGCGCCAAGGACGCATTGGCCGCATCGCATTAGGTGGTGGCCGGGAGGAGATATTGATGTTCGATTTGACTGGCAGGACGGCGCTCGTCACCGGCGCGACCGGCGGCATCGGCAATGCGATCGCCCAGGCGTTGCACGCCCAGGGCGCGACGGTGGCCATTTCCGGAACGCGGCGCGAGGTGCTGGACACGCTCGCCGGCAAGTTGGGCGAGCGCGTTCACGTGCTGCCCTGCAACCTGTCCGACAGCGCCGAAGTCGAGGCCCTGGTGCCCGCGGCCGAGGCGGCGATGGGGCAGGTCGATATCCTCGTCGCCAATGCCGGCATTACCCGGGACAATTTGTTCGTGCAGTTGCGCGATGAGGACTGGGACGAGGTTATCAAGGTCAATCTGACCTCGACCTTCCGCCTCGCCCGCGCCGCGACCAAGCTGATGATGCGCAAGCGGTTCGGCCGCATCATCGCGATCACCTCGATCGTCGGCGTCACCGGCAACCCGGGGCAGGGCAATTACACCGCGTCGAAGGCGGGGCTGATCGGCATGATCAAGACGCTGGGGGCGGAATACGCCAAGCGCAACGTCACCGCCAACTGCATCGCACCGGGATTCATCAAGACGCCGATGACCGACGCGCTCAACGACAAGCAGCGCGAAATGATCCTGTCGAAAGTTCCTGCGGCGCGGCTGGGAACGCCCGAAGATATCGCCGCGGCGGCGGTCTATCTTGCCTCCAACGAAGCCGCGTACGTGACCGGACAGACGATTCACGTCAATGGCGGAATGGCCATGTTTTGAACCGGTTACCAGCCCTTATGTACCGCTTGGGTGGTTTCCGGCTGTCATCGAGGCGGATAGTCAAGGCTTTGTAGTCAAGGCTTGGGAAGTATGATAACCGAACCACTAACGGATGGGCAAAGAACGCCATTGCAGGAATTTGAATCCCTGTATATTGGCGGGGCGGAGCCTGCCGTCGTTCGCCGGGCCTTCGTCTGACATGACGGGGCAAATCAAGACGATGCGCGATTGCGAAGGAAGTTTAACGACCACGATGGTCCGTAGCGTCTTGGGGACGACGGGTCTAATGGAACAAGCACGAGGTTGAACGATGAGTGAGATTGGCGAGCGAGTTAAGAAGATTGTGGTCGAACACCTTGGTGTTGAACCCGAAAAAGTGGTCGATGCCGCGAGCTTCATTGACGACCTCGGCGCGGACAGTCTCGATACGGTCGAGCTGGTGATGGCGTTCGAAGAGGAATTCGGTTGCGAGATTCCCGACGACGCCGCTGAGACGATTTTGACTGTCGGCGACGCCACAAAATTTCTTGAAAAAAACGCGAAGAGCTGACGCCCCGCGCGGTGCCGACGAAGCCGGACGGGCCGTGGTCGAGCGGTCCACCGGTTTCTTGTTGTTGGCCGTGAACACTGGGCTGGAGTGCTGGATATGAGGCGGGTTGTCGTCACGGGCCTCGGCATGGTTACGCCCCTCGGCTGTGGCGTCGAGCCGACCTGGAAGCGCATCCTCAACAGCGAGAGCGGTGCCAGGAAGATCGACACGTTCGACGTGTCCGATCTGACCAGCCGGATCGCCTGCGTGATTCCACGCGGCGACGGCAGCGGCGGCACCTTCAATCCCGACCAGTGGATGGAGCCGAAGGATCAGCGCAAGGTCGACGACTTCATCGTCTTCGCCATGTGCGCGGCGCGTCAGGCGCTCGATGATGCCAATTGGCATCCCTCCACCGAAGAGGAACGCTGCGCCACCGGCACCATGATCGGCTCCGGGATCGGCGGCCTGTCGGGCATTGCCGACACCGCGTTGCTGCTGAAGGAGCGCGGCCCGCGCAAGGTATCCCCGTTCTTCATTCCCGGCCGCCTGATCAATCTGGCTTCAGGCTATGTGTCGATCGAGCACGGCCTCAAGGGCCCCAACCATTCGGTGGTCACGGCGTGTTCGACCGGCGCGCATGCGATCGGCGATGCCAGCCGGCTGATCGTGCTCGGCGACGCCGACGTGATGGTGGCGGGCGGTACGGAATCGCCGATTTGCCGGCTGTCGATGGCGGGATTTTGCGCCTCGCGCGCGCTGTCGACCGGCTTCAACGAGACCCCGGAAAAAGCATCGCGTCCCTACGACAAGGACCGCGACGGCTTCGTGATGGGAGAGGGCGCCGGCATCGTGGTGCTCGAGGAATACGAACACGCGAAAAACCGCGGCGCCCGAATCTATGCCGAGGTGATCGGCTACGGGCTGTCCGGTGACGCCTATCACATCACCTCTCCGTCGCCCGACGGCGATGGCGCATTCCGCAGCATGAGTGCTGCGATGAAGCGCGCCGGAATCAGCGCTTCCGACATCGACTACATCAATGCGCACGGCACCTCGACGCAGGTCGGCGACGAAATCGAACTTGGCGCGGTGGAGCGGTTGTTGGGCAACGCCGCTTCAACGGTGTCGATGTCGTCGACCAAATCGTCGACCGGACATCTGCTCGGAGCCGCCGGCGCGATCGAGACCATTTTCAGCATCCTGGCGATTCGCGATAACGTCGCCCCGCCGACCATCAATCTGGACAACCCGTCGGTGGAAACGGCGATCGACCTCGTGCCGCAAACCCCGCGCAAGCGGGAGATCAATGTGGCACTGTCGAATTCGTTCGGTTTCGGGGGCACCAACGCATCCGTGATCGTGCAGCGGGTGACCAATTAGCCAGTGATTAGAACAACTCCACCGTTTCGCCGCATTCGGCCATAACTCCAGGGCGCGATCAGCAAGACTGGACGCCGGTTTTGCGTCCGGTCGCGCTCTAAACTATAAGATAAACTATAAAATTCTTGGGCGTATATCCTTGGCATGGCAGTGATTTGCCAGGCCACGATCAAACCGACAGGATTCAGGTTGCATCGATGAGTGAGAGGCCGCCCATTTCGCCACGTAGCCCGCGCGCCGCGCTGGAGCCCGAGCAGGTTCCGCCGCCGCCGAAGCGGTCCGATCGCGCCCGCAATCCGTTCGTCATTGTCGGCAACGCCATCATCACCGTCGTGCTGGTGGTGATGATCGGCGGCGCCGCCGCCTACGTCTATGGCAAGCAGTTGATCGAGGCGCCGGGTCCGCTGAAGGAAGACAAGATCGTCAACATTCCGGCGCGGGCCGGAAAACGGGACATCGCCGATGTGCTGCAGCGCGAAGGCGTGATCGACGTCAGTCCCTGGGCCTTTATCGGCGGCGTGTTCGCGCTGAAGGCAAGCTCGGAACTGAAGCCAGGCGAATATTCGTTCCAGAAGAACGCCAGCCTGCGCGACGTCATCGGCACCATCGTCGAAGGCAAGGTCGTGCAGCACGCCGTGACGATTCCGGAAGGGCTGACCTCGGAACAGATCCTCGCCCGCCTGAGCGACAATGATATCTTTGCCGGCACCGTCCGGGAAATACCGCGCGAAGGCACCTTGCTGCCGGAGACCTATAAATTTCCGCGCGGCACCCCGCGCGACCAGGTGGTCCAGCGCATGCAACAGGCCCAGAAACGCGTACTGGCGGAAATCTGGGAGCGCCGCAATCCGGAGATTCCGGTCAAGTCGCCGGAGCAACTGGTGACGCTGGCTTCGATCATCGAGAAGGAAACCGGCAAGGCGGACGAACGCAGCCGCGTCGCTGCGGTGTTCGTCAACCGGTTGCGGCAGAAAATGAAGCTGCAGTCCGATCCGACCATCATCTACGGACTGGTCGGCGGCAAGGGAACGCTGGGCCGGCCGATCAAGCGCTCTGAAATCCAGCAGCCGTCACCCTACAACACCTACGTGGTCGAGGGCCTCCCGCCCGGACCGATCGCCAATCCCGGGCGCGCCTCGCTGGAGGCCGCGGCCAATCCGGCGCGCACGCGCGATCTGTTCTTCGTCGCTGACGGCACCGGCGGCCACACCTTTACCGAAACCTACGACCAGCATCAGAAGAACGTCGTCAAGCTGCGCGCGCTGGAAAAGCAGATCCAGAACGACACGGTCGAACCGGCCGCCGAGGAGGCCCAGCCGGCCGCAGCCGGCGCCCCGGCCGATACCAATCCCACCGCCACGACGACCAGGCCGGTCGCGCCGAAGAAGCCAGTGCGCGCCGCTCCGCCGGCCGCCCCGGCGACCACGCCGGCCGCTCCGGCCCGGCAGGGCGCGGCGCAATCGACGACGACGCCCCCGGTGGTTCAGCGCTAGCGCCGTTTCCGCGCCGGAACCGAATTCCACTTTGGCCGAAAACGTTTTAGTGTCGCAGCTCAGGCTTGCGAATCCCGCACGTGCACTCCCGGAGAAATTCAAGCGATGGCGTTGTCGAGCATGACCGGCTTTGCCCGTAGCCACGGCGCCAGCGGCCCCTACGCGTTCGAATGGGAATTGAAGTCGGTCAACGCCAAGGGGTTCGACCTGCGCATGCGGTTGCCGCCCGGCTGGGACGAACTCGAGGCGCTGGCCAAGAAGCGCGCCGGCGAGGCGCTGTCGCGCGGCACCGTCTACGCCAATTTGAACGTCAAGCGTGCCAACGCGGTCTCGACCATCCGTATCAATGAGGACGTGCTGGCGTCGATCGTCAAGGTGGCGGGCGTGCTCGCCGGCAAGATCGATGCGGTGGCGCCGAGCATCGACGGGCTGTTGTCGATCAAGGGCGTCATCGAGGTGGTCGAGCCCGAAAGCAACGAAGTCGAGGACAAGGCCGCGAAGGCCGCTGCCGCCGTCGCGTTCGAGCAGGCGCTGACCGACCTTGTCGAGATGCGGTGCCGTGAGGGCGTGACGCTCGGACAGATCCTGTCGCAGCGGATGGATGAGATCGAGCGCCTGGCCAAAAAGGCCGAGGCCGCGCCCGGCCGCAAGCCCGAGGCGATCAAGGCCCGGCTCGCCGAGCAGATCGCGGCGTTGCTCGATACTTCCGACCGCTTCGATCCCGACCGGCTCAATCAGGAAGCGATCATGATCGCAGCCAAGGCCGATATTCGCGAGGAACTCGACCGCATCGCCTCGCATATCTCGCAGGCCCGCGAGATGATCGGCAAGGGCGGACCGGTCGGACGACGGCTCGATTTTCTGGCGCAGGAATTCAACCGCGAGGTCAATACCTGCTGCTCCAAGTCGAACGATCTCGAATTGACCAATACCGGCCTCGAGATGAAGAACGTGGTCGAGCAATTCCGCGAACAGGTTCAGAACCTGGAGTGATCATGACGGCTGGCGGCCACAGCTTCGACGGCGTCGAGCGGCGCGGACTGATGTTCGTGCTGTCGTCGCCGTCGGGCGCCGGCAAGACCACATTGTCGCGCATGCTGCTCGAAAAAGTATCCGGGCTGCAAATGTCGGTTTCGGCCACCACCCGGCCGATGCGGCCCGGCGAAGTCGAAGGCCGCGATTATCTGTTCGTCGACAGGCCGGGATTCGAACGGATGGTAGAACAGAACGAATTGCTCGAATGGGCCACCGTGTTCGACAATCGCTACGGCACGCCGCGCGCGCCGGTCGAAGCCGCGTTGGCGTCAGGACGCGATGTGCTGTTCGACATCGACTGGCAGGGCACCCAGCAATTGCGGGACGGTGCCGGTGCGGACGTCGTCAGCGTGTTCATCCTGCCGCCCTCGGCCTCGGACCTCGAGAAGCGGCTCCAGACCCGTGCGCAGGATTCGGCCGAGGTCATCCGCGGCCGTATGGACCGTGCCAGTCATGAACTCAGCCACTGGGCCGAGTATGATTACATCGTCATCAATCACGAGGTGAATGAAGCCTTCGCGGAGGTGCAGTCGATCCTCAAGGCCGAGCGGCTCAAGCGGGCGCGGCGAGTCGGCCTGACCCAGTTCGTACGCGCTTTGCAGCAGCAACTCGAAAAATAGCTTCGGGCGGTCAGGTCGCGGCCCTTCGCGGCAGCCGCGAGAGCATTTGCGCGATTCCTTCCTCTGCATCGTCAGCCGCGCGCGGCTCGCGGGGAAGGCTACCCTGTGGCAGCAGGCCGGGTTCCTGAATCGATCGGGCGGCGCGCGCCTCATCCGATAGCGACGGCCGGTCGGTCCGCACCGAATCCCAGTTCACGCGCCGGTCGACGCGAATGTTGCTCCGTCGCCGGCTGAGCCTGAAAATCGCGCTCGCCAGCAGGCCCGCAAGCGCCAGTGCGCCAAGGATGGCGATGAGAAGCATCTGGACCGAGCCGGCTGGTTTTTCGGTCGACAATGCGTCCGCTGCGGCAAGTGGGAGCGCGGCGGCCGGTGACGCGGCCTTCGCTGGCGCGGCCGTGGAAGGCGTTGGCGCGGCCCTGGAAGCCGTGGGCGCAGCCCCGGGATTTGCCGGCGCGGAATTGGGCGGTTCGGGGCTGGCCTGTGTGCTGCTGCCCGCCAGTTCCCCCCAACGCGAAGCGACGATCGATCTCTGGGCGCTGGCATTGTCTGCGTTTGCACGCGGGTCGTTGTCCGGGTTGATCGCACCGGCGACCGTGGCCAGCGGGCGCGGCGCAGTGAAAACGCTGGTTTCCTGCTCGACGCGCGATTGCGGCAACGGCAGTTCGGCGCGCGCGTTGGCGATCGAAGACGGCGTATTGGCGCTGCCCGGCGGCGAAGCGGAATTGGCCGCCGGCGGCGAAGTTTCCGGCGCGGCCCGCGCGATTTTTTCCGCTTTTTTTTCCGTGATTTTTTCCTTGGCGTCGCCGATGTACCAGCAGGCGCGCTTGGTGGAGCGGTCGACGCGATAATACCAATGACCGCCCGCGGGCGGCGCGCCTTTCGGTCCGGAGAGACATTTTTCGGCCTCGGCCGGCGCGCCATGCGATGCGGTGATGAGCGGCGCACAAGCGAGCAGGGTGGTGAAAATGGCGGACACGAATTTTGCGGTTCGACTGGACATTTTCATCTCCGGGGATGATACGCGACGCTTCACGCCACCTATGTCGGCAAAGACTTGGGTCGCAATGAGCCGCAATTCCGGAGGGGATAGGGCTTAATTTAGGCTCGGATATTCAGCCTCGGCGCGGGCTAAATTGATCGAGTCTGGCTACTGTTTCGACGCCGTCCATCGTCCGGTACAACCGTCGGATCGCCTGAACGTCCCGGAGCCGCTGCGGCCCGAGAAGCGGCCCGAGCTGTTCCAGCTCACGCCGGAGGCGGACCCGCCCGACGTCGTCGAGCCATTTGGACTGACCTGGCCGGAACTGAGTTCTCCCGAAAGCCTGCCGCTGCTGATGATAAATCTCTCGGTCGCGGCGCCGCAGGTCGTACCCACGGAATGGGCCACCCACGCTCCGTCGAAATTGCCGCCACCGCCAGCGCTGCCAGCACCACCACCACTTTTTCGTGCGGCGCGGCGCGGTTCGCCGGCTTCGGGCTTGCTTCGCCGCACCGGCTTTTCAGTCTCGACCGACCGCGGCGCCTGCCGTGAACCGGACACCGACTTTTCGTCGTTGCCGATGCTGCCACCGGCGCTGCCGGATTGCGCGAGCGCGGTGGCGGGGCCGATCGCGACGGCGAGGGCGCAGAGAAGGGCAATCCTGGTCGGGCGTCGAAGGGGGTTTGGCATCAGCATCATTTCCAATGAATCAGAGTGTATTCAGCGGCCGGAGCCGTCCGCACACGCCGCCCCGATAATCCGGCAAGACTTGCCAGTCTTGCCGCACTCGTCAAGCGCCGCGTCCCTGGCCCGCTGGACGGTATCCCGCGCCACCAGCGACCATGATTTTCCTGAAATCGCGAAGGCTCCGCACCGCGTTCCGTAAAAACTCAACTCAACCGGACATTTGCTTGTACCGCAGTTCGAGCGCGCATCATCGACAGCGGCCCGTCGCGATGCGTGATTCCAGGAGATGCCCCATTTGTCGCTGTCGGGACCATAGACGATCGACCCCCACGGCTTCAGGTCTTCCATTTTTCGCAACCGCGTCAGCATGCCCTCGGTGGCTTCGCCTGTTGGCGTCATGCTGCTCTTTTCCTGAAACCTGGCGATCGCGAGCTTCATGCCGTTCTTGCTGTCGAGCGGCTCCGGATCGAAGTTGCGTTCATAGAGCCGGTCGCTCAGTTCCCGCAGCAGCGCGGCATCCTTGATCGGGATCCGGTCTGGATCCGGGCGCAGTGTATCGGACAGCCGGGGCGGCGCCACGGCCGCCTGCGGCGAGGCCGGTGCCACGAAATAGAAGGTGCCGTCGATCGGCGACGACGACACCCAGGGCTGTTGCGATCCGCCCGTCGCCCGCTTCACGGCGAGGCCGACCTGGTTGAAGGTCTGGAAGATGTCGAGCCCGGCCAGCCGAATGGTCGCCGCCAGCGCCTTGGTATAGGGGCTGTGGCCGTCGCTGCCGTCCTGGGCCACGCTGCCGGGCTGGGTCGCGTAGGAGATCAGGGTGCCCTCCGGCGCCCGCATTTGGGCGAGACCGCCATCGGACGCGCGCAATCCGCGGGCGCCGAACGGATTGTTACGGCAGGCATCGAGGATCACCATGTTGAGCCGCGTGCCGGAACCCTGCATCTGGCGCAGCACGAGATTGACGTCCACCATCTGGAAGTCGACGTCGGCCTCACGGGTCGGGTTGGCGCCGACCGGCACCAGAAAATTCGAGCCGCTGACCTGCACGCCGTGACCGGCATAGTAGAACAGCGCCACGTCGGCGCCCTGGATTTGCCGGCCAAAGTTCTGCACGGCGGTATCGAGCGATGGCTTGTCGAGGTCGAGCTGGGCGCGGCCACCGATCAGCGCGAAGCCAAGGCCCGACAGCGTGTCGGCCATCAGCGTTGCGTCGTTCTTGGGATTATCGAGCCGCGTGATGTTCTGGTAAGCGGAATTGCCGACCACCAGCGCGATGCGTTTCTCTGCCGCGGCGGGGCCGGCAACAATCGCCAGCAGCAGCGCACTCAGCGCCGCAAGTCCCAGACGTCCGCAATTGGCCGGCCGGCGCATCCCCGATGCATCCCCAAATATAATAGGAGCAGACTAGCACCCGCCGGGCACCGCGAGAAGCGCTGCCCGGCAAGACCGCATCAATTCTTCAGCACGATGCGCCCGACGACCTTGCCGGCCCGCAACTCGTCGATCCATTTCTGGACCTCGCCCATCGGCTCTTCCTTCATCGGCGTGGGCTTGATCTTGCCGGCACGGGCCAGCGCCATCAATTCCTGAGCCTCGGCCAGCGTTCCGACCATGAAGCCCTCGATGGTCATGCGCTTGTAGATCCACTGCACCATCGGCAGGCTGAAATTGCCGCCCATCAATCCGGAGACCACGATCTTGCCGCCGCGTGCCACCGCGGCAACCGCAAAGGCCATCGATTTTTCGTTGCCGGCGAAATCCACCACCGCGTCAAAACCGCCCTCGGTTTCCTTGAGGATGCGTTTGGCGATGTCGGCCTCGGAAGGATCGTAGGCGACCGCGGCACCGTTCTTCAGCGCGGTTTCGCGCGCAGCAGTACTCAGGTCCGCCACCGAAATCGGTTGCTTGAACATCGCCTGCGCGAACGACAACCCCATCATGCCGACGCCGCCGAGGCCGATCAGCAGCAAATTGCGTTGCCTGGGGCGGTCGACCAGCCGCTTCAGCGCGCCATAGGCGGTGACGCCGGAGCACATCAGGGTCGCGGCCTGATTGACCGGCAGCGGATCGTAATCCAGCAGATATTTGGCGTCGGGCACCAGCACGTGGCTGGCGAAACCGCCGTCGATGGAAACGCCGAGAAAGCGCTGGTTGGCGCAGAGATTTTCATCGCCATTGAGACAGTCGCGGCACTGGCCACAGCCGATCCAGGGGAAGACGGCTACCTTTTTTCCGATCAGGTCCTTCGAGACATCGGCACCTGTTTCCTCGACCACGCCGGCGATCTCGTGTCCCAGCGTGAACGGCAGCGTCATGCCGCGCGTGGTGTCGAGCTTCTTGCCGCCGCCGAGGTCGGCATAACCGTCCTGGATATGCAGATCGGAATGGCACAGCCCGCAGCGCTCGATGCGGACCAGCACTTCTTTGCCCTGCGGCTTCGGCGTATCGACGATGGTTTCGCATAGCGGCGCATCGAATTTGACCAATGACTGGCGTTTCATCAGCGCCATGGCGTTTCTCTCCCTTGGAACGGTTTTGCTCAGGACGGTTTTGTCGGGCGTATATTTATCAATTCGCGGGCCATGGCAACAAAGCCGGAGACCGCGACGGTTTCGGCGCGCCGGGTCAGATCGACCCCGGCTGCGGCGGCCAGAATGGCCGGATCGACACCTAGGGATTTGAGGCTTTGCCGCAGCATTTTTCGCCGCTGGCCGAATGCCGCCGCCGCCACCTGCTCGAGCGCCCGGCGGTCGCACGCTTCCGGCGACTGGCGCGGCACCAGCCGCACCACCGATGAGGTCACCTTGGGCTGCGGCACGAATGCCGCCGGTGAAATGTCGAACAGGATCCTGGTCTCGGCGCGCCAGTTCGCGAGCACCGCGAGCCGTCCATAGGCCTCGTCGTTCTCGCGCGCGACGATGCGCTCGGCCACCTCGCGCTGGAACATCAGCACCATCATGTCGTACCAGGGCGGCCACGGCTCGACCGACAGCCAGTCGATCAGGAGCGGGGTCGCGATGTTGTAGGGCAGGTTGGCGACGATTTTCGCTCTCTCGCCACCGAGCAATGGCCGTGGATCGAACGTCTGCGCATCGGCGCAGATGATCTCCAGCCGTCCCGGATAGCGCCTGGAAATCTCTTCGAGCGGCGCCAGCGCGCGCTCGTCGCGCTCCACCGCGATGACGCGCCGCGCGCCCAGCGCCAGCAGCGCGCGCGTCAGCCCGCCGGGGCCGGGGCCGATCTCGACGACCGTCGCGTCTTCCAGCGGGCCCGCCGCGCGCGCGATCCGCGCGGTGAGGTTGAGGTCGAGCAGGAAATTCTGTCCGAGCGATTTGCGGGCCGAGAGGTCATGCTGACGAATGACGTCGCGGAGCGGCGGCAGGTCGTCGATGCCGCTCATGCCGGCCGCGCCGCCGCCATGCGGGCGGCCAGCCGCAGCGCCGCGATCAGGCTCGACGGATTGGCGCGGCCGCTGCCGGCAATGTCGAACGCCGTGCCATGGTCCGGCGAGGTGCGGATGAACGGCAGTCCCAGCGTGACGTTGACCGCGTCCTCGAAGGCAAGCGTCTTGATCGGGATCAGTGCCTGATCGTGATACATGCAGATGGCGCAGTCATAGCAATTGCGCGCGGCGGCGTGGAACATGGTATCGGCCGTCAAGGGGCCGCGGACATCGACGCCTTCATTGCGCAGGATTTCGATCGCAGGCGCC
>NZ_JAUSLT010000115.1 GCF_030646015.1 Bradyrhizobium sp.
GCACGCCAACGTGCTGGGGACGGCGGTCGAATATAATCTGCCCGTGGTCTGGGTGGTCTGGAACAACTACGCCTATGCCTCGATCCGGGGCCTGCAGCGCGGCTATCTCGGCGGCCGCGAACTCGCCACCGACTTCCATGACCCGACCACCGGGCAGCGCTACAATCCGGATTTCGCGGCGATGGCGCGTTCCTGCGGCGTCGAGGGCGTGCGCGTCGACCGCGCCGGCGATCTCGGCGAAGCCATTCGCAAGGGCATCGCCGCCAACAAGCCTTACCTGATCGATGTCGATATCGCCGCCGATATCAATCCTTCCGGCGCCGGCATCTGGGAATTGCCCGGCCTCGGGCGAAGCAAGCCGGGCATCGGGACGCGATTCGACCCGACCTGATCGTCATCATTCTCTCCACGTCATTGCGAGCGGAGCGAAGCAATCCAGCTTTACCGCGGCAAAGGTGGATTGCTTCGTCGCTTCCGCCTTCGCTCTGCGAGCTTCGGCGGACAAGTCGCTCCTCGCAATGACGAGGAGATATTGAACAAGGATCATCGGGGGAATTGGTATGCAGCTTACAGGCAAGAAGGTCGTCGTTATCGGAGGTTCCTCCGGTATCGGTCTTGCGACCGCCGAACTCGCCAGGCGGGAAGGCGCTGATGTCGTTGTCGCCTCCCGCAATGTCGAGCGGCTGGATGCGGTCGCAGCCAAGCTGAACGCCACCGCGATTCCCGCTGACGTCACCAGCGATGAAAGCATCGCCGATCTGTTCCGCCGTTGTGGCCCGGTCGACCATGTCGTGGTCACCGCGGCGCAGCTGCGCACCGGGCCGTTCAAGACCGTGGCGATGGACGACGTGCGCGCCACCATGGAAAGCAAGTTCTGGGGCGCCTGGCGCGTCGCGCGATCGGCTGAGATCCGGCCCGGCGGATCGCTCACGCTGGTTTCCGGCTTTCTCAGCATTCGGCCGCGGCCGAACTCCGCCATTGTCGGCGCCGCCAACGGCGCGATCGAGTCGCTGGCGCGCAGCCTCGCGCTGGAACTGGCGCCGGTGCGGGTCAACGCCGTCTCGCCCGGGATCATCGATACGCCGATCCGCGCCGCCATGCCGGAAGAGGCGCGCCGCGACATGCTCGCGAAAACGGCGGCCGGACTGCCGGTCGGCCGCGTCGGCACCGGCGAGGATATCGCACGGCAGATCCTCGCCTTCATGACGATCGGCTTTGCGACGGGATCGATCGTCTATATCGATGGGGGAGCGCTGATTACCTAAGCGAGGCCCGAGCCGTGATTTCCTGCAGATGACGCGAAATCCTTCAAAGCTGGTGGTGGTCGGTCATGGCGCGGCGGGCCTCGCCGCGGCGCTCTCGGTGGCCGAGCAGGCGCGCAGCCGGGGACTGGATATCGACGTCACCTTGCTCGAGAAGTCGAGCCAGGCCGATGCCGGAGGAAATACACGCTGGAGTCCTTCCTATATTCGCCTTGCAGCACCCGATCGGGTCGCGCCCGACTTTGAAGAGGACATGCGGGAAGCCTCGGGCGGATCGGCCGATCGAAGCTATTTTCGCAAGCTCGCCGGCCATGCGGTGCGTACGATTGGCTGGCTCCAGTCGCATGGCGTCGAATTCGTCACGCCGATCTATTATCTCAGCGCCGGGCCGGCCCGGATCCAGCCGCTGGGCGGCGGCAGCGCCATCGTCGAAAAGCTCCTCGCGGCTGCCACAAGCGCAGGGGTGAAGGTTCGCTACCAACACGAGGCGAAGGCGCTGGTACTCGGCAAGGGCGGTCGCGTCAGCGGCATTGCCGTCCTGTCCGCTGACGGAGCTTCGATCACGCTGGACGCTGGCGCCGTGATTCTCGCCTCGGGCGGATTCCAGGGAAATCCCGCGATGATGCGCGCGCAGTTCGGCGCCGCCGCCGAAACGATAAAACTCATCTCGCCGGGAACGCGTTTCGACACTGGCGACGGCATCCGCATGGCGACGGACCATGGCGCAAGCGTTTCCGGCGACTGGAACGGCATGCATATCGAACCGATCGATCCGCGCAGCACGGGTTCCGCGCCGGTCGTGCTGGTCTACCCCTACGGGATCGTGGTCGATCAGGATGGCCGCCGCTTCATGGATGAAGGAAGCGGTCTCGTGCACGAAACCTGGGAAGCGTTCGCCCGCGATATCCATTTCGCGCGGCCAAACAGTATCGCTTATGCGATCCTCGACAGCCGCCTGTTCGATATTGAGGGCTATCAGCGCGCGATCCGGTCGGAGGTGCCGCCGTATCAATCGCCGTTGCTCGAAGACCTTGCGGCGCAGATCCGGGTTCCCGCGCGTAATCTGATCGAGACGGTCGAGGCCTTCAACGCGGCGGCAACCGGTAATGTCGGGCAATTCGATGCGACCCGCTGCGATGGACTGGCGACGGCAACCGAATTGGAGCCGCCGAAATCAAACTGGGCGCGACCGATCACGAAGCCTCCCTTTCTTGCGTATCCCCTGGTCGGCGGGCTCGCCTACACATTTGGTGGTCTTGCGACCAACGAGAAGGCGGAGGTTTTGGGCGCGCAAGCGCCGATGCCGGGCCTCTACGCGGCCGGCGAAACCACCGGACATTTTTATGGCACCGCGCCGAATGCCGTTGCGGTGTTGCGGGCATTGGTCTTCGGGCGGATTGCCGGATGCGAGGCCGTCGACTTCGTCGCGGGCCTCGGGGAAAACGGCCAAGGATGAGAACAACAGGGAGATTAACGATGGCCTTTGAAGAGAACGGTGCCTTCATCCGCAATATCGCCGAAGTGCCATGGCGCGAATTTCCCAATCATTTCGGCGGCGCCTTGTCGAAGCCGCTGGTGATGCCGGAGACGGCGGGGTCGCGTCACATCGACTATCGCATCTCCATGTATCAGCCGATGGCGCATGTCGCGAGACACAAGCATCAGGTTCAGGAACAGATCTACCACGTGCTCGAAGGCGAGGGATTGATGGAGATCGCCGGCAAGAACCATGTCGTGCGCAAGCATGATTTCATCTTTCTGCCGCCGGGCGTCGAGCACGCCATCTCGAATTCGGGTCTGGTCGATCTGGTGTTTCTGGTGATCACCTCACCGGTCACCGACGACGGCAAGGTTCTCTGACCGCGCGGGCGTGCACATCATGCCGGTTTCCGACGCCTACGATGTCGTGGTAATTGGCGCGGGCGCCGGCGGCATGACGGCGGCCGCGGTCGCTGCCGCGGAGGGACTGAGCGTTCTCGTGATCGAGAAGACCGAGTTTGTCGGGGGAACCACGGCCTGGTCGGGCGGGATGGTCTGGATCCCGGTGAACGCCCAGATGAAACAGGCAGGTCTGCCCGACAGTCCATCCGATGCCGCCGATTATCTCGCCGCCACCGTTCCCGAACCCGAGAATAGCGATCTGCGAGACACCTTTCTCTCGCGCGGACCAGAGGCGATAGATTATCTCGAAGCGAATACCGAGGTGAGGCTACAGCCGGTGAAGGTGTATCCCGACTATTATCCTGATCTGCCGGGCGCCACCGCGGGAGGCCGGGTGCTGGAACCCGTCAGCTTCGATGGGGCGCAACTCGGCAAGCTTTTCGGGCGGCTGCGCCCGCCGCTGCCGGAATTCACCCTGTTCGGCGGCATGATGGTCAATCGATCAGACATTCCGCACCTTCGCAAATTCGGGCGTTCGGTTCGCTCGACGCTGCGGTCGCTCCGCCTGATTTCGCGCCATGCGCTGCAACGGCTTCGCGCGCCCCGGGGTACCACGCTGCATCTGGGCAATGCGCTGGCGGCGCGGCTTTACGCCTCGTTGCTGGCCCGGAACGTCGAGATCCTGTTCGACACCAGCGTCGAGCAGTTGCTGATCGACGGCGATGGCGTTCGCGGGGTGCGGGTCGCAGGCTCATTCGGCGTCCGCTCGATCGCAGCGCGCAGGGGCGTAGTGCTGGCGACCGGAGGATTTTCGCACGATGTAGACCTTCGCGAAAAGTTCTTTCCCGCTGCGGCAGGTTCTGTCTCCGCCACGGCGCCCGCCGGGACAGGAGATGGTTTGCGTCTGGCGATGGCCGGTGGCGCCGGCATCGGGACGCGTGTGGCGGATCCCGCCTATTGGGTGCCGGCGTCGCTGTTCCGGCGGGCCGATGGCAGCCAGGGCGTTTTCCCGCACACGGTGACGGACCGCGCGAAGCCGGGTGTCATCGCGGTCAATGCGGCAGGGCGGCGCTTCGTCAATGAAGCGCTGTCGTACCACGAGTTCGTCCGCGCCATGCTGGCAGACGGCAACGATACGCAGGGTCGTCCGTTCTTCCTTGTCGGCGATCGTCGATTTCTCTGGAGCTACGGGCTTGGTCGTATCAAGCCGTTCAGCTGGCGCATCGGAGGCTACCTCAGAAGCGGCGAGCTGATTGAGGCGCCGAGCATCGGTGCGCTTGCCGATTCGATCGGCGTCGAAAAATCGGTGTTGGTCGCTACCGTGGACAATTACAACGAGCATGCGCGGATCGGGAGTGACCCGCAATTCGGACGCGGCTCGACGATCTATCAGCGCCACCTCGGTGACGCCGGTCATTCGCCCAATCCCTGCGTCGCGCCGATCGAGCGCGCGCCGTTTTATGCGCTTCGGATCTATCCAGCGGACCTTGGCACCGCTGTCGGCCTTCGAACCGATTCCGATGCGCGGGTCCTGAACACGAATGGCGTACCGGTCACCGGCCTCTATGCCTGCGGCAACGACATGGGCTCGATCATGAACGGAAACTACCCGGGACCCGGCATCACGCTCGGACCGGCGCTGACATTCGGCTACATCGCCGGCCGTGATCTGGCGCGGCAAAGGGGACAAGCATGACCAACATGGCCGTCGGGTTTGGCGTGAATACCTATTCCTATATTTTCAACGGCAGTGCAGCCGATACCGTCGCGCGGCTGGCCGACCAGGGCTATGGCGGGGTCGAGCTGATGTTTTTTCCCGGCCACCTCTGGCCGGCCGAGCTTGACGCGGCCTCGCTGCGCGGCTTGCGCAATCTGTGCGAAGCGCGGCTGCGGCTGGTGTCGGTCAACATGCCGAACGTCGACATGAATATCGCCGCGGCCGCCGAGGAAATGCGGACCTACACGCTCGATCTGCTGGTGCAGTTCGTGCGCTGCGCCGGTGAATTGGGAGCAGGCGGGATCATTGTTGGTCCGGGAAAACCCAATCCGCTGTTTCCGATGCCGAGGGATCGCATGATCTCGCACTTCTATCGTGCGCTGGATACGCTGGCGCCATTGGCGCGGCAGGTCGGCACCAGGCTTCTGATCGAGAACATGCCGTTCGCATTCCTGCCGGATGCGGACTCGCTGATGAACGCGGTCGACGGCTATGGCGATGACAGCATTCGCGTGATCTATGACGTGGCGAACGCCCATTTCGTCGGCGAGGCGCCGACCGACGGATTGCGACGCGTCCGCGACCGCGTCAGCCTCGTGCATTTTTCCGATACGACGCGGCAAAGTTACAAGCACGATCCCTTGGGGTATGGCGATGTTCCGCTCACCGGCATTGCATCGACCATGAAGGAGATCCGATGTACCGAGCTGCCGATGCTGGAGGTGATTTCGCATAACCCCGATGCCGATATCGCCGACAGCTGCAGGCGTCTTCAGCAAGCGGGGTTTGGTTGAAATGCCTGATCATGCTGCCACGTCCCAAAGCTGCGGCGAACCACGCAGCAGCACGCTGCGTCCTTTCGCCGTAATGACGGGACCATCGCCGGCCATGGCCGCGAGCTTGAGCGCGATCAGGCTCGCAGTCAGTCGATCCTTGATGCGGCGTTCGGCTGCGGGCAGGCGAAGCGCCTTCAGCGCTTCCCATTGATCCCGTGTCAGGTCGTAGTCGAATTCCGCGTTCATGGCTGCCTCGATGCGTTGCTTGCGGGCGTGTCTTACAAAGCCAGCGTGAACGGGATGCGACCACAATGAGTCGGGATTTCGTTCGAAGCGATTTTTAAATTTGCCGTGGACTGGAAATGATCGAAACGGACTGTCACAACAACGTGTCAATGAAATCTGATCGTTCCGAATCAGCATCTGCGATCTGCCGGTCACGGCCGCACCGCCGGCGCCTCGATCGGTATGCCGCGGGCGCGCGACATCAGATAGAGCTCCAACTCGACCATCCCGCCCCGACATCGTGACGTTCACGAAACGCCCCTCCGAGATGGGGCAGGGCGGGGGATTCTGCAAAAAGTGATCTGCCCGACGTGTTAAGCGAAATGTTCTGAAAAGGGGGACTGGACAGGGCAAATCGCCTTGATCCGGTTCGAGAAATTAGTTTTTCGCGCAACGCGGGAAGGAGTTTAGACGGCGATTGCCGATCAACGACCTCCACTTTCCGTCGTCAGTGCCTTCAATTAGGCTTGACCTCATTGCAATAATCGACGCCGCGCGCAGGCCAAGTGCAGCTCTCGCAAAACTCAATATGCCGGAATTGCTGCCGCGTGCCACTGAGACGTTTCAGTATGCAACGTTCAACAGGGAGGCAGTACGATGACAATCAGGCCCGACCCGACCTTCCACGCATCGCCGAAACTGGCCATGGAGGCGCCGCCCGAGAACTTCGCCTATACCTTGCTGCTCAGCCCGGACTTCTCGAAGTCCGATGCGCTCGCGGTGATCGACGTCAAGCCGGGGTCTCCGACCTACAGCCAGATCGTCCACACGGTAACGATGCCGAACAAGGGCGACGAGTTTCACCACTTCGGATGGAATGCCTGCTCGTCTTCGCTGTCGCCGCTCTCCGGGCACGCCTTCCTGGAGCGTCGCTATCTCATCATCCCCGGTATCCGGTCCTCTCGCATCTATATCGTCGATACCAAGCCTGATCCGACGCAGGCGAAGATTCACAAGATCATCGAGCCCGAGGAAATCTTCAAAAAGACCGGTTACTCGCGGCCGCACACCATTCACTGCGGTCCTGACGGTATCTATGTCAGCACGCTCGGCGGCGGTGGCAAGGATGGCACCGACGGACCGCCCGGCGTCTTCATCATGGACTGCCAGACTTTCGAGGTGCTCGGGCGGTGGGAGATCGATCGCGGTCCGCAGACGCTGCATTATGACTTCTGGTGGAACCTGCCGCGCGACTACATGGTGACGAGCGAGTGGGCCTTGCCGCCGCAGTTCGAGAACGGGATCGTGCCGGAGGATCTGCTCTCCAACAAATACGGCCACCGGGTCCACTTCTGGGATCTGAGCGCCCGGCGCAACGTCCAGACCATCGATCTCGGCGCCAATCATCAGATGGCGCTGGAGGTGCGGCCCGCCCACGATCCGGTTCGCGAATACGGCTTCCTCGGCGTCGTGGTCGACACCACCAACCTCGAAGGCTCGATCTGGACCTGGTGGCGCGAGGGCGGAAAATTCCACATCGAGAAGACGGCGACGATTCCACCGGAAGCCGCACCCAAGGAGCAGCTGCCGCCGCTGCTGCAGGGATTCGGCGCGGTGCCGCCGCTGGTCACCGACATCGACCTGTCGATGGATGACAGGTTTCTCTACGTCTCCTGCTGGGGCACCGGCGAGATGCGTCAATATGATGTCAGCGATCCCAGAAAGCCGAAGCTTTCGGGCTCCGTGCACATCGGGGGCATCGTTCGCCGCACGCCGCATCCGAACGGCAAGACATATGCGGGTGGTCCGCAGATGGTGGAGATCAGCCGCGACGGCAAGCGGGTGTACTGGACCAACTCGCTCTATTCGACGTGGGACAACCAGTTCTATCCCGAGGGAATGCCGGGCGCCGAGGTGATGGCCAATGCAGGTGCCAATGGTGGCCTCGAACTGGCTGGGGATTACTGGGTGAGTTTCCCGCAGGGATACCGGGCACATCAAATCCGGCTCGACGGCGGCGACTGCTCGACCGATTCGTTCTGCTATCCCTCGGCCTAGTACTCACGATCAAGATCGGGCGAATCGCTTGCTGTTCATGCTTCGAGACGCTCGCGCCGCTCGCTCCTCAGCATGAGGCTGTTATGTTGCAACAGATCAAACCTCATCCTGAGGAGCCGCGCGCGCTTCGCGCGGTGTCTCGAAGGATGGGCCGCAACGCCGATTCGTGAACCCAGGTACTGAAGTTGAGTGCAGCCGACTGGACAGTTGCGGGCCTCTGGCTGGCCGTCGTCGCGAGCGGCCTCTATCACGGGGCGAACCCGGGGATGGGGTGGCCGCTCGCGGTTTCGGCCGGACTGATGGAAAAGAGTGCGCGCGCGCTGTTTATGGCGCTGTGGCCGCTATGGGCGGGCCATTTGCTGGCCATGCTGCTGGTCATGCTTCCCTTCGCGCTGCTGGTCACCCTGGTCCAGTGGCAGCGTCCGATCCAGGCCGGCGCCAGCCTTCTGGTGATCGGATTTGGTGTGTTCCGGCTGATCAATCAGCGCCATCCCCGCGCGCTCGCCCGGATACGGCCGGCGCAATTGGGGCTGTGGTCCTTCGCGGTGGCGATCGCGCATGGCGCCGGATTGATGCTGGTGCCGATCTATCTCGGGCTGTGTCAGGCCGCCGACCTTGACGCAGGCCATGCGGCGGCAGGCAGGCTGATCAATACCAATCTCGGCATGGCCGTGCTGGTGTCCGTTGTGCACTCCGCCGCGATGATCGCGGCCGGGGGGTGCGCGGCGTGGCTGGTGTACCGTTATCTCGGCCTGAAATTCGTGGCCCGCAGCTGGTTCAATCTGGACGCCGTCTGGGCCGTCAGCCTCATCGTGGTCGGGACCATTGCACTGGTCATCAGCCTCGCGGACGCAAGCCACGCATGAGGGGATCAGGCCCGCGACATCCGGTCATGGCTCCACGCGGATAGCGAGGGCCAAAATGGACGTTCGCTAGGCGCCGACCCGTTCCTTCAACTCATCGAACTGGGCGGGCCGATAGACGGTTCCGTCAGGCGTTGCGATCTCAACGTCCCAGCAACCGTCGGATATCAATTCCCCGGCTTTCTTCAGTGCAGCCGGGACTGACTCCCGGTTGAGCGTAACGCTTCCCGCGGTATCCTGCGCAGTAATCAAAAACCTCATATGATCGGCTCCCGGCGCAACGTGTCGACCATTCTGGCCTAGCGCTCGGCGGCGTCAAGAGCGTAACTGGTCCAGGCGGGTTCCAATTGGTTAACGGGCTTGCAGGAACCCGCCCCAGGCGAGGTGCGATACGGGGCGCTACTCCTCGGTCGGGCCGGGAAGAGCCTGACGAAGGCGTTGAGCTTCCTGCCAGGTCTCGCGAACCTCCTTGCCGAAGCGAATGAGCTTGTTTGCCGCCTGCACGATGATGAGCATGATCATGGCTAGCGGCCTGCTCTCAAGTAGAGACGCTCGATTTGACGCTCGGCGTCATCGGTCTGCTTGATCCCGCGGATGGCAAGGTATTGCTCAACCGTGCGCTCAGCCCGTCGCTGACGGGCGCGCAACAATCGTGCGAAAAATGAAGGTTTTTTGGTCGGGGCAGAAAGCCAGGCCCCAGTGGTTAGTACGTTCGCCATAGGTGGCTCCTTTTTTTGGAGTTGTCCTTGAGCGAATTTCCTTTCCCTGTTTACAGATAGGTACAGTGGAGCGTTAATGCGAGGTTAAATAGCGCGCATCGTGCACTAAATTTGGAGTCCCTCACGCAAATGTAATGGATGTCGAAACGTTCGGCCGCGGTGGCCCGGTCAACCAGGTAATGCTGGCGTGGGTTAGCCTCAGTCGTTGGCGCCGTGGATGGAGTCGATCACGGCAGCGGTGACTTCCGTGGTCCGGGCCTTGCCGCCGAGATCCGGCGTGTGAAAGCGCGGGTCCGCGGTGACGCGCTCGATCGCCTGCATCAGCCGCGTCGCGGCGGCCGGCTCGCCGAGATGCTCCAGCATCATCACCGAAGACCAGAACGTGCCGACCGGATTGGCGATGCCCTTGCCGATGATGTCGAAGGCCGAGCCGTGAATCGGTTCGAACATCGAGGGGTACGTGCGCTCCGGATTGAGGTTCGCCGTCGGCGCGATGCCGAGCGAGCCGGCAAGGGCTGCGGCGAGATCCGACAGCACATCGGCATGCAGGTTGGTGGCGACCACGGTATCGATGGTTTCCGGCTTCATCACCATGCGCATGGTCATGGCGTCGACCAGCATCTTGTCCCAGCTGACGTCCTTGTACTCGGCCGCGATCTCGTTCGCGATCTCGTCCCACATCACCATGGCATGGCGCTGGGCATTGGATTTGGTCACGACGGTCAACAGTTTTCGCGGGCGGGACTGCGCCAGCCTGAACGCAAAGCGCATGATGCGCTCGACGCCGGCGCGGGTCAGGATCGAGACGTCGGTCGCGACCTCGAGCGGCAGCCCCTTGTGGACGCGGCCGCCGACCCCGGCATATTCGCCTTCCGAGTTTTCGCGGACGATGACCCAGTCGAGTTCCGGGCCATGAACGTTGCGCAACGGGCTGGTGATCCCCGGCAGGATGCGGGTCGGCCGGACATTGGCATATTGATCGAACGGCTGGCAGATCGCGAGGCGCAGGCCCCACAGCGTGATGTGGTCGGGCACGTCGGGCGCGCCGGCCGAGCCGAACAGGATGGCGTCGTGTCCCCTGATCTGGTCGCGGCCATTCTCCGGCATCATGATGCCGTGTTTCTTGTAGTACTCGGAACCCCAGTCGAAATGATCGACCTTGAACTTGAAACTGCCGTCGCGCTGGGCCAGCGCGTGCAGGACCTCGACACCGGCGGCAATGACTTCGGTGCCGATCCCGTCACCCGGGATCGCTGCAATGGCATAGGTCTTCATGAAGTCTCTCCGGACCGCTGATAGCCGCGTGTCGTTTGTCGTTGATTAATCGCCGGTGGCGGAAAACTCAGTTTCCCTTCGCCCCGGCAGCCTTGATGACGGCGCTCCAGCGCGGCACTTCGGCGGTCAGATGCGACTTGAGGGCCGCCGGTGTCGCCAGTTCCGGTTTGACCGGTTCGGTGCCGAGGCTCGCAAACCGTTCGATCACCTTGGGATCCTTCAGCGCGGCCTGAAGGGCCGCGACAAGCTTGTCGGAAGCCTCCTTCGGCAATCCCTTCGGTGCCCACATCGCGTGCCAGGCCGACACCTCGAATCCCTTGACGGCTCCGGAGTCGAGCGGCGGCAGATCGGGCAGCGATGAGACCTTCGATTTGGTCGTGACCGCAAAACCCTTGATCCTGTTTTCTTTGATCTGGTTGGTGGTGTTGGTGGTCTGGTCGCACATCACGTCGAACTGGCCGCCCAGCAGGTCGTTCATGGCCGGGCCGGTGCCGCGATAGGGGATGCCGTTGATCTGCACGCCGAGCTCCTTCATCAGCATCAGCATGCACAGATGCGAGGCCGAGCCGATACCGGCATGCCCATAGGTGGCCTTGTCCTTGTTGGCGCGGATCCACGCCAGCAGCTCGGTGACGTTGGTGGGCGGCAATGTCGATTTTGATACCAGGGTCATGGGCACGTCGGTGATGCGGCCGAGGTGATCGAAATCCGCGACGACGTCGTATTTGAGGGAGTCGTAAAGCGCGGGTGCTGTGGCATGCGCGATGTGCCAGACCGCGACGGTGTAGCCGTCGGCCGCCGACTTCGACACCCGCGCCATGCCGAGCGTGCCGCCGGCGCCGCCGACGTTTTCGACCAGCACCGTCTGGCCGAGGGTGCGGCCCATCGATTCCGCGATGAGGCGGGCCACGGTGTCGGTCGGCCCGCCGGATGCCGCGGGAACGATCAGCGTGATCGGCTTGGTCGGAAAGGCGGTCTGCGCCGTGACGGCGTGCGCCGCGAAGGTGGAAATGGCGGCGAGGGCACTGGTTAGGATCGCGCGACGATTGAACCGCATTGGTCACTCCCATCAAATTTATCGGCTGGCTGATTCCGCCTGAAGGTCAGCGCTTGCCGGCACGCTACGTCCTGATGTCACACCCCTTCAATCGGCATACGATTATACAAATATTTGATATAATCTGGCGCAGGGAGGACCCAGATGGAACTGCACCAGCTTCGCTGTTTCGTGGCCGCGGCCGAGGAACTGCATTTCGGCCGCGCGGCGCAACGGCTCGAAATGCTGCCCTCGGCACTTGGGCGTTACATCCGGCTGCTCGAAGACCGGCTCGGCACGAGGCTGATGACGCGCACCACCCGCAGCGTCACGCTGACCGATGACGGCGCCGCTTTGCTCAAGGACGCCCGCCATTTGCTGGCGCAGGCGGACAGTCTTGCGGTCAAATTCCACGCCCGCGGCCGCAAGCAGGCGGCGACCATCCGTCTCGGCGCGATCGATAGCGCGGCAGCGGGCCTGCTGCCGATGCTGCTGCACGATTTTCGCGAGCGCAGGCCGGATGTCACGGTGAAGCTGGCGGAGGACAAGACGATCCGCCTGCTGCCGCGGCTGATCTCCGGCCGGCTCGACATGGCGCTGGTGCGGCCGCCAGTCAATCCGGACAAGCGGCTCGAATTTCTGTTTCTGCTGCACGAAACCGCCGTGGTCGCGGTATCCGATCGCCATCCCCTCGCGTCGAGAAAACGCGTTGATATCACCGATCTCGCCGAGCAGCCGCTGATCGTGCCCGAGCGCCGTTCGCGTCCGCACAGCCACGATCTCACCATGAAGCTGTTTGCCCAGGCGGGGTTGCAGGCGCGCGTGGTGCAGCTGGCCGATGAAAAGCAGACCATCGTCAATCTGGTCGCCGCCGAACTCGGCGTTGCCATCGTTCCCCGATGGACTTCCCGCATGGCGGCGCGCGGCGTCCGCTACATCCCGCTCGAGGCGTCCGACATGAACCGGCTGCCGCTGGCGGCGGCCTGGGCCCGCGGCACGCGCGATCCCGTGCGGGACGAAATGCTTGAAGTGCTCAAGGCTTCGCTTGCGCGCTATGCAAAGGAAGCTTGAAGCAGGTTTGCCGGATCGCAGCGCAGGCCAGGCGCGAACGCGTCGCAATTGCATCCACCTCGATCGAGACGGTTGAATAGACGAGCGAGCTGAGGGCGCAACCGATCGCTTGATACAAATCAATCCACCAGAGACTGCACGGAATACTGAAGGCTCAACGGAACGCGCGACTTGGCGGCGTCATCCGATGACATGGTTTCTTGCCGATGGATTTCGCTCAGGCGATCGCAAACCTTTGCTCGCGACGCGGGTTGATTCGGGCCTTGCTTGCAGTCGCCTTGATAGGCCCGGCAACCATGTCGCTGGCTGACGATGAGGTAAAGCTAAGCCCCGCGCAGGCACAAACCCTGGGCGTTCGCGTCGCGCATCCCATCTCGAGCCGGACAGACCTGACGCTGCCCTATCCGGCCCAGATTGTTATCCCTACCCCGCAACTGTGGGTCGTCAGCGCTCCCGTGGCCGGCATGGTCACCAGCCTGTCGGTGGCGCGAGGCGACCGGGTTAATTCCGGCCAGCCGCTCGTCACGCTCGAGAGCCCTAGCTTCGTGTCGCTTCAGCGCGACTACCTGCAGGCCTTCGCGCATGACGTTCTCGCGGCCCAGCAGCTGAAGCGGAACACCGAACTGTTCCAGGGGAATGCGGTGCCGCTGCGCGTGCTGGAGACCAGCCAGGCCGAAGCCCGGCAGGCAAGCATCGCGGTATCGGAACGAAAGCAAATGCTTCGGCTGAGTGGGCTCTCGGAGACGGCAATTTCGCGCCTGGCCAGCGAGACCGCGATTACGGCAACGCTCTCGGTCGCCTCGCCCCAGCCGGCAACCGCGGTTGAGATCGTGGTTTCCCCGGGCCAGCGGGTGGAGCAATCGGCCCCACTCGTCAAGCTCGCACGCTTGTCGCCCTTGTGGGTCGAGATTGCGATTCCGGCATTGAGCGTCCGCGCCATCCGACCGGGGGCGAGAGTGGAAATCGACGGCTACGTGACGCCGGGCCAGGTCGTGCTGGTTTCGGAAACGACTGACGTGGCGACCCAAACCATTCTGGTGCGAGCGGAGGTGCCGAATACCGGTGAACTACGCCCCGGGCAAACCGCCGCGGTACGGATCAATTTTCTTTCCTCCGGTGAGAGTGCCTGGGAGATCCCCTACAGCGCGCTTGTCCGACGCGGCGAAACGACGTCGGTCTTCGTCGCCATCGAGGGCGGATTTCGTATCGCGCCCGTGACGCTGCTGGCCGAGGACCAGGATCATGTCGTGGTATCCGGCGCGATCACGGACAAGGACGAAGTTGCCGTCAGCGGCATCACCGCCCTGCGAGGGATACTGCAACGGCTCGGGGCCGGCGAGTGATGCTCGAGCGTCTGGTCGCGTTCGCGCTTTCGCAGCGCATGTTCGTCGCCCTGAGCGTGCTTCTGCTCGTCGGCGCGGGCATCGTCGTCCTGCCTAGCCTGCCGATTGACGCATTTCCCGACGTCTCGCCGGTTCAGGTCAAAGTCATCATGAAAGCGCCGGGTCTTACCCCGGAGGAAGTCGAACAGCGGATCACGGTTCCAATCGAGCTCGAATTGCTCGGGTTGCCGAACAAGAAGATCCTCCGCTCGACGACGAAATACGCGCTTGCCGACATCACCGTCGATTTCGAAGACGGCACCGACATCTACTGGGGGCGCAACCAGGTTTCGGAACGCCTGGCCAACATCGCGCGCGACCTGCCGGAAGGCGTGACCGGCGGTCTCGCGCCGATCACCAGCCCGCTCGGCGAAATGTTTATGTTCACGATCGAGAGTCCCGATCTGTCGCTGGCGGAGCGGCGGAGCCTGCTCGATTGGGTGATCCGCCCGGCGCTGCGGACCGTTCCGGGGGTCGCCGACGTCAACTCGCTCGGCGGTCATGTGCGGGCCTTCGAGATCGTGCCGATCAGCGATGCGCTCGCCGCACGCGGCATTTCCTATGACCTGTTTCGACGGGCGATCGAGACCAATAGCCGCAACGACGGTGCCGGCCGCGTCAACCAGGGCGAAGACAGCGCCCTGGTCCGCATCGAGGGCAGCATCCGTTCGATCGACGACATCAAGGCCATCGTGGTCGAAACCAGGGACGGCATTCCGATCCGGGTCAACGATGTGGCCCGCGTTCTGGTGGGCTCGATGACGCGCTATGGCGCCGTCACGATCGACGGCCGCGGCGAAACGGTCGAGGGACTCGTGCTTGGCCTGCGTGGCGCCAATGCCGGGCAGCTCGTCCGCGACGTCCGCCAGCGCCTACAGGAGCTGCAGCCTTCGCTGCCGAAGAGCGTTTCCATCAACGTGTTTTACGACCGGAGCCGGCTGGTCGGCCGCGCCGTCGGAACCGTCGTGCGGGCGCTGGCTGAAGCCACGGTTCTGGTCATCGTGCTGCTGCTGTTGTTTCTCGGCAACTGGCGTGCCTCGCTGGTGATCGCCCTGAGCCTGCCGCTTGCGATCATGATCGCGCTGATCGTGATGCGCGCGGTCGGCATGTCGGCCAATCTGATGAGTCTGGGCGGACTCGCGATCGCCATCGG
>NZ_JAUSLT010000175.1 GCF_030646015.1 Bradyrhizobium sp.
CGCTGGCCCGAATGCGGCTCGCCCTGCCAGCGTTGCGCCAAGGAATGTCCGGTGCAGGCGATCCACCCCGAGGGTCACATCAACGTCAATGAGTGCATCTACTGCATGCATTGCCAGGAGCTGTATTTCGACGACCACCGCTGCCCGCACATGATCCAGGTGCGGCTGAAGCGCGAGAAGCGCGACGCGCTGTCGTCGCCCTCGATGCGCAGCGGGGCCAAGGGTCCGAACACCATCATCACCGCGGGCGGCAAGCCGGTCAATTTGCCGCCGGTCGGCGTCATCCCATCACCACCAACCTGAAAGCCTAGGAGGGCTATTATGAGCGACAACGAAAACGGAAAGGGCGTCAGTCGGCGTACCTTGCTTGGAACGACGGCGGCGGCCGCGGGTATCGGTCTTGCCGGAGGAGCTGCGCTCAACACGACCGCCGACGCACAGACGAAGACCGCGGCACCGAAGGCGCCGGCCGCGCGGCCCGCGGTGCTGCACAAGGCCGAAGTGGCTCCCGGCGAACTCGATGAATATTACACCTTCTTCTCCAGCGGCCAGTCCGGCGAACTGCGTATCGTCGGCCTGCCGTCGATGCGCGAACTGATGCGCGTTCCGGTGTTCAACCGCTGCAGCGCCACCGGCTGGGGCCAGACCAATGAAAGCCTGAAGGTGCTGACCGAGGGGCTGTTGCCCGAGACCCGCGAGTTCCTCAAGACCCGCGGCGGCACCTATATGAATGGCGACCTGCATCACCCGCACATCTCCTTCACCGACGGCACCTATGACGGCCGCTACGCCTTCATGAACGACAAGGCCAACACCCGCGTCGCGCGGGTGCGGCTCGACGTCATGAAGTGCGACAAGATCATCCAGCTGCCGAACCAGCACACGGTGCACGGCCTGCGCGTGCAGAAATATCCGCGCACCGGCTATGTGTTCGCCAACGGCGAGGACGGCGTGCCGATTCCGAACGACGGCAAGGTACTCGACGATCCCAAGAAGTATCACTCGATCTTCAGCGCGATCGATGGCGATACCATGAAGGTCGCCTGGCAGGTGATGGTCGACGGCAATCTCGACAACGTCGATGCCGACTACCAGGGCAAGTATGCCTTCTCCACCTGCTACAATTCGGAAGAAGGCGTCACGCTCGCCGAGATGACCGCCAAGGAGCAGGACTGGGTCACCATCTTCAACATCAAGCGCATCGAGGAGGCGGTGAAGAAGGGGGACTTCAAGGAAATGAACGGCGTGCCCGTGATCGACGGCCGCAAGGGCTCGAAGTATACGCGCTATGTCCCGGTTGCCAACAGTCCGCACGGCATGAACACCGCGCCGGACGGTATCCATATCGTGGCGGCAGGGAAACTCTCGCCGACCGTCACCGTGATGGACGTCCGGCTGTTTGACCAGTTGTTCGACGACAAGATCAAGCCGCGCGATGTCGTGGTCGCCGAGCCAGAACTCGGCCTCGGCCCGTTGCACACCGCCTATGACGGCAAGGGCAATGCCTACACAACGCTGTTCCTCGACAGCCAGGTGGTCAAATGGAACATCGATCTCGCCAGGCGCGCGTTCAAGGGCGAGAAGGTCGACCCGATCATCCAGAAGCTCGATGTGCATTATCAACCCGGCCACAATCACTCCTCGATGGGACAGACCAAGGAGGCAGACGGAAAGTGGCTGATCTCGCTCAACAAGTTCTCGAAGGACCGCTTCCTCAACGTGGGTCCCTTGAAGCCCGAAAACGACCAGCTGATCGATATCTCCGGCGACAAGATGAAGCTGGTGCATGACGGTCCGAGCTTTGCCGAACCGCATGACGCCACCATCGTGCACCGCTCCAAGATCAATCCGGTTTCGATCTGGGATCGCGCCGATCCGTTCTTCGCCGACGCGGTCAAGCAGGCCAAGGCCGACGGGATCAATCTCGAGGCCGACTCCAAGGTTGTCAGGGACGGCAACAAGGTGCGGGTCTACATGACCTCCACCGCGCCGGCGTTCGGCCTCGACCAGTTCCAGGTCAAGCAGGGCGACGAGGTCACCGTCTACGTCACCAATATCGACGCGGTGGAGGACCTGACGCACGGCTTCTGCATCGTGAACTATGGCGTCGCCATGGAGGTGGCGCCGATGGCCACGGCCTCGGTGACGTTCAAGGCGGACGCACCCGGCGTCTACTGGTACTATTGTTCGTGGTTCTGTCACGCCATGCACATGGAAATGAAGGGCCGCATGTTCGTCGAGCCCAAGATCTCCTGAGGCGGTAACGACACGTGCTCAGCTTCCTGCGCATTCTTCCGGCGGCGATCCTCGCCGCCGGAATCCCGGGCTCCGCGGTTGCGGAGACGCTGAAGGCTGTCCCGCAGCAGTCGCTGCAGGCGGTGCTCGACCGGGCGCAGGACGGCGACGTCATCGAACTCGCGCCGGGCCAATACAACGGCGCAATCCGGATCGAGCGGCGCGTGGTCCTGAGCGGAAAGCCGGGCGCGGTGCTCGACGGCGGCGGCGCCGGCAATGTCGTCACCGTGACGGCGCCCGATGTCACGGTCCGCGGCGTGACCATCCGGGGATCGGGTCACGATCTGGAGAAGATGGATTCCGGCGTGTTCCTGGAGAAATCGGCGCAGCGCGCGCTGGTCGAAAACAATCGCTTCGAAGGCAATTTGTACGGCATCTACGTCCATGGTGCGACGGGATCGCGCGTGCTGCGCAACATCGTCGACGGCATGCAGGGCGGGCGTCGCAACGATGCCGGCAACGGCGTCTCGGTCTGGAATGCGCCCGATGTCACTATCGCCGGGAACAGCTTCCGCTACGGCCGCGACGGCATCTTCACGATTGCGAGCCGCAAGGACCGTTTTCTCGACAACCGCTTCGAGCAGGTGCGGTTCGCGGTGCATTACATGTACACCAATGACAGCGAAGTCAGCGGCAACTTCTCCGTCGGCAATCACGTCGGCTACGCCATCATGTTCTCGAACCGGCTGATCATCCGCAACAATATTTCGGATCGCGACCGCGACTACGGCATGCTGTTCAACTACGCCAATTACGCCGAGATCGACGGCAATTGGGTGAACGGCGGCTCGCTCGATAATATCGCAAGCAGTCGCGACGAAGGTCCGGCCGAAGAACGCGGCATGCTGCCGGAATCAAAGCCGGAACCGGGTCTGCGCAGCGGACCGGGCAAATGCGTCTTCATCTACAACACCAACCACAACAAGTTTCGCAACAACTGGTTCGAACGCTGCGGCATCGGGGTGCATTTCACCGCCGGCTCCGAGGGCAACGAGATCACCGGCAACGCCTTTGTCGGCAATCGCAACCAGGTGAAATATGTCGGCACCCGCGACCTCGACTGGTCGAAGGGCGGCCGTGGCAATTACTGGAGCGACAATCCGGCGTTCGATCTCAATGGCGACGGCATCGCGGACACCGCCTACCGCCCCAACGATCTGGTCGACCGGGTGTTGTGGACCGCGCCCGCGGCGAAGGTGCTGATCAACAGCCCCGCGGTGCAGGTGCTGCGCTGGGCGCAGGCGCAGTTTCCGGCACTCTATCCCGGCGGCGTCGTCGATACTCATCCCCTGATCGCGCCGCCGCCGAAACCGTCAGCCAGCCGGAGCCTGCAATGACCGTGACTGTTGCCGTCAAGGGCGTGGAGAAGAGCTACGGTGCGGTCAAGGCGCTGCGCAACGTCTCGTTCGATCTCGGTCCGGGACGGCTGAGCGCGCTGGTCGGCCACAACGGCGCCGGCAAGACCACACTGATCAAGCTGATGCTCGGCCTCATTCACGCCGAGCGCGGCGCGGTCCGCGTGCTCGACGAGGATCCGGCGGCCGGTGAATTCTCCGCGCGCCGGCAACTCGGCTATCTGCCGGAGAATGTCGCGTTCAACGCTGCCCTGACCGGACGCGAAACGCTGGGATTTTACGCGCGGCTGAAACGGATCAAACCTGCCTCGGCATGGCCGCTGCTGGAGCGCGTCGGCCTGATGCATGCCGCCGATCGCAGGGTCGGGACCTATTCCAAGGGCATGCGGCAGCGGCTCGGCCTGGCCCAGGCGTTGCTGGGACGGCCGCGCGTGCTGCTGCTGGACGAGCCGACCACGGGGCTGGATCCGGCGCTGCGCCAGACTTTCTATGAAATTCTCAACGAGTTGCGCGACGACGGCGCCACGGTGCTGATTTCCTCGCACGCCTTGAACGAGCTGGAAGATCGCGCCGAGCATGTCCTGATCATGAACCGCGGGCTTCTGGTCGCGCAGGGCTCGCTTTCGGAACTGCGATCGATCTCTCAACTGCCGATCCGCGTCTCGCTCGATCTGGCGCCCGGGGCGAGTGTTCCGCCGGCCTGGATGAACGGGGCGAGTGTCGCAACCCCGCACGGCCGCATTCTGCTGGTGCCCGATGAGGCCGCCAAGATGGAGCTGCTGCGCGTCGCCGCCGGCAATCCCGGCGTCACCAATATCGAGATCGCGGCGCCGACGCTTGACGATCTCTATGCCCATTTTCTGCGGGAGAATGCCGCGTGAGGAACATCGTCATCATCGCCGCCAAGGAAATCAAGGAAGGGCTGCGCAACCGCTGGGTGCTCGCCACCACGCTGCTGCTTGCCGCCTTGTCGCTGTCGCTGACCTTTCTTGGCAGCGCGCCGACCGGCAATGTCGGCGCCGGCGCGCTCGACGTGGTGGTGGTGAGTCTTTCCAGCCTCACCATCTTCCTGCTGCCGCTGATCGCACTGCTGATTTCGCATGACGCTGTCGTCGGCGAGATGGAGCGCGGCACCATGATCCTGCTGCTCAGCTATCCCGTCGGCCGCTACCAGGTCCTGCTCGGCAAATTCTGCGGCCATGTGCTGATCCTCGCCTTCGCCACCGTGATCGGCTATGGCGCGGCGGCGGCAGCACTCGCCATCACGGGCGCCTCGGTGCTGGCGGCGAGCTGGTACGCCTTCGCCTCGATGCTCGGGACCTCGATCCTGCTCGGCGCGGTGTTCGTCGCAATCGGATATCTGATCTCCAGCCTGGTGCGCGATCGTGGCACCGCCGCGGGCATCTCGGTCGGCATCTGGCTGTTGATGGTGCTGGTGTTCGACATGGCGTTGCTCGGCATCCTCGTGGTCGATCAGGGGCGCATCGTCACGGCGCCGGTGCTGGAAGCGCTGCTGTTTCTCAATCCGACCGATCTTTACCGCCTCACCAACCTGACCGGCTTCAACGTCAGCCAGTTCTCCGGCATGGCCGGGCTGGCGGGGACCGCGAGCACGGGGGTGGGCGCGCTGCTGCTGGGCCTCTTGGTCTGGATCGTCGCACCGCTCGGACTGGCAACCGCCTTCTTTGCGCGGAGGGAATTATGAG
>NZ_JAUSLT010000178.1 GCF_030646015.1 Bradyrhizobium sp.
TCTATGAGGAGATGCTGAAGCTGAAGGACGCCGCGCGCAAGAGCGGGCTGTTCATCGTCGCCGACAGCGATCTCGACTTCAACCAGCCGGTGGTGCGGGTCAAGATCGACCGCTCCAAGGCCAATGATCTCGGCATCACCATGGCGCAGGTCGGCAGCACGCTGGCGACGCTGCTCGGCGGCAATTACACCAACCGCTTCAATCTCGAGGGACGGTCGTATCAGGTCATCCCGCAAGTGCCGCGCGGCTTGCGGTTGTCGCCGGAATCGCTGTCGAATTATTATGTGCCGACCGCCACGGGCCAGCAGGTACCGCTCTCGACGGTGGTGTCGATCGAAACCGCGACCGACCCCAATGCGCTGACGCATTATAACCAGCTGAACGCCGCCACCTTCCAGGCGGTGCCGATGCCGGGAGTGACGGTCGGACAGGCCGTGGACTTCCTCGAGGGCCAGGCCAGGAACCTGCCGGCCGGCTACAGCCATTCCTATCTGGCGGATTCCCGGCAGTATGTGCAGGAGGGCAATCAGCTCGCCATCGCATTCGGTTTCGCGCTGATCATCATCTTCCTGGTGCTGGCGGCGCAGTTCGAAAGCCTGCGCGATCCGCTGGTGATCCTGATCAGCGTGCCGATGGCGATTTCGGGCGCGCTGATTCCGCTGTTCTTCGGCGTCGCAACCATCAACATCTATACCCAGGTCGGGCTCTTGACCCTGATCGGACTGATCAGCAAGCACGGCATCCTGATGGTGGAATTCGCCAACGAGCTGCAGCTCAAGGAGGGCCTCGACAAGCGCTCCGCGATCGAGATGGCGGCGCGGGTCCGGCTGCGCCCGATCCTGATGACGACGGCCGCGATGGTGACTGGCCTGCTGCCGCTGCTGACCGCGTCGGGCGCCGGCGCCGCGAGCCGGTTCTCGATCGGTCTCGTCGTGGTGTCCGGCATGATGATCGGCACGCTGTTCACGCTGTTCGTGCTGCCCGCGGTCTATGTGGCGATTGCCACCAATCACCGCGCCAATGCCGAATCCCAGCGTACCCGGGAGATCGCGGATTTCGATCTGGGTCCGAAGTCGCTGAAGACGACCTGAGCCTGCGTCATATTGCCGGCGCGACAGCGGACGTAACCGGCGCTGTCGCTTTGGTTTTACCCCGTGCTATCTTGCGCTTGCTCAGTGGCGCCAAAGGCGTCCACATGCAGCTTCAAGAACATGGCACCAAGGGGGGCAGCAGACATGACGCGTGATTTTCCGGCCGGCAATTACAGCTTTATTCCGGCGGTGTTTCAGTATTCGAGCGGCGCGGCGGCCAGCCCGGGCTATGAGGTCGAGCGCGTGCGCTTCGACAAGATGCCGCCTTTGGCCGAGGGTTTTGCGCTGATCAAGCAATACATCGAAGACGCGGGCCGGCCGCTGACGTCGTTCTGCGCCTGCGAGCTGCGCTCGCCCGCGGCGTTCACCGAGGACGGCTTCCTGAAGTTCAACCAGCACTACGTCAAGACGCTGGCGGAATGGGGCCTGTTCGACGGCACGACCAATCCGGTGGCGCGCAGCAATGTTTGTCCCGAAATCGATCCGCCGGGCGAGCCATCATTCTTCGCCTTCTCGTTTACCCGCCCGAGCGGCAATACCACCCCGAGTTTCGTCATCGCCGGCGGCGCCGAGTCCCGCGATGGACCGGGAACCTATCCCGAGCGCACCGTGCGCTACCGCGACCTCAGCCCGGACGGATTGAAGGAGAAAGTCCGCTTCACCGTCGGATCGATGGAAGCCCGTCTCGGCGCCTTCGGGTTCGGCTGGAAGGACACCACGGCGGCCCAGGCCTATACCGTGCACGACTTCCATCCGGTCATCGCGGACGAACTGGTCCGCCGTGGCGTGATGCGATCCGGCCTGATCTGGCATTTTGCCCGCCCGCCGGTGATCGATCTCGAATACGAGATGGATTGCAGACGGGTGCTGCGGGAGACGGTGATTTAGGGGGCTTTCGTCTTTCCCTCCCCCGCAAGCGCGGGAGAGAGAGCGCAGCGTCACTCATTTCCGGCCCGCAATGCCGGCTTCGACCCCGGCGTCGATGGTCTCGCGATCCGTAATCCCCGCCGGATTTTTGCGCGTGGGCAGGAACGGGCGGAAATGCACCCAGCGCTCGCGGCTGACGGCTTCGAGGCGTTCGAGTTCGGCCAGCGGATCGGTATGGTCATCGACGCGCAGGTCGAGCGCGGACCATTCCTCGTCGCCGTGGATCAGCAGCGCGGCCGATTGCTTGCCGCGCTTGTCGCCGCCGGCGGCTTCGCCCGCGCGCATCGCCGCGATCAGGCGTTGCGCGAAGGGCAGGTTTTCGTTTGCCGTGTAGGCCTTCGCGGTATCGTCCAGCACGCGCGCGCCCGCCAGCATGTTGCCGGCAATCGAAAATCCGGTGCCCTCGATATGCCCGCACCAGTCGATGCATTCGTTTCCCGTATGGGAAGCGATACGGCCGCCGGCATCGATGATGTGCAACTGCCGGGTCTCGCGGCCGCTATCCGCCGCGATCAGGGTGTCGACCACCTCGCGGGGGCTGCGTCCCTCGCGCAGCAGTTTTACGCCGTCGATGCCGTAATAGGGATTGACCAGCGCCTGCGTCGCGATGCCGCCGATGTTGGCGGCGATATGCGGCACGCGTGCGCCGACCGCGAAGAATTTGGTCGCGACCGCGATGCCGAACTGGCCGGTGGCATTGTCGCAGGCGATCATCGACCAGGTCATGCGCGTCCTGCTTTCACCTCTCCCCGTAGGGGAGAGGTCGGCGCGAAGCGCCGGGTGAGGGGCTTTAGGTCCCGCGAGAGACCGTAACCCCTCACCCGGATCGCATCTGTCGATGCGATCCGACCTCTCCCACAAGGGGAGAGGTGAACTGTCAGCGCTGAAGCAGTCCAAACTTCCTTCATTGGATTTACCGTCCCGCCGCGTAGCCCTGCATGCCCCTTGGATTGGCGGCGGCGCGGCGGCGGCGTCCGAGTTTCGAGGCCGCGGTGAGACGGCCCTCCGACCAGGCCGGGCCGGTTTCGACGACATGGTCGCGGCTCTTCAGGACATCGACGGTCGCCTTTGGCACGCGGTCTTCCACGACCAGCACGCCGGGCCGCGAGGTGCGCGGCCAGAATGAGATCGGGAAATGCTCGGAATGCCATGCCGGCGCGTCGATGGCTTCCTGCAGGTTCATGTTGGCGTGAACGTGCCGCAGGAAGAATTGCGTGGTCCACTGGTCCTGCTGGTCGCCGCCAGGCGAACCCCAGGCCATGTAGGGTTCGCCGTCGCGCAGGCACATGGTGGGCGAGAGCGTGGTGCGCGGTCGCTTGCCCGGCGCCAGTGCGGCGGGGTGATTTTCATCGAGCCAGAACATCTGGGCGCGGCTGCCGAGGCAGAAGCCGAGTTCGGGAATCACCGGCGACGACTGCAGCCAGCCGCCGGACGGTGTCGCCGAGATCATGTTGCCAGCCTGGTCGATGATGTCGAAATGCACGGTGTCGCCGCGCACCTCGCCGAAGCGGCCGACGGTCGGCTCGCCCGCGCCCATGGCGCCGACCGCCTCGCGCTGACCCTCCTGGCGGCGCAGCTTTACAACGGATCCAAAGCCTTCGACCGAACCGGGTACGAAATCGAGCGATGCACTGTCTTTCGAGATCAGCTTGCGGCGCTCATCATTGTAGGCGTCCGACAGCAGCGTCGCGATCGGGATCTCGCTGAAGTCGGGATCGCCATAAAACTTCTCGCGGTCGGCAAAGGCGAGTTTGGCGGCTTCGGTCCACAAGTGAATGAACTCCGGTCCCGCCGGATCGAGTCCGTCCAGCTCAAATCCCTTCAGCAGCGCCAGCTGCTGCAGCATGACCGGGCCCTGGCTCCAGACGCCGGGCTTGCAGACGGTGTAGCGGCCATAGTCGTAAGTCAGCGGCGCTTCAACGGTCGCCTGCCAGCGCGCCATGTCGTCGGCGCGCAGCACGCCTCTATGCGGCGAGCCGCTGACGTCCATGATGTCCTGGGTGCGGCAGAACCTGTCGATCGCCTCGGCGACAAACCCTTTCGACCACGCGCGCCGCGCCGCTTCGATCTGTGCGACGCGGTCGCTGCCGGCGCTTTCGGCTTCCTTCAGGATGCGGGCATAGGTTTCCGACAGCGTCTTGTTGGTGAACAGCGTGCCGGGCTTCGGCACCTCGTTGTTGGGCAGATAGACCGCGGCTGATGTCTTCCAGTGCGTGCGGAACATCTTCTCGACGGTCTGGATGGTCGCGGCGGCGCGCTCCACCAGCGGGTAGCCATCACGGGCGTAGGCGATGGCGGGCTCCAGCACGTCGCGCAGCCGCAGCGTGCCGTAGTCGCGCAGCAGCAGCATCCAGGATTCGAAGGTGCCGGGCACGCAGGCAGCCAATAGCCCGGTGCCGGGCACCATCTCCAGGCCTTCGCTGCGGTAATGCGCGATGGTGGCGCCTGCCGGGGCAGGGCCCTGGCCGCAGATCACCTCGGTGCGCCCGCGCTTGACGTCGTGGACGATAACAGGGACGTCGCCGCCCGGGCCGTTCAGATGCGGTTCCACCACCTGCAGCGTGAACGCGGTGGCGACACCGGCGTCGAAGGCATTGCCGCCTTTTTCCAGCGTCGCCATCCCGACCGCGGTGGCGATCCAGTGGGTGGAGGTCACGACCCCGAAGGTGCCTTCGATTTCCGGCCGGGTGGTGAAGGGATCGGGATTGATGTTGCTCATGAGAACCTGCCGGCTGGTATTTGGTACGCCAGTTGACCACAGGCGAAGCCCGCTGCCAACCATGTGGTTGGAAGAGTTAAATCGCGTCCACGTGATCAGGCCGACGCGGCGAACACGGGATCGTTGACGGCGTGGCAAGCGACGCCGTCGATCAGCGCAGGCGCCACCTTGCGGCACAGGTCCGTTACCAGCGGGCAGCGCGGGTTGAAGGCGCAGCCGGGCGGCGGATCGATCGGGTTGGGAATTTCGCCCTGCACCGGAATCCGCTGGCGGCCGGACATTGCGAGATCGGGAACCGCGCCCAGCAGCATCTTGGTGTAGGGCATTCGCGGGTTGCTGAAGAGCTCGCGCCCTTCGGCGATCTCGACGATGCGGCCGAGATACATCACGCCGATGCGGCTCGCCATGTGCCGGACCACGGCGAGGTTGTGGCTGATGAAGAGATAGGTGAGGCCGAACTTGTCCTGCAGGTCGCGCATCAGATTGAGGATCTGCGCCTGCACCGAGACATCGAGTGCCGAGGTCGGTTCGTCGCAGACGATGAACTCGGCTTCCGATGCCAGCGCCCGGGCGATGGCGATGCGTTGCCGCTGCCCGCCGGAAAACTCATGCGGATATTTCAAGGCATCGTCGGCATGCAGGCCGACGAGTGACAGGAGTTCACCGACCCGCGCCTGGATGTTGCGCTCGCCATCGATCAGGTCGAAGGCGCGGATCGGTTCGGAGACGATGGCATCGACCCGGAAGCGCGGATTGAGGCTGGCATAGGGATCCTGGAAGATCATCTGGATACGGCGGCGCAACTGCTGGCGCGCCTGCAATTGCCTGGCCGCGCTCATCGATACGCCATCGATGATGACTTCGCCTGAGCTCGGCGGCAGCAGGCCGACCACCATGCGGGCGACGGTGGTCTTGCCGGAGCCGGATTCACCGACCAGGGCAAAAGTCTCGCCCTTCCTGATATCGAAGGTGACGCCGTCCACGGCCTTGAGAAATTCGAGATGGCCACCCTCGATCACCCGGTTGAGCCATGGCTTTGAGACGTCGAACACGCGACGCAGGTTCCTGACGTCGATGAAGGGGGCTGAGGTCATGCCGCGGTTTCCGTCGCGGCGGTATCGTAGAGATGGCAGGCCACGGACTGGGAGCCGTGCCGGATTGGTTCCGGCCGCTCGACCCGGCAGCGGTCGAACGCGAAGGCGCAACGCGGATTGAACGGACAACCCGGCGGGATCGCCGACAGCCGCGGCATCGAGCCGGGTATCTGGACCAGGCGATCGGTGTCGCTGGCGAGCGTTGGGATCGCGCCCATCAAGCCTTTTGCGTAGGGATGCAGCGGGTTCTGCACAACGTCCAGCACCGGACCGATTTCGGCGATGCGGCCGGAATACATCACCGCGACGCGGTCGGAGGTCTCGGCAATCACGCCCATGTCGTGGGTCACCAGCATCACGGCGGTGCCATGGTCGCGTCCGAGCCGTTTGATCAAGGAGATGATCTGGGCCTGCACCGAGACGTCGAGCGCGGTGGTCGGCTCGTCGGCGATGATCAGCTCCGGCTCGGCGCAGATCGCCAGCGCGATCACGACGCGCTGGCGCATGCCGCCGGAGAATTCGTGCGGATAGGCGTCGATGCGCTTTTCCGGGGCGGGAATGCCGACCTCGGCCAGCAGGTCGATAGCGCGCTTGCGCGCCGCCGTTTCCGACAGATTGAGATGGGTCCTGATGGTCTCGACCAGCTGGTCGCCGATCCGGTACAGCGGATTGAGGCTGGTGAGCGGGTCCTGGAAGATCATGCCGATGCGTTTGCCCCGGATGCGGCGCAGTTCCTCCGGCGGCAGATTGTCGATCCGCATGCCCGACAGGTAGATCTCGCCGCCGGCAATGCGGCCGGGCCGGTCGATCAGGCCGATCACCGCGAGGCCGGTGACGGATTTGCCGGCGCCGGATTCACCGACCACGCCCAGCACCTCGCCCTTGGCGATGTCGAATGACACCCCGTCGATGGCGCGCAAGATGTCGCGGCGGGTGACGAACTCCACCCGAAGGTTGCGCACGGAGAGAACGGGTTCAATCATTGGGCCAGACGCGTGGGTGTTGCAGCGCTACTCATCGGAGTTTCGGGTTGAGCGCGTCGCGCAGCCAGTCGCCGAGCAGGTTGATCGCAAGAATCAGCGACGCCAGCGCGAGGCCCGGAAACGCCACGATCCACCATTCGCCCGCGAACAGGTAATTGTTGCCGATCCGGATCAGGGTGCCGAGCGAGGGCATGGTGTCGGGCATGCCGGCGCCCAGAAACGATAGCGTCGCCTCGGTGATGACGGCGAGCGCGAGGTTGATGGTCGCGATCACCAGGATCGGTCCCATCGCGTTGGGCAGCACGTGACGCAGCATGATGACGGGGGCGGGCAAGCCGATCAACTGCGCCGCCGCCACGTAATCCTTGTTTTTCTCCACCATGACCGAGCCGCGCACGGTGCGCGCATACTGCACCCAGAAACTCAATCCGATCGCGAACACCAGCACCGTCAGCGTGCTCATGGCGTCGAGGCTGTTGCCGAATACGGACTTGACGACGCCGTTGATCAACAGCGCGATCAGGATGGCGGGGAAGGTCAGCTGCACGTCGGCGATCCGCATGATCAGGCCGTCGACCGCGCCGCCGACATAGCCGGCGATCAGTCCGAGGATGATGCCGAGCGTGCCGGAGAACAGCACGCCGAGAACGCCGACCGTGAGCGAAATCCGCAAGCCGTAGAGAATGGCGGAAAACACGTCGCGGCCCTGTTCGTCCGTGCCGAGCAGGAACGGGCTTTGTCCATCCGCGGTCCACAGCGGCGAAATCCGCGAATTCATCAATTGGAGCTGCGCTGGATCGAACGGGTTCTGCACCGCCAGAAGCGGCGCCAGCAGCGCCAGCAGAAAGAACAGCAGGGTCACGGCCGCAGCGACCATCGTCATCTTCGAGCGCCGGAACGAATAGAACACGTCGCTGTCGAGGGCGCGCTTGAGCCAGCCGCTGCCGGCGTGCGGGCGCGGCACGCTCGGTTCGACTGGGTGCGGCACGACGGCGTCTGTCATCAAGGGGATCCCGGGTTCAGGTCGGGCGGCGGAGGGTGGAGCGCAGGCGCGGATCGACCACCGTATAGAGAATATCGACCACGAGATTGATGGTGACGAAGATCAGGGACACCATCAAGAGGTAGGCGGCCATGATCGGAATATCGACGTTTTGCACGGCTTGTACGAACAATAGTCCCATGCCTGGCCACTGGAAGACGGTTTCGGTAATGATTGCAAATGCAATAACCGAGCCAAACTGCAGGCCGGCGACGGTGATCACGGGAACCAGCGTGTTGCGGAGCGCGTGACCGAAATGGATCGCCCGCGTGGTCAGTCCCCGCGCCCGCGCAAAGCGGATGTAGTCGGTGCGCAGCACCTCGAGCATCTCGGCCCGCACCAGCCGCATGATCAGCGTCATCTGGAACAGGCCGAGCGTGACCGAAGGCATGATCAGGGCCTTGAGGCCGGAAATCGTCAGCAGGCCGGTGGTCCACCAGCCCAGCCGCACCACCTCGCCGCGGCCGAACGACGGCAGCCAGCCCAGCACTACCGCGAACAGGTAAATCAGCAGGATCCCGATCAGGAAGGTCGGCAGCGAAATTCCGATCAGCGACACCGCCTGGAATACCTTGGCCAGAAACGTGTCGCGTTTCAGCGCCGAATAGACCCCCATCAGGATGCCGAACACCATCGCGAAGACGGTGGCGCAGGCGGCGAGTTCCAGCGTCGCCGGCATCCGCTCCATCAGCAGAGAAGAGACCGGCTGGCGGAATTGATAGGAGACGCCGAATTTGAACTGCGCCGCGTTGCCGAAATAGCGGGCAAATTGCAGCACCACCGGATCGTCGAGCCCGAGCGACTTGCGCACGGCCTCACGTTCGGCGGCCGGCGTATCCAGCGAGACGATCTGGTTGACTGGATCGCCCGCGAAGCGGAACATCGAGAACGAGATGATCCCGACCGCGATCATGACGCCAATTGCCTGGATGGCCCGGCGAAGAGTGAAAGCGAGCATGTGATCCTTTCACTTCTGTTGTGGTGTGGACGTCGCCGTCAGGCGGAAACGAAAAGTCCCGGGAGCGTGAAGCCACCGGGACTTGGGTATTGCGACTGCCTTATTCCTGTTTGTTGATCCAGTAGGGCAGGACCGCATTGTCGGCGCGCTGCACCACCTTGACTTTTTTCGACGTCCCCCAGGCCAGCGCCTGCTGATGCAGCGGGATGTAGGCGAAATCCTTGGCCGCGATCTGGAAGGCTTCCTTGATCAGAAGATCGCGTTTGGCGGTGTCGGCCTCCTGCAGGACCTTGTCGGTGAGTTCATCCATCTTCTTGTTGCAGTAGCCGCCGAGGTTGGCCTCGCCACGGTTGGATTTCGGATCGTCGCGGCAGCCCATGATGTCGTGCAAGACGTTGTGCGCATCGGATGTGCCGGGGGTCCAGCCGAGCAGATAGAACGACGTCTGGTAGCCGCCGGGCTTCAGCACCTTGGCGAAATACTGCGCCTTGGGCTGCGCCAGCAGGTTCACCTTGACCCCGATACGGGCGAGCATGCCGACCACCGCCTGGCAGATCGCGGCGTCATTGACGTAGCGGTCGTTGGGGCAATCCATCGTCACTTCGAACCCATCGGGGTAGCCGGCTTCGGTCAGGAGCTTCTTGGCGCCGTCGGGATCGAATTTCGGCCGGGTAAAGTCCTTGGATAGCGGGAACAGCTGGGGTGCAATCATCAGCGCCGACGGGGTCGACAGGCCGCGCATCACGCGGGTCTTGATCAGCTCGATGTCCACCGCCTTGAAGAACGCTTCGCGGACGCGGATGTCCTTGAAGGGGTTCTTGCCCTTGACGTTCGAATACAGCAATTCGTCACGGACCTGATCCATGCCGAGGAAGATGGTGCGCAGTTCCGGGCCCTTCATCACTTCGGCGTTCGGGCTGGAGTCGACGCGCGAAATATCCTGAATCGGAACCGGCTCGATGATATCGACTTCGCCGGACAGCAACGCCGCAACGCGGGTGGCGTCGGAGCCGATCGGCGTGAAGACGATCTCCTTGAGATTATGCTGCGGCTTCTGCCACCAGTTCGGGTTGGCCTTGAACACGGTTTTGACGCCGGGCTGATGGCTCTCGATGGTGAATGCGCCGGTGCCGTTGGCGTTGAGCGAGGCAAAACTCGGCGAGGTCGCCGCGGCCGGTGTCGGGGCGACCGCGTTGTTCGCCTCGGCCCACTTCTTGTCCATGATGTACCAGGTATCCCATTGCGAATGCAGAATGGGATTGGGCGAGGTCAGGATGAAGTCCACGGTGTGGTCGTCGACCTTGACGACCTTTGCATCCTTGGCGATGCGGGTTTGCAGGTTGGAGCCGGTGGCCCTGACGCGGTCGGCCGAAAACACCACGTCATCGGCGGTGAAGGGGTCGCCATTCTGGAATTTGACGTTCTTGCGCAAATGGAAGCGCCAGCGGGTCGGCTCCGTGGTCTCCCACTTTTCGGCAAGGCCGGGAACGATCTTTAGATCCTTGTCGCGCGCGATCAGGCCTTCATAGACCTGTCCGAGATGGGCATGGGTGGTGGTCTCGTTGAGCGTATAGGGGTCGAGCGATTTGAGGTCGCCCTGGTTGGCATAGCGCAGGGTCTGGGCCGATGCCGGGGCCATCGCCAAAGCGACGATCGAGAAGGTGGTCGCTGCGAACAAGGTTTGACGTACCGACATGTGTCAGGGTTCTCCGCTGTGGCGCGTTGTTGATGGCTGCAATCATGGCAGCTGTGGCTGAACCATTGTTGCCAGAGTTTGGCTGCCGCGCAAGCGCGATTTCCCCTGATCAGGCCGGTTTGCACGCCGCTACCGCAATAGCTAGCTTCAAGCTAAGCAGCAGGAGCAAGAACGTAACATTCAACTTTCGGAGTGCCGTGATGGCGGAATTCAAGGCCGATGTTCTCGTGCTGGGTGCGGGCATGGTCGGCGTCGGCGCTGCCCTCCATCTGCAGCAGCGGGGGCGCGATGTCATCCTGGTCGACCGGCACGAACTCGCCGGGGAGGAAACCAGTTTCGGCAATGCGGGAATGATCGAGTGCGCGTCGGTGTTTCCCTATATGTTTCCCCGGGATTTCGGCCAGATCCTCCGCTCCGCCCTGAACAGGGCGCCGCAGGTGCGCTACAGCCTCGCCGATCTGCCGAGCTTCCTGCCGTGGCTGGTGCGCTATTATCTCGCCTCCGCGCCGGACCGGGCGCTTCGCGGCGCGTTGGCGGTGATGCCGCTCATTCGCCGCAGCCTGGTCGAGCATGAGACGCTGATGGCTGAAGCCGGAGCGCTGGAGTTGTTGCGGCGGTGCGGCTGGATCAAGATGTATCGCGAAGATGCGACGCTCGCCAATGCGCTGCGGGATTTCGAGCGCGCGAAACAATACGGCGTCCAGGGCGAAATCCTCGACAGCAAGGCGATTGTCCAGCGCGAGCCTCACCTCAGCGGCGAATTCGCCGGTGCGATCCATTTTACCGAACCCGGCTTCGTGCTCGATCCGGGCGGGCTGGCCAAAGCCTATGCCGAGCTGTTCCACCGCAAGGGGGGACGCTTTATGGTCGCCGATGCGCAGACCCTGGAACAGGAGCCCGGCGGGCGATGGCAGGTCGCGACACCCGTGGGCAAGGTGAGTGCACGGGAGGTCGTGGTGGCGCTCGGACCGTGGTCCGATCTGGCATTCGGCCGCCTCGGCTATTCGATCCCGTTCAACGTCAAGCGCGGTTACCATCTGCATTTGGCGCCGCGCGGCAATGCGGTGCTCCATCGTCCGGTGCTCGACGCTGACAACGGCTATGTGCTGGCGCCGATGAACCGCGGCATTCGCCTCGCCACCGGGGTCGAGTTTGCCCGTCGCGATGCGCCGCCCACCCCGGTCCAGCTGGAACGGGCGCTGCCGCTGGCGCACCAGCTGTTTCCGCTGGGAGAAGCGATCGATGCAAAGCCCTGGAAGGGCGCGCGGCCGTGCCTGCCGGATATGCTGCCGGTGATCGGCAAGGCGCCCCGACATGCCGGGCTGTGGTTCGATTTCGGCCACCATCACCATGGCCTGACGCTCGGCCCCGCGACCGGCCGCCTGCTGGCGGAGATGATGACCGGGGAGACGCCGTTTGCCGATCCTGCGCCCTTTGCCGTCGAGCGTTTCGGTTGACCATAGTTGACCAAATCTGCCGAATGAAGCCCCGGGATGCCTCCCGGTCCGGTCAGGCCGCTTGCGCCGCGCCGCCTGTCGCGGCGATACTGTGGCAAGCTGTCGAATAGCGGTCAGGAGCCGACATGAAGGTTAACGTTGAAATAGACTGCACACCGCTCGAGGCCCGGCAGTTTTTCGGGCTTCCGGATGTGCAGCCGATGCAAACCGCGGTGATGGACAAACTTCAACAGCAGATGCTGGCCAACATCGAGAAGGTTTCGCCGGAAGCGCTGATGCAGAGCTGGTTCACCTTCGATCCGAAAATCGCCGAGCGGTTTGGCGACATGTTCGTGACCATGGCGGGCCTCGGCGGATCGCGCGCCGCCGACAAGAAGTAACGTGGCGATCGACCGCGGCGATACGCCCCCGGCGGACCGGCTTCGTCCCCCCGGTCTCGGCCTGCTGCTGGCCGAGGCGAGAGGGATTTTCGAGTTCAACGCCAGCCTGCTGCTGTCGCCGCTGTTGATGCGCGCGCCGAGGGGCGACGGCCATCCGGTGCTGCTGCTGCCCGGATTTCTCGCCAGCGACCTGTCGATGGCGCCGATGCGGCGATATCTCAGGGAACTCGGATACGACGCCCATGCGTGGCGGATGGGCCGCAACCTCGGCGGCGTGGCGCGGATGCGGATCGCGTTGCGCGACCGGCTGGCCGAGATCCATGCCGCGACCGGCCGCAAGGTCAGCATCGTCGGTTGGAGCCTCGGCGGCGTCTATGCGCGCGACCTGGCGCTGCAGGCGCCCGACATGGTGCGCTATGTGGTGACGTTGGGAAGTCCGTTCGCCAGCGACGTCAGGGCGACCAACGCGACGCGGCTCTATGAAGCACTGTCAGGCGAAGGTGCGGACGACGATCCGGAGCTTCGTGCCGCGATCGCGGGCGATCTGCCGGTTCCGGCCACGTCGATCTATTCGCGCACCGACGGCATCGTGAACTGGCGCACCTGCCTGCTGCGCCCGTCCGATACCGCTGAAAATATCGAGGTCCATCTTGCCAGCCACATCGGGCTCGGCGTTAACCCGGCCGCCCTGTGGGCGGTCGCCGATCGCCTGGCCCAGCCCGAGGGCGAATTCAGGCAATTTGACCGATCGGGGCCGTTTGCCATTGCATATGCGCCTCCGGAAAATGCACAATCCTGACTAATGTCCCGGCAACAGGGGCGGTCTGAAAGACAAAGAAGCGCCACCAAGGCGCCACGTGATCCGCGGGAGGAACAAACATGAGTGACGCCAAAAAGCTGACATCGATGGACGCGTCGTTTCTGTATCTGGAAACGCCCGAGATGCCGATGCATGTCGGGAGCATGGCGATCTTCCGCCTGCCTGACGACTACAAGGGCGACTTCTTCGAGGACTTCAAGGCGATGATCGCTTCGCGGCTGCACATCGCGCCGATCCTGAAGTCGCGGCTGGAAAAGGCGCCGCTCGACATCGACCATCCTTCCTGGGTCGAGGACGACCAGTTCGATATCGATCGCCATATCTTCCGCGGCAGCCTTCCGGCGCCCCACGATCGCGCCACGCTGGAGCGCATCGTCGGCTGGATGCATGCCAAGCTGCTCAACCGGGCCCGTCCGCTCTGGGAGTTCTACGTTTTCGAGGGCATGAAGGACAACGAGATCGGGCTCTATTCCAAGATGCATCACGCCTGTATCGACGGCGGCGCCGGTGCGGCGCTGACTAACATGATCTACGACGTGACGCCGATCCCGAGAGTTATCGAGCCGCCGACGGCGAAGGCCAAGGTCGGGAATGAACCGCGCGACATCGCCGCCAACCTGCTCGATTCCTACCAGGCGCTGTGGCGCCAGCCGTTTGGCGGCGCCGAAGCACCGAAAAGCATCGATCTGCCGCGCTCCGGCAAGAGCGATATCGGATCGATCCTGTTCGACAACGCCATGTTCCAGATCGAAAGCGCGGTAAAATTCGCCGGCAGCATTCCCACCATGCTGAAGAGCGTGTCCGAGGTGGTCGGCAAGATTTCCGATCCGAAGTCGCGCGACAGCATCGCCAGCATGGCGTCGCCTTCGACCATCCTGAACAAGGCGATCTCGTCGGAGCGCAGCTTTGCCGGCGTCTCGATCTCGCTGTCGCAGGCCAAGGCGCTGGCCAAGGCATCCGGCGGCAAGCTCAACGACGTGGTACTGGCGCTGTCATCAGGTGTTGTCAGGCGCTATCTGCTGCAGCAGGGCGCGCTGCCGACCAAATCGATGACCGCCGCGGTGCCGATCTCGCTGCGCGAGGAGGGCAACACCGACTCCAACAATCAGGTGTTCGGCATGATCTGCTCGATCGCCACCAATATCGAGGATCCCAAGGCGCGGCTGGAGGCGATCATCGCGCAATCCACCAAGTCGAAGGAGATGTCGCATCCGCTGCGCGCCCTGATGCCGCAGGTGTCCAACATCTCGATGCTCGGCGCGCCGATCCTGGTGCAGATCATGGCGCTGCTGTACAGCCGCTCCAACCTGTCGGACGTGCTGCCGCCGGCGGCCAACATCACGGTGTCCAACGTGCCGGGGCCGCGCCAGACGCTGTATGCGGCGGGCGCGGAATTGCTGCACATCTTCCCGGTGTCGATCTCGACCCACGGGCTGGCGCTCAACATCACCGTGCAGAGCTACCGCGACCAGCTG
>NZ_JAUSLT010000185.1 GCF_030646015.1 Bradyrhizobium sp.
GTCAGGTCCATCAGATTGTCGACCACCAGCCGGTAATCGCATTTGACGTGAATGGTCTTGCCGTCGCCGGCCCAGTCCGGATCGTCGTTCCAGTGCATGTCCGGCACCAGCGCAGGGTCGGCCAGCGCCGGGTCGCCCATCCAGAGCCAGACGAAGCGGTGACGCTCGACCACCGGGTAGGCGCGCACGCAGGCCGACGGGTTGATGGTTTCCTGCGACGGCATGAAGGTGCAGCGCCCGGACGCATTGAATTTCAAGCCGTGATAGCCGCACACCACGCTGTCGCCCTCGAGGCGGCCCTTCGACAGCGGCACCAGACGATGCCAGCAGGCGTCTTCCAGCGCGCTCACCTGTCCGTCGGCCTGCCGGTACATCACGACCTGCTTGCCGCAGATGGTGCGCGGAAACAGCGCGCGCTTGATGTCGGCATCCCAGGCGGCGGCGTACCAGGCATTTTGAGGGAAGGATGGGGCCATGATGGTTGCTCGGCGTTGATGGATGCCGATTGTATACATTACTGGCGAAGAAATGGCAAGTATGCCGAAAATAGAGGTATTATAATCCGTTCTTGTATCCAAGAATAGGGTCTGGCGGTCGCCTAGTGCCGGAAATGCCGGACGCCGGTGAACACCATGGCGATCCCGGCGTCGTCGGCGGCCTTGATCACCTCATCGTCGCGGATCGATCCGCCGGGCTGGATCACGGCGGTGGCGCCGGCCTCGATCGCGACCAGCAGCCCGTCGGCGAACGGAAAGAACGCATCCGACGCCACCACCGAGCCCCGGGTCATCGGCGCCGCCAGTTTCAATTCGTCGGCGGCATCCTGCGCCTTGCGCGCGGCGATCCGCGCGGAATCCACCCGGCTCATCTGGCCGGCGCCGATGCCGACGGTGGCGAGATCTTTCGCATAGACGATGGTGTTGGACTTGACGTGCTTGGCGACACGGAACGCGAATCTCAGATCGCGCATCTCGGCGTCGGTCGGCGCGCGCCGGGTTGCGACCTTCAGCGTCATGCCGTCGACCACGGCGTTGTCGCGGCTCTGCACCAGCAAGCCGCCGGCAACGGTTTTGGCGGTCAGGCCGACCGTGCGCGGATCGGGCAGAGCGCCCGCCAGCAACAGCCGCAGGTTCTTCTTGGTCGCGACGATGGCGATGGCTTCGTCCGTGGCGTCAGGTGCGATGATCACCTCGGTGAAAATCTCGGTGATGGCGCGCGCGGCATCGGCATCGAGCGTGCGGTTCAGCGCGACGATGCCGCCGAACGCCGATGTCGAATCGCAGGCCAGTGCCTTGCGGTATGCGCTGACCAGGTCGGCGCCTTCGGCGACGCCGCAGGGATTGGCATGTTTGACGATGACGACGGCTGCGGTGCGCGCGGCGTCGAACTCGCCGAGGCATTCATAGGCGGCATCGGTGTCGTTGATGTTGTTGTAGGACAATTCCTTGCCCTGCAGCTGCCGCGCGGTGGCGACGCCGGGACGCTTGTCGGGCGTGCGATAAAACGCGGCGGTCTGGTGCGGATTCTCGCCGTAACGCAGCGCCTGGATCAGCCGTCCGCCGAAAGCGCGGAAATCCGGCGCGTCGGTCTTGAGTTCGTTCGCGAACCAGTTCGAAATCGCCGCGTCATAGGCGGCGGTGCGGGCATAGGCTTTCGCGGCGAGACGGCGGCGCAAGGTCAACGTGGTCGCGCCACCGTTGGCGGCGAGTCCGTCGAGCACGGCTTGATAATCCTGCGCTTCCACCACCACGGCGACGTCGTCGTGATTCTTGGCCGCGGCCCGAATCATCGCGGGGCCGCCGATGTCGATGTTCTCGATGCACTCCTCGTAGCCGGCGCCTTTGTCGACGGTGGCCTCGAACGGATAGAGATTGACCACCAGAAGGTCGATCGGCGCGATGCCGTGCGCCTTCATCGCGCCGGCATGTTCGGCGTTGTCGCGGATCGCCAGCAACCCGCCATGCACCTTCGGGTGCAACGTCTTGACCCGGCCGTCCATCATTTCCGGAAAGCCGGTCAGCTCCGAAACGTCCCTCACCGTCAGGCCGGCAGCCGCAATCGCCTTCGCGGTGCCGCCGGTCGAGACCAGTTCGATGCCGTGAGCGGCCAGCGCGCGGGCGAATTCGATCAGGCCGGTCTTGTCGGAAACGGACAATAGAGCGCGGGTTACGCGGCGCGGATGGTCGGTCATGGGGGAATATCCTGGCTGGTAAGCCAGCCGGGTAGCATGGTTTTTCGGCCGGCGAAACCAGCCAAAACCCGGTGTGGAAAATTGCTCTTGCGCCAGAAGAGCAGGGCGGCGGCGAGGGCTACAGCGGCAATTCCGGCTCCCGGAGCCTCAAGCCGCCTTTGCCTTGATGGTCGGGATATGACGGACGTCCTCAGTCCGCTCCGCATGCCAGGTATCGTACGCGGCCTGCATCCGGGTCCAAATTCCCGCGCCGTCACCAAAAAGCTTGCCTAGCCGAACCGCCGTGGCCGGGGACACCGGCTTTCGTTCCTGCAGGATGTCGTACAGATGCTGCCGGGAAATCCCGAGCAATCCGGCGATTTCCGCCTTGGTCCGCCCGGTGGCCGGGATGATGTCATCCCGAAGCAGCGCGCCGGGATGAGTCGGGCAACGGATTTTGCCGCGCTTTGCCGCATAGACCATGTTTCATCCTCTCTAGTGGTATTGCTCGAAATCGACGTGGCAGGCCTCGCCATCCTCGAATTCGAAGGTGATGCACCATGGTCCGTTGACGTGGACCGAATAGCGCTTCGGATCGAAACCGTGCAAAGAATGAAAGTTGAAGCCCGGAACATCCATTTCCTCGGGCCGATTGGCGACGTCGAGACGATCCAGTCGCGCGAAAATGCGCTTATGCATCTTCGCGTCGATCTTCGGACTCTTGCCCTTGGTCCAAAGCTCCGAAAGGGCTTTGCTCTTGAAGGTTCGGATCACGAGCCAATGTAAGCAATCAGCTTACATTCGTCAAGAGACCGCACCGAAGCCCGGCTCTACAGCGGCAATTCCGGCTCGCGGCGCGCATTGCGTCGCGCCGTCGTCGCGGACGCCGACGTGGTCGATCTGACAAAACTCCAGCGGATCGAGGCGGCGTGGCGGGATTCCTGCCGCATCACGATCTGGGCGGTGCGGCGGGGGCCGTCGTTGCCGGCCAGGAACACGCTGTCCTCGAGTTCGACCTTGTCGTCGAGCGCCTCGAAGGTCCAGACGTCGCGGTTCGGCAGCACCAGCATGACGCCGCGGGCGTCGGAAAGCCGGCTTGCCTTGACGGCGGGATGCAGATGAAAGCGCAGCGCGTAATCGGTCTCGTTGCCCTTGATCCGGCCGCCCGGCGCCGGCGAAAGGGTATCCTCGCCGTCGAGCCTTGTGCCGTCCGCCGCCACCATCAGGACCCGGCGATGCACCACGCCGAACCGGGCCAGATATCCGTCATGCGAGGTGGTCAGCAGCACGCCATTGGCGACCATCTCGCGATAGCTTTCGACAGTGGTCGGACCGCTCACCACAGGCGAGCCGCGCAGCAGCCGCTTCATCGCCGACAGCTCGACGAACTGGCAGGACGAGGTGTCGTGATAGCACAGGGTGGAATGCGCCGGGGTACCGCGCGCGAAGGCGCGCCAGTTGTCGCGGCCGGTCGAGGGCATCCCGCAATTGATCACGATGCGGCTGAGGCCCGACGACAGTTCGAACGACAGGCAGCCGGCATGGGCGTCGTGACTGACGCTCGGCGGCGGGGGCGGGCCGGTGTCCATGATGATCGTCATGGCGCCGGCATCGAGGCGCTGGAAACCGGTATGCGGCATGTGCGCCATCGGCGCGCCGTGGGTATCGTCATAGGCCAGCAGCGTCGCCAGCAGGTCGGATGGCGCGCTGCTCATGCCGTTGAACAGCGCAAAGCTGCCGTCGCCGTGGCGGAAGAAGCGCAGCATCGGCATCATGCGATCGATCGCGTTCAGCAGCGCCGGCGGCGGCGCGATGTTGCGGGCCGCAAAAGTCTGCCGCAGCGGCAACAGGTCGATCAGGAGCTCGATCAGCGCGCCGGGATTGCGCGAAAAGTGCCCGCCGTCGGGAAGGATCTGGCGCTGCAACTCGTCGGACAGTTTTTTCGTAGCGGTGCGGATGTGCCGGGCCTGGTTTTGGAGGCAGAGCGAGGCGTAGCACAGCGCGATCAGCACCTGCAGCCGCGGCACGCCGTCGGGAATGTCGAGCATGGTGTAGCGCAGATAGCGGATTTCGCGGGTCAGCCCGCGCAGATAGCGCCGGTAGAACTTGCCGTCGGTATCGCCGAGCACCAGCGGCGCCTGCGACAGCAGCGAGATGACACGGCGCGCCAGCACGTCGGCGCGGCGGCCTACGGGGCGCTTGTGCGCCGGATTGGAAATCCAGTCGTCGACCAGCGAGCGCGCATTGGCGCGGGTCAGCGCGGTGTCGGCGGCGCGCAGATGGCGCAGCCAGCCGAAGCCGAGCAGCGCCACTTCCCAGTCTTCCGACGGCGGCTCGAGGTCGAAGATCGAGCGGCCGTGACAGGTCACGATCTTGCCGGCAAACACGAAGCGGCCGGCATAGATCTCGGCGGCGCGGGTGGCGTCAGCGGTGCGCAGATCGTGCGGGGCGATGATCAGCCGGTCGGTGCGGCCCGGCCACAGCCGCGACACCGCGACCGAGCCGCCGCTGACGCGCGAGATCATGTTCCGCGCGAAGCGGCCCATGATCAGCGTCGAGATACGTCTGCGTTGAGCGACCGTCACGCCTTGCCTTGATTGGGAGAATTAGATGCGAATCCTTTTAATCCGGAAACGCTGCCAAGACACCATCTTGAAACCGGGCGAATCAGCGCAAGAACACGAAAATGCAGTGCAAAATCAGGATTTAACCAGCCGGGCGGCGTAAAAACCGTCGAGACCGCCCAGGCGGGGGTCCTCGTGCGGCAAATGGCAGGGCAGAGTACGTAAATCGCCGTCCGAATTAAGGATTTCGCTGAGGCCGGCGACCTCGCTGGCGTCGATCGGGGCGCGGCGCATGGCGGGCTCGGCGGCCAAAAGCGCCGAAATGGCCTGCTCGCCTTCTTCCGGCTCCAGCGAGCAGGTGCAATAGACCAGCGTTCCGCCCGGCTTCAGCAGCGCGGTCGCCCGTTGCAGCAATCGCTTCTGCAGCGCCATCAGCGCGCCGATATCGGCTTCCGTCCGCAACCAGGCGACGTCGGGGTGGCGGCGGATAGTTCCGGTCGAGGCGCAGGGCGCGTCGAGCAGGATGCCGTCGAAACCTTCGCCCGGATTCCCACCGATGTCGCCGCCTTGCCATTCGGCGGCGTCGGTCACGACGGTCGTGGCTTGCATCCCCAGCCGGGTGAGGTTGTCGTTCAGCCGCGCCATGCGGCCGGGCGAACGGTCGACCGCGGTGACTTCGGCGCCGGCATGGATCAGTTGCGCGGTCTTGCCGCCGGGTGCGGCGCAGAGATCGGCGATGCGCTTGCCGGCGATGTCGCCGAACAGCCGCGCCGGCAAGGCGGCGGCGGCGTCCTGCACCCACCACTGGCCATCGGTGAAGCCCGGCAGCATTTTCACCGAGCCCTGCAGCAGCGTGCGCACGCTTCCCGTCGGCAGCGTTTCGCCGTGCAGACGCGTCGCCCACTGCTCCGCATCGGACTTCACGGTGATATCGAGCGACGGCTCGTGGCTGAGTGCCACCGCGATCTCCCGCGCGGTGGTCTCGCCATAAAATGCGATCCAGCGCGCCAGCAGCCATGGCGGAACATCCAGCGTCTGCGACTTGACCTCGTCGATCAGCGACGGTCCCTCGCGGGCGCAGCGGCGCAGCACCGCATTGACGAGGCCGGCATATTTCGCGGCACGCCGGTCCGACTGCACCAGCCGCACCGAAAGATCCACCGCGGCGTGATCGGGCACGTCCATCCAGAGAATTTGGGCAGCCCCGATCAGCAGCGCGCTCTGCGCGCGCGGCGCGTCGGTCGGAATGCCGCGATCGAGCAGCCGCGACAGCACATGGCCGAGCGTGCCGAGCCGCCGCAGAATGGTCGCCACCAGCCGCCGCATCAAAGCGCGGTCGCGGTCGGGCAGCGTCTTCAGCCCGGGATGGGCCCCGGCGCCGTCGAGCTGGTCATCGAGGGTCCGCTGCTTGTGCAGCACGCCATCGAGAATATCCGCCGCGATCCGCCGCGCCGCGAGGCCGGGCACTTCGGATGGCAGGGCGAATCTTTGAGGAGGCATGGAGCGGAAACATCTCGGGAGATAAGGAAAGGGATGACGGTTCAACGCGATTTCGGCGCTGATGTCGAAAGGACAGCACCTCTGACATGCGAATATGCCAAATATAAGAATCGCCTTTATGATTTCACAGTTCGGGTGTGAGCTTTATTCTCGAAGTCTGGATTGAGCAGGGATTGGGCAATGGCTGGAAACGCTGACACGACCGACAAGCCACCACTGCCCGAACCAGCTGCCGGGGAACGTAAGCCACTGCCGGCGGCGGCCCAGCGTGCGTTGGCCGAGGCCGAAGCGCGCCGGCAAGCTGCCGCGGCCAACGCCAGGGTCGCACCCAGGGAATTGCAGGGCCCGAAAGGCCCGGAACCGACGCGCTATGGCGACTGGGAGAACAAGGGCATCGCCTCGGATTTTTGATCCAGCCGATCTTCTTTGAACTCGGATGCGCTTGCCGGTTCGGCGCGACTCACTCCAGTTTTGGGAATATGTACCCATTTGATAGAATAAATACTTATCGGGACAAGGCCCGCGATCCGGGCACGCTCTGGCGCCGCCGGTTCTCGGCTGCGTTGCCCTGGATATTCATTCTAGGCGTGGCGGCGGCGACGATGCTGCCGCTGCGGCAATGGGTGCATTGGCCGGCCTCGACCACAGCGACGCTGTCGCCGCACGAAATCCAGGCGGCGCGCGACGCCGAGACGATCTGGAAGAGCGCCGGAAATTCCGGCGTCCGGCATCCGGTCGACGTTCTCAGGACCATCGATGGCGACACCTTCGAGGCGCGGGTGCATTTGTCGCCCGGGCTCGAGCCGACGACGCGGGTTCGCCTGCGCGGCGTCGATGCGCCGGAGCTGAAGGCGGCCTGTGCACAGGAAATGCAAATGGCCGAAGCCGCCGGCTCAGCGTTGCGCGGCTTGCTCGGCGAAGGCGGGGTCACGATCTACAATATCGGCCCCGACAAGTATAACGGACGCGTCGTCGCCGATGTCGCGACGCGGCGGACCGACAATGTTTCGGCGGCGCTGCTCGCCGCGGGTCACGCGCGCGGGTATGTCCGAGGCCGCCGCGGCGCCTGGTGCTGATGCCGATCTTGCAAACAAGAAAGCCGCGCTGCTGCGCGGCCCTTGCGTATACCTGATTGCCGAAGTGGGATCAGCGCGTCACGACCACCGTCGTGCCGACGGAGACGCGCTGGTAGAGATCGGTGATATCGGCGTTCAGCATGCGAATGCAGCCGTAGGAGACGAAGCCGCCGACCGAACCCGGCGCGTTGGTGCCGTGGATCGCATATTCGCCGCCCGCCAGCGTCATCGCGGCAACGCCCATCGGGTTGCGTGGCGAACCGCCGGGGATCACGTTCGGCATCGAAGGTCTGTCGCGCTTCACTTCCGCCGGCGGCGACCAGGCGGGATTGGTGTACTTGCCGTCGATCCTGGTGGTGCCGGCCCATTGCTTGCCGGCACGGCCGACGCCGACGGGATAGCGGACCGCGCGGCCCTGCTCGACGACGAGATAGAGCCGGCGCTCATTGGTCTTCACCACGATCGTTCCCGGCGAATAATCGCCGCGGAAACCGACGATGTCCGGGCGCGCCTCGGCCGCGGTCGACAGCAGGGCCCCCGCCCCGATGGTGGCTGCCAGCGCCACCGCAATCCTCAACGACATCAATCTCTCCACTTTGACTCGGGACGCCCCTGAGGCCGTCAAAATTTCCGAAAGGCCTGCAAAACCCCGGTTGCCACGCATTCTTGACCGCGCGGCTTAACCAACCGGTTTCGAGGCCGGGCTCTGGGCCCGTTCAATGAGGATCAACAAAGGAAATGTTGGGAACAAAGTAAATGACTTGAAAACAACACTCGGCAGGAAACTGCCGGGACTGGAAGGTTGGCCACCGGAGGATTGGGCGAGTTTTTCTTACCCTCCCCTGGAGGGGGAGGGTCGACGCGACTGAAAGGAGCGGCGGGGTGGGGTGACAGTTTCTCGTTTCGAGCGGTGGTGGAGTTGAGAGATCACCCCACCCCGGCTCGCATCTTGCGACGCGAGCCGACCCTCCCCCTCCAGGGGAGGGTATGAAGTGCGGCGCCTTAAACCCCCGCTTCCTTCTTGTTCTGGCGTTGCGCGACGAGGTCTTCGACCACGGCGGGATCCGCCAGGGTCGAGGTATCGCCGAGACTTGACGGCTCATCCTCGGCGATCTTGCGCAGGATGCGGCGCATGATCTTGCCGGAGCGGGTTTTCGGCAGGCCGGGCGCGAACTGGATCAGGTCGGGCGAGGCGATCGGGCCGATGTCCTTGCGCACCCACGCCACCAGCTCCTTGCGCAGCGCTTCCGATGGTTCGGTGCCGGTCATCAGCGTCACATAGGCATAGATGCCCTGGCCCTTGATGTCGTGGGGATAGCCGACGACAGCGGCTTCCGAGACCAGCGCGTGCGCCACCAGCGAGCTCTCGACTTCGGCGGTGCCCATGCGGTGGCCGGAGACGTTGATGACGTCATCGACGCGGCCGGTGATCCAGTAATAGCCGTCGGCGTCGCGGCGGCAGCCATCGCCGGTGAAGTACTTGCCCTTGTAGGTCGAGAAATAGGTCTGCTCGAAGCGGGCGTGGTCGCCATAGACCGTGCGCATCTGGCCCGGCCAGGATCGCGCAATGCACAGATTGCCGCTGCATTCGCCTTCCAGCACCTTGCCGTCGGCATCGACGATCTCGGGCACCACGCCGAAGAACGGCTGCGTCGCCGAGCCGGGCTTGAGCCTGGTGGCGCCGGGCAGCGGCGTGATCAGGATGCCGCCGGTCTCGGTCTGCCACCAGGTATCGACGATCGGGCAGCGCTCGTCGCCGACCACGCGGTGATACCACTCCCAGGCTTCCGGATTGATCGGCTCGCCGACCGAGCCGAGCAACCGGAGCGATTGGCGCGAGGTCTTCTTGACCGGCTCGTCACCGG
>NZ_JAUSLT010000187.1 GCF_030646015.1 Bradyrhizobium sp.
GGAATGAGCGCAGCAGCCCCGCAGCCGAAGGTAAAGCCGACGAAAGACAGGCCGTGGATCAGCGTGCGCTAGAAGGACAGCGTCGAGTACAGCCCGAAGATCGCCAGCGCGGCGAGGAAGATGACATCGCCGATATTGAACTCGATTTTCTCTAGCGTCGTCAGGTCGCCCTGCAGCAGGATGACCAGCACGCCCGCCAGCGACACCGCGAGCCCGCCGGCCTGCGCCAGCGTCAGCCGGATGCCGAGCAGCAGCAGCGACCATATCGCGACGAACAGGGGTGCTGCCGACTGCAGCAATAGCGTGTTCAGCGCCTGGGTGTGCTCGAGCGCCCAGTATTGCATGGTGTTGAAGGCGCTGATCCCGGTGACGGAAAGGATCACCATGGTGCCGAGCCGGCCGCGGATCGCGCCCCAGTCGCGCACCAGATGTTTCCAGGCGAATGGCAGGATGATGAGAAATGCCATCGACCAGCGCAGGAACGACAGCGTGACCGGCGGAATATGCCCGGCGGCGAGCCGGCCGACGATGGCGTTGCCGGCCCAGCACAGCGCGGTGATGGACAGCAGCAAATAGGGCTGGTTGGCGATCCAGTTCCCGGAGGGGGCGGCGCCTGACGTGTGGTCGGAAGCAGACATTCTCTGGGCTCGGTTCTTGGCGCCGCTCCCCGCCCGGCGCAGCCGGGCCGGAATGTTCGCCCGGCAGGCCTCACAGACACGGGTTTTGGCTGGCTTTCAATGGCGGAAGACGCATCGCGACCATGCGGATCGCGGCCTGTTCACGCCGTCAGTTCGTGCGCGACGGCGCCGGCGGCGATGGCGGCGTCATTGGGATCGATTTCGATCTGCAATCCGCGCTGCCCGCCATTGACGAACACGGTCAGGTGGCTCAGCGCCGTCAGTTCGATCGCCACCGGCACGCGCTTTTTCTGCCCGAACGGGCTGATACCGCCGACATGATAGCCGGTGAGACGTTCGGCATCGGCCGGGCGCATCATGTTGGCCGACTTGCCGTCGAATGCCGCCGCGAGCTTCTTCATGCTGACCTCGCAATCCGCCGGCACCACCACGCAAACCGGCGTGCCGTCGACCTCGGCCATCAGGGTCTTCAGCACGCGGTTCGGATCGACGCCGAGCGCCTCGGCCGCCTGCAGCCCGGTGCTTTCGGCGCTGGAATCGTAGACATAGGTGTGCAGCTTGAAGGCGCAGCCGACCTTCCGCAGCGCAAGGGTCGCAGGCGTGGTCTTCGACATGGTGCCATTGCTCCGACGTCACGAGGCGGAGTCCAGATAGCAAATTCCAGGGCGGGCCGTCACGCCCGCTCTGCTCACAATCGCTTCCGCGAGTGCTCGGATGGTCTGGCGCTCGGACATGGCCGACCAACTTTGACTCACATCAATGCCGCTCCACTGCGTTCCGCTACCGTTACACTGACAGAGGCGTTCCGTTTGCCGGCGGGCGGGGAGCCCGGACCCCATATGGAGGCAGTGCCATGGTCGCAAGATTCGGAATGACGCTGATTGCTTCCGCAGCCTTGGGCGTCAGCGTGTTGCTGGCGACCGCCACGGCACAGCCCGGTCCAGGATCCGGATTCATGGGCCCGGGCATGATGTCGGGTCCCGGCATGATGGGGCCGGGGATGATGGGCCGCCGCGGTTTCGGCGCGATGTGCAATCCCGGCGCCAGCGGCTTTGCGGAGTGGCGGGCCGACCGGATCGCCGAGCTGGTCAAGCTGACTGACGCGCAGCGCGGCAAGTTCGATGAATTCAAGGCAGCGTCAATCAAGGCGGCGGAGGTCATGCGCAACGCCTGTCAGACCGATGTGCCCGCGACCATCCTGGGGCGAACCGAAGCCATGGAAAAGCGCATGGACAACATGCTGCAGGCGATCAAGACGATGCGGCCGGCGCTGGAGGCGTTCTACGCGACGCTGAGCGACGAGCAGAAGGCCAAGCTCGATTCGAACTACGGCCGCGGCCGGTTCGGGCGCTGGCGTGATCGCTGGTGACGGATTGATTGCCGCGATTCCCAAGGGCCATCCGGGCAATAGCGGTTAGGCTGGCGGCATGAATGAATCCTCCGACCAGTCGGCCGGCAGCCTGCCCGCGCGCCTGTGGCGCCGGCTCGGTCCCGGCCTCGTCACCGGCGCTGCCGATGACGATCCCAGCGGGATCGCTACCCACAGCCAGATCGGCGCGCAGTTCGGCTTCGCGCTGGCGTGGACCTTCGTGCTCAGTTTCCCGCTGATGGTCGTGATCCAGGAGATCGCCGCCCAGATCGGCTGCGTCACCGGACGCGGCATCGCGCACAATCTGCGCCGGCATTATCCGCGCTGGCTGCTGCGCGGCGTGGTGACGCTGCTTCTGGTCGCCAACATCATCAACCTCGGCGCCGATCTCGGCGCGATGGGCGCAGCACTTGCGCTGCTGATCGGCGGGCCGGACCAGCTCTACACCCTGCTGTTCGGCGTGGTCTGCATCGTGCTCGAGGTCTGGCTCAGCTATCCGCGTTACGCGGCGGTGCTGAAATGGACCACGCTGTCGCTGTTCTCCTATGTCGCCGTGGTGTTCGTGGCCGATGTGCCATGGCCGACGGCGCTGAAATCGCTGGTCGTTCCGACCATGGATCTCACCGGCGCCTCCGCGATGGCGCTGGTGGCGATCCTCGGCACCACCATCAGCCCTTACCTGTTTTTCTGGCAGGCCGGGCAGGAGGTCGAGGAGCAGCACCGCCACCATGCCAAGCCGCTCTGTATCTCGCCGAAGACCGCGGGGCCGGAACTCGCCCGCATCCGCCTCGATACCATCGTCGGCATGGGCTTCAGTTCGCTGGTGTCGCTGGCGATCGTGTTCGCGACCGCGGCGACGCTGCATGGCCACGGCATCACCGACATCGCGACCTCGGCGCAGGCCGCCGAAGCGCTGCGTCCGATTGCCGGCGAGTTCGCCTTTGCGCTGTTCGCCCTCGGCATTATCGGCACCGGCCTGCTGGCCGTGCCGGTGCTGGCGGGCTCGGCGGCCTATGCGGTCAGCGAGGTATTCGGCTGGGCCGAAAGCCTCGATGCCAGACCGAACGATGCCCGCGCCTTCTATGCGACGATCGCGGTGGCGACGCTGCTGGGCGCGGCGCTCAATTTCGTCGGGCTGGATCCGGTGCGGGCGCTGTATTGGGCGGCCGTGGTCAACGGCGTGCTGGCCGCACCGCTGATGGCGGTGATGATGCTGATCGTGCGCAATCCGAGGGTGATGGGGCGGCTGACGGTGTCGCGCGCCATGGCGGTCTGGGGCTGGGCCGCGACCGCCGTAATGGCTGTGGCTTCGCTGGCGTTTTTTGTTCTGCATTAGAATGACCCGAACTCCGCGGCTCCGGACATTGCCCTCGCGCTGCCACAAATTTTCAGGGGATATCAATGGGTTGGAGACCTTACAATGCGGTCAGGTAACCCCGTTCTTGCTTGCTTCGATAGCCTGCTTCCTTTATCCGATGGTATGCCTCGCATGCGAGCGGCTCCGGCCGTGATTTCGGCTGGGCGCATGATCCGGAAGAGTGGGAACCGTTTTTCCGAACCGATCATTCTCGGACCAAGACAGTTGCAGAGGGATATCTTTCGAAATGACCAATGTCGTCGTCGTCGGCGCCCAATGGGGCGACGAAGGGAAGGGCAAGATTGTCGATTGGTTGTCGGAGCAGGCCGACATCGTCGTGCGCTTCCAGGGCGGCCACAATGCCGGCCATACCCTCGTCATCAACGGCATCACCTACAAGCTGGCGCTGCTGCCCTCCGGCGTGTTGCGGCCCTCGAAGCTGGCGGTGATCGGCAACGGCGTGGTGTTCGATCCGCAGGCCTTCCTCGACGAGGTGACCCGGCTGAGGGGCCAGGGCGTCGCCATCAGCCCGGACAACCTGCGCGTCGCCGAGAACGTCACGCTGATCCTGCCGCTGCACCGCGAGCTCGATGCGCTCCGGGAATCGTCCAACGCCCTGACCGCGATCGGCACCACAAGGCGCGGCATCGGCCCGGCCTATGAGGACAAGGTCGGCCGCCGCGCCATCCGGTTGATGGATCTGGCCGATCTCGACACCCTGCCGCACAAGATCGACCGCCTGCTGGCGCACCACAACGCGCTGCGCCGCGGCCTCAGCCTCGAGGAAATCGACGGCGGCGGCATTTTGAAGGAGCTGAGCGCGCTGGCGCCGCAGCTGTTGCCTTACGCCGAGACGGTGTGGCGGCTGCTCGACCAGAAGCGCCGCGAGGGCAAGCGCATCCTGTTCGAGGGCGCGCAGGGCGCGCTCTTGGACGTCGACCACGGCACCTATCCCTACGTCACCTCGTCCAACACCGTGGCGGCGCAGGCGGCGACCGGCACCGGCATGGGCCCATCCGCGGTCGGCTATGTCCTGGGGATCTGCAAGGCCTATACGACCCGGGTCGGCCAGGGCCCGTTCCCGACCGAGCAGGACAACGAGATCGGCCGCCTGATCGGCGAGCGCGGCCGCGAGTTCGGCACCAATACCGGCCGTCCGCGCCGCTGTGGCTGGTTCGACGCGGTGCTGGTGCGCCAGACCGTGCGGACCTGCGGCATCAACGGGCTGGCGCTGACCAAGCTCGACATTCTCGACGGTTTTGACACCATCGAGGTCTGCACCGGCTACACGCTGGACGGCAAGGAAATCGACCATTTGCCGGCCGGCGAGGGTGCACAGGCCCGGATCAAGCCGGTCTACGAGACCATCGAGGGCTGGAAGGAGCCGACCGCCAATGCCCGCTCCTGGGCGGATTTGCCGGCCCAGGCCATCAAATATGTTCGCCGGGTCGAGGAATTGGTGGGTTGTCCCATCGCCTTGCTTTCCACCAGCCCGGAACGCGAAGATACTATTCTGGTGCAGAACCCGTTTGAGGCTTAACGAGATGTTACCGGAAGGCCTGCAATGTGAAGGCCTGCAATGTTGAGACGAGATGGCTGATTACTACCCGCTGATCGCCCGCGCCATTGCCGGCCTGGACCCCAGTGCCCCCGGCGAGAGCCGGCGCGCGCTGTATGAGCGGGCCCGCGCCGCGCTGATCGCGCAGCTGCGCAGCGTGCAGCCTCCCTTGAGCGAATCCGAGATCACCCGCGAGCGGCTGTCGCTGGAAGAGGCCGTCCGCAAGGTCGAATCCGAGGCCGCCCAGCGCGCCCGCGACGCCTCGCGCGGCGGCGCCCGCGCCGGCGATTCCTTCCGCGCCACCACACGGCCAACCGGCCGGCCGGGCGAGCCGGC
>NZ_JAUSLT010000188.1 GCF_030646015.1 Bradyrhizobium sp.
TGCAGAACTGGTATCCCGGCAATTCCGAAGGGGTCGGCGGCATCTACAATTTCGTCACCAAGCGTGGCGACTGCCGTGGCAACAACTCGAAAATTTCCTGGACCCAGGTCGAGACCGGCTCGGCCATCACCTGGAAATATCCGAGCTGCATCCTGCGCGGCGACAATTCGCGTGGCGAGTTCTATTCGATTGCGATTTCGAACGGCCATCAGCAGGTCGATTCCGGCACCAAGATGATCCATCTCGGCAAGAACACGACGAGCCGGATCATCAGCAAGGGCATTGCCGCCGGCGTCTCCCAAAACACCTATCGCGGCCTCGTCACCGCCCACCGCAAGGCCACCGGCGCGCGCAACTTCACCGCCTGCGATTCGCTGCTGATCGGCGACAAGTGCGGCGCGCACACCGTGCCTTATATCGAGGCGAAGAACTCATCCGCGCTGTTCGAGCACGAAGCCACCACCTCGAAGATTTCGGAAGACGTGCTGTTCTACTGCGTGCAGCGCGGCCTCTCCCAGGAAGAAGCCGTCGGCCTCGTCGTCAACGGTTTTGTGAAGGATGTGCTGCAGCAACTGCCGATGGAGTTTGCGGTGGAAGCGCAGAAGCTGATCTCGATCTCGCTGGAGGGGAGCGTGGGCTGATGGTTCACCCTGAAAATCTCGTGCTGGAACAACTTCGCGCGATCAGGGGCGACATGGGCGAGCTCGTCAACGAGATGCAAACGATGCGAGTCGAGATAACCGCCATGCGTCAGCATATGACGGGGATGATGACCATTCAGGAACATGATCACGTCGACATCGCAGGAATCAAGAACCGTCTGGAGCGCATCGAGAAGCGCCTCGAACTGGCCGATTAAGTTTAAGGATAGAGTTGATGTCACTACTCGAAGTCAAAAATCTGCAGGTCCGTGTCGAGGAGCGTGAGATTCTCCACGGGCTGTCGCTCACGGTGAACCCCGGCGAAGTGCACGCCATCATGGGGCCGAACGGCTCCGGCAAGTCGACGCTGTCACATGTCATCGCCGGCAAACCCGGTTACGAAGTCACCGGCGGCGAGATCCTGTTCAAGGGCGAGAACCTCCTGGAAATGTCGCCGGACGTGCGCTCGTCCAAGGGCGTCTTCCTGGCGTTCCAGTATCCGGTCGAGATCCCCGGCGTCGCCACCATGACGTTCCTGCGCACCGCGCTGAACGCCCAGCGCAAGGCGCGCGGCGAGAGCGAATTCTCCACGCCCGATTTTCTGAAGAAGGTGCGCAGCGTCGCGGCTTCCCTCAACATTCCGCAGGACATGCTGCGCCGTGGCGTCAATGTCGGGTTCTCCGGCGGCGAGAAGAAGCGCAACGAGATTCTGCAGATGGCGCTGTTCGAGCCCAGCCTGTGCATCCTCGACGAGATGGATTCCGGGCTCGACATCGACGCGCTGCGGGTCGCCGCCGACGGTGTCAACGCGCTGCGTTCGCCGGATCGGGCCATGGTGGTGATCACGCATTACCAGCGGCTGCTGAACTACATCGTGCCGGATTTCGTCCACGTGATGTCGAAGGGCAAGGTCGTGAAGAGCGGCGGCAAGGAACTGGCGTTGGAGTTGGAAGCTTCCGGCTACGCCCAGTTCGAAGACGCGGCCTGAGCGAGAGACGGATTTTGTGATGAACGTAGTACTGGCCAAGACCGAAGCCGCCCACGCCAAGAGCGATATCATCGCCGTGGCACGGGACCGGTTGCCCGGCACAGGCAAGGTTGCCGATCTCAGGCGGCAGGCGCTGGAAGCCCATGAGCGTCTGGGTCTGCCGCACCGGCGGATCGAGGACTGGAAATACACCGATCTGCGCGTGCTGATGCGCGAAGTGCTGCCGCTGGCGGCGGCGCCGGATGCCGAGGCGCTGAAGCGCGCGGCCGCGGCCTTGAAACTTCACGCCATCGCGGGCGTACGCAAGGTGGTGCTGGTGGACGGCGTGTTCGCGCCAACACTGTCCGAGACTTCCGATCTCGGCAAGGACATCAACATCCGCACGCTGCGCGAGGCGCTGGAATCCGGCGACGCTGCCTCGCAGGCGCAGCTGTTCTCGCCCGACAATTCCGATGCCATGGTGGCGCTCAACAGCGCGATGATGACCGATGGCGTCGTGATCGAGGTCGGCGACAACGCTGTCATCCCGCTGCCGCTGCATATCGTTCATATCGCCAGCGGGGCTGCGCCCGCAGCGATGTTCACGCGCTCCCTGATCCGCCTCGGCAAACACGCCAGCGCGACCTTGGTGGAAAGCTATATCGGCGCCGAAGGTGCAAAAGCCTATCAGGTCCATGACTCCCTCATCGTTGCGATCGGCGATGGCGCGCGGCTCGACCATGTGCGCCTGATCGAGGACAGCCGCGAGGCCTTCAATATTTCCTCCGCGGTCGTGACGCTCGGCGCCAACGCGCATTTCAACACCTTCGGAATGAACACCGGCTCGCTGGTCAGCCGCTACCAGGCCGTCATCGCGGTGGCGGGCGAGGGCTCCCGGGTCGAGACCAACGGCGTCAACCTGCTCAATGGCCGCCAGCACGCCGACACCACGCTGTTCCTCGATCACGCGGTGCCGAACTGCTCGAGCCGCGAGATTTTTCGTGCCGTCGTCGACGACCGCGGCCATTCGGTATTCCAGGGCCGCATCATCGTCCGCCCCAAGGCGCAGAAGACCGACGCCAGGATGATGACGCGGGCGCTGCTGCTGTCCGACGAGGCCGAGGCCGACAACAAGCCGGAGCTTGAAATCTTTGCCGACGACGTGACGTGTGGACATGGCGCCACCACCGGCGCGCTGGACGAGAGCCTGCTGTTTTACCTGCGCGCGCGCGGGCTTTCCGAAAAGGAAGCCCAGGCGCTGCTGATCCAGGCTTTCGCCGGCGAGGCGATCGAGCAGATCGCCAATGATGCCTTGCGCGAACTCGCGATATCGGCGGCCCAGCGCTGGCTGGAAGCACGGGGTTGACCATGCATCCGGCAGTCCTGAACGGTTCATATGATGTCGCGAGGGTGCGGGAGGATTTTCCCGCGCTGGCGCTCAAGATCTATGGCAAGCCGCTGGTCTATCTCGACAACGCGGCCTCGGCGCAGAAGCCCAATGCGGTGCTCGACCGCATGACGCAGGCCTACAAGTCCGAATATGCCAACGTGCATCGCGGGCTGCATTACCTCGCCAATGCCGCGACCGAAGCGTATGAGGGCGGCCGCGAAAAAGTGGCGAAGTTTCTCAACGCCGGCCGCACCGAAGAGATCATCTTCAGCCGCAACGCCACCGAGGCGATCAATCTCGTGGCGTCTTCCTGGGGTGAGCCCAACATTGGGGCGGGCGACGAGATCGTGCTCTCGATCATGGAGCACCATTCCAACATCGTGCCCTGGCATTTCCTCAGGGAACGTCACGGCGCGGTGATCAAGTGGGCGCCGGTGGATGACGAAGGCAATTTCCTGATCGACGAGTTCGAGAAGCTGCTGACTGACCGCACCAAATTGGTCGCGATCACCCAGATGTCGAATGCGCTCGGCACCGTCGTGCCGGTCAAGGAAGTGGTAAAACTAGCCCATGCCCGCGGCATCAAGGTGCTGGTCGACGGCAGCCAGGCCGCCGTGCACATGGCGATCGACGTGCAGGATATCGACGCCGATTTCTACGTCTTCACCGGCCACAAGCTGTACGGCCCGACCGGCATCGGCGTGCTCTATGCCAAGTACGAGCATCTGGTGGCGATGCGCCCCTTCAATGGCGGCGGCGAGATGATCCGCGAAGTGGCCAGGGACTTTGTCACCTATGGCGATCCGCCGCACAAATTCGAGGCGGGAACACCCGCGATCGTGGAATCGATCGGGCTTGGCGCGGCGATCGATTACGTCAATTCGATCGGCAAGGAGCGCATCGCCGCGCACGAGCACGATCTGTTGACCTATGCCCAGGATCGGCTGCGCGAAATCAATTCGCTGCGCCTGATCGGCACCGCGAAGGCCAAGGGCCCGGTGATCTCGTTCGAGATGAAGGGCGCGCATGCCCACGATGTCGCCACCGTGATCGACCGGCAGGGCATAGCGGTGCGCGCCGGCACCCAGTGCGCGATGCCGCTTTTAGAGCGGTTCAACGTGACGGCGACGTGCCGCGCCTCATTCGGGATGTATAATACCCGCGAAGAAGTCGACCATCTGGCACAGGCGCTGATCAAGGCCCGGGAACTGTTTTCATGACCGACACCATCGAAGCCAAAAACCTTGAAGCCGGTCTGGAAGACAAGACCAGCAACATGGAAACCAGTTCGGCGCTGCCGCCCGAGGAGACCGAACGTCTCGGCGGCGAAATCGTGGCTGCGCTGAAAACCGTGTTCGATCCGGAAATTCCGGCTGACGTCTACGAACTCGGCCTGATCTACAAGGTCGACATCAAGGACGACCGCTCGGTCGACGTCATGATGACGCTGACGACGCCGAACTGTCCGGCGGCGGGCGAACTGCCGCAGATGGTGGAGAACGCGGTCGCCAGCGTCCCCGGCGTCGGTGTGGTCAATGTCAATCTGGTCTGGGAGCCGGCATGGACGCCGGATCGCATGACCGACGAGGCGCGACTCGTCCTCAATATGTGGTGAAGCGTTAGTGGAGTTGGGCTTAACTTTTTAAGCGACGATCGCCGACATTGATTGGCGGCCAGGAATGACCACATGACCAATATGACACCCGCCTCACCGACACCGGCAGCCAAGCCGAAGCCGCGCCCCCGTCCGCAGGTCATGAAGCTGACCGAAGCCGCCGCCCTTCGGATTACCGAACTGACCAGCCGCGCCGATTCCGAGATCGTCGGGCTTCGCGTCGGCATCAAGAACGGCGGCTGCGCCGGGCAATCCTACACCGTCGAATACGCCCACGAGGTCCGGCCGACCGACGAAGTCGTCGAGGACAAGGGTGTCAAAATCCTGATCGACCCCAAGGCGGTGCTGTTCCTGCTCGGCACCGAGATGGACTACAAGGCCGACAAGATGTCGGCGCAGTTCATCTTCAACAACCCGAACCAGACCGGCGCCTGCGGCTGCGGCGAATCGGTGCAGCTGACGGCCGCGAAGGCAGACGGCTGATTTGGGCAAAGGCCCATCATCCGTCGTCCCGGCCTCCGCGCCGGGACCCATAACCATCGCAGTTGATTGTTGCAGGGATCGTCGACCATATTTTGCCTCAACGAGGGGCCGCGGCGTATGGGTCCCGGCTCAGGGCCGGGACGACTCGTGGAGACATGAGCGCAAATCCATGGACCGCGATTTCCTGATTGATCTGTTTTCCGACTTCGGGCCGGTGACGATCCGCCCGATGTTTTCCGGCTTCGGCATTTCCGCCGATGGCACCAACTTCGCGCTGGCACTGCGCGCCGGACTTTTCTTCCGCGCCGACGAGCAGACCATTCCGCAATTCGAGGCGGAAGGCTCCAAGCCGTTTTCGTATCAGACGCGGGCGAAGACCGTTGTCGTCAATTCGTACTGGCAGTTGCCGGCGCGGCTGTTCGACGATTCCGAGGAACTGAGCGTTTGGGCGAGGGCGGCCCTGGCCGCAGCCCAGCGCGCGGCGCTGCGCAAGCGTCCGAAGGCGAAGAAGGCAGTTAAGAAGACCACAGCGAAAAAGGTTGCAGCCAAGAAGAGCGTGGTCAAAAAGAAATCAGAACGTAGGGTGGGCAAAGCGAAGCGTGCCCACCATTCTTGAGAGCGCCTTTATAGATGGTGGGCACGGCGCGAAGAGCGCCTTTGCCCACCCTACAGTGCAGTAAACCCTCACGCCACCTGGCTGTGGGACTCGGCGGCGTATTCCGGATCGACTTCGCAGATCACGCGGTTGCGGCCATTGCGCTTGGCGGCGTAGAGGCAGCCGTCGGCGCGTTCGATCAGCGAATCCGTATCGTCGCCCGGCTTCAGCATCGACACGCCGACCGAGATGGTGACCCGTCCCAAAATCTCGCCGGTGGATTTCTTCTTCAGTTCCTTCGCCATCACGGCGCGGCGGATGTGGTCGGCGACCGTCAGAGCCTGGCGCAGCGCGGTGTTGGGCAGCACGACCGCGAATTCCTCGCCGCCGTAGCGGGCGGTGATGTCCTGGCCCTTGATGGTCTGTTTCAGGGACATGCCGACCAGCCGCAGCACCTGGTCGCCGGTGAGATGGCCATAGGAATCGTTGAACGACTTGAAGTGATCGATGTCGAACATCAGCAGCGACAGCGGTTCGCCGCTGGCCAGCGCGTTCTGCACCGCCATCTCGATCGAGCGGTCGAAATATTTGCGGTTGCCGAGGCCGGTCAAAGGATCGGTCAGGCTTTCCGCCCTGATCGCCTCGAGGCTCTGCTGCAGGTTGCTGATCTCGTTTTTCGACAGCGACAGCCGGTCTTCCAGCGCCTTGTTGGTGTCGCGCATCTCGCGGGTGGATTGCACCAGCGTCTCCACGATCGCCTTGATCTGGTCGCGGTCGCGCGCCACCGAGAGTTTCTGGGTCGCGCCGGACAGGCTGTCGTCGTAGCTCGCGGACATTCCGAGGGCATCGGAGATCAGGGTCATCACGTCGTCGATTTCGCCGATCACGCGCGCGCCGACCTTGTCGATGCGGTCGGTGGTCTTGATCTGGGAAAGGTAGGTCTCGTAGATCTGCTCGAGGTCGGCTTCGGTCAACTTGCCGTGGCGCGCCAGCGTTTCGTTGATGATCTTGTTGAGCGGTGAGTTGTATCCGGTGGCGTAGACGTACCAGATTTCATAATTGCGGGGCACGGCGGTTTGTCGGAGCGACTTGACCTGGCCGAGCGCGACCTCGGCGAAGGCCATCGTACGTTCGTGTTCGTCGAGCACCTTGATCACGGATCACGTCCCCAATATAGCGGGCTGCAATGCCCACTTTCCGGCGGCAATAACTAAAATTATCGCCGCCAAGTTAAGGGAGGATCATGAACGACCGGTAAACGGGTTCCGTACCGGTCCTTAGGCGTGGTTCAGCGGGTTTTAACCCGACTTCAGACCCTGGCGCGGACCGGCCGCAGCAGGAACGCCGGAAGATGCGAATGATCGGCGGGCTCGGACGCGGCTTCGTGCTTGTTTTTCGGTGCTTCGGCCCGCCCGATCGACGGTGTGCGCGAGGGCGGCGGCGCCGTTGGCGGCGTGAATTCGGCCACGGGTGCCTGGGGCTTCGGCTCGGCGTGACGGTCGCCGCCACCGCGCCGGGGTTCGCGTTCGCGTCTCGGCTTGCGGGGCTCCTGTGCACCGTCACGGGGGCTTTCGCGCGACGCTTGCCTTGAACCTTCGCGTGAACCTTCGCGTGAACCTTCACGTGAACCTTCACGTGAACCTCCTCTTGCACCGTGGCGTCCGCGCGACTGGCGCGGGCGTTCGGTCTCGCCGTCCGTCGCTGCCGCGCCATCGACCGGCTCGGCAGCCGTGATCCCCTCGATGTGGGGAATGCTTTGTCCGATCAGCTTTTCGATCGCGACCATGGATTTCTGATCGAGCGCGGTGACCAGGGAGATCGCGGTGCCGGCGCGCCCGGCGCGGCCGGTGCGTCCGATGCGGTGGACGTAGTCGTCGGCATGATGCGGCACGTCGAAGTTGAAGACGTGGCTTGTCGAGGGAATGTCGAGGCCGCGGGCCGCGACGTCGGAGGCGACCAGCAGCGGAATCTCGCCCTTGCGGAATTGATCGAGCGCCGCGGTGCGGGCCGACTGCTCCATGTCGCCATGCAGGGCGCCGACGCTGAAGCCGTGCTTCTGAAGTGATTTGTAAAGCAACGCCACTTCGCGCTTGCGATTGCAGAAGATTATCGCGTTCTGCAGATCCTTGGCGTCGCGCAGCAGGCGGCGCAGGATGTCGCGCTTGTCATGCGGCTCGCGGCCGACCGTGACCTGGAACTGGGACACACCGACGGCGGTGGTCGCGGGCCTGGAAACTTCGATCTTCTCGGGATTGTGCAGGAAGGTTTCGGTGATGCGGCGGATTTCCGGCGGCATCGTCGCGGTGAAGAACAGCGTCTGCCGGGTGAACGGGATCATCTTGCAGATCCGTTCGATGTCGGGGATGAAGCCCATGTCCAGCATGCGGTCGGCTTCGTCGATGACGAGCAGCTCGACGCCGGTGAGCAGCAGACCGCCGCGCTCGGTGTGGTCAAGCAGCCGGCCGGGCGTAGCGATCAGGACGTCGACGCCGCGCGTCAGCTTGGTGTCCTGGTCGCCGAAGGAGACGCCGCCGATCAGGAGGGCGACGTTGAGTTTCTGGCCGACGCCGTATTTATCGAACTGTTCCTTGACCTGGGCAGCGAGCTCGCGGGTCGGTTCCAGGATCAGGGTGCGGGGCATTCGGGCCCGGGCGCGGCCCTTTTCCAGCATGGTCAGCATCGGAAGGACGAAGGCAGCGGTCTTGCCGGTGCCGGTCTGGGCGATGCCGAGAACGTCCCGGCGGGCCAGAACATGGGGAATCGCCTGTTCCTGAATGGGGGTAGGGGTGGTGTAACCGGTGGCCGCGACGGCGGCGAGCACCTTATCGGACAAGCCGAGATGGGAAAAAGACATTGAGCCTCTGGTCGAAACCGCCGCTTGGAATCTCGGAAAAAGACTGTCGCGCCCAACCCCGGAACGGCACGCAAATTTGCTCGGGATTATCGGATACGCAGACAGGCGGCTTACTCGAGGTATCGCGTTTCGATACCGGGCCGCGTCAGGCCGGAACATAGGGCCGAATTGGCTAAAGTCAATGGAGCCGCCGCGGGAAGGGCCGAAAAAGCTTAATGTTTTTGAAGGAATACCGGTCGAATCACCGTGCGTAGCGGACCACTCGCTTCGACGCTGGGGAGCCGCGTCCCGCTGCCGGCACGGGGTTTGAACCGTTGGCGCTGATATGCCGACTACGGCATAGGATGGCTGGCACGGGCCGTGGATGAGTCGTGCGGGCAGGGACCTCGATGATGCGTTGGCTTTCCAGATTTCTGGCAATCACCAGTGTTGCGGCCGCCCTGGTGGCGCTTGCCGGCCCCGCGCAGGCGGAAAAGCGCGTCGCGCTTGTTGTCGGCAATAACGACTACCGGAACGTTCCAAAACTGCAGAAGGCGGTCAACGACGCCCGCACCATGGGCGATACGCTGAAGCAGCTCGGTTTTACCGTGATGGTCGCGGAGAACCAGACGCGCGCGGCCTTCAGCCAGACGCTGCTGGCGTTCGACAAGGCGGTTGGGCCCGGCGACACCGCGTTCTTCTTCTATGCCGGCCATGGTTTTGAGATCGCGGGCCAGAATTTCCTGCTGCCGACCGATGTGCCGCCCGCGACCGAGGGGCAGGAAGAACTGGTGCGCGATGCTTCGGTTCTCGCCGACCGCATCATCGAGCGCCTGCAGAACAAGAAGGTGCGCACCGCTATCCTGGTGTTCGATGCCTGCCGCAACAATCCGTTCGAACGCCAGGGCACCCGTGCGGTCGCCGGTGGCGGCGGCCTCGCGCCGATGACGCAATTGCCGGAAGGCGTGTTCTCGATCTTTTCAGCGGGCCCCCGCCAGACCGCGCTCGATCGTCTCTCCAACAATGACGACAATCCCAATTCGGTGTTCACGCGAACTTTTGCGAAGCAGCTCACCGAGCCCGGCGCCAACCTGGTGCAGGTCGCGCAGCGCACGCGGCGCCTGGTCAGTGAACTGGCGGAGACCGTGCGCCACAAGCAGATCCCGGTTTATTTCGACCAGATGGTCGACGACGTGTTCCTGAACGGTCTTGCCAAGGCGCCCGCCGAGGCGGCGGTGCAGCCCACCAAATCAGCCGAACCGCTGCAGCAGGTCGCGGCGCTGCCGCCGGTGCAGCGCCTCGCGCCATCGAATGATTCCGTCAACGCGCCGATCGCCGCGTTCTCGCGCCACAATGGCGGCTGGACCGTGGTGTTCTCGATCGCCGACCCGACGCTGGGGATTTCCTGGCGGATCGGCGAGACCAGCGCCTTCCGCGAGACCGGCTTCATCGACACGCTCGATCCGCGCACTCGCAAGCGGATGCCCAATCCCTCGATCGAGCTTCCCGCCGACGCGCCGGCGGCCACCATCCAGGTCCGCTATGTCGACGCCCAGGGCGAATTGCAGGGACCGTTTCCGATCAGGTTCGACCCCGAGGCGGCCCTGATCCGCGACCAGCGCAAGATCCTCGACATGACCGCGACCAGCTGGCTGTCGTTCCGCGAGTTCAACGGGCTTCTGGTCTATTACACCCACCTGATGTCGTATCGCTGCGCGATCCGCGAAGTGCGCGTCGGCATCGACTCGGCGGTGCCGGACAAGGTGCTGAAAATGCCGCCCTGTGATCCCCGGGACCCCAGCGTGATTCCGCACGAAGCGCAGCCCTATCTGAAGCTGGCGCCCGCGACCAGATCGGTCTCGGTGGAATTGACCTACCGCGACGGCAGCGTGTCGGAGATCAAGAGTTTTCGGCGCTGAGGTCATCCAGCAATGGAATGGACACCGGCAAAGGCGATATCCGAATTCGACTTGAAACAGAGCAGCCACACGTCCGCCTTCTCGCGGCACGATTCTGCCCGAAGTCTGCCTGTCGTTGTCCCCCCGAAGAGGGAGCAGGGAATGCCGGATGCGCGCTGCACCCGCGGTCTCGTGTGCAAATTGCACGAGTAGAAACGCACACGAGCATACAGGGCAGCGGAGAACATCCGACATTCCCTGCGCAATGGCTTTACGGCTTATCTCGCGCTCACCCCGGAGTATCGGGCTCTTCTCGCCTCCGTCGCCCCGCGGAAACCGGCACGTCAGCCCGGTTGGGCCTTGGCGCCTCCGCGAGACTTGACGCCGACCACTGAGGCGTCAGGTCCACACGATTTTGCCGTACGCTTCGGCACCGTCCGTCTTGCGCGTTCTAAGGATCGCTCACGGAGTTTATCCCGCCCTGCGATCCCAGTCCGCGCACGATGCCGTCGCGTCCACCGCAATCCCGTCCCAACGTTTGGTGACGATGGCCAACGCCCCTTGCCTCAAGGACGGGATGGCGGGATTTATAACGCTGATTTGGGTTTCGGAAAAAGCGAACTCTTACCCGACGGGTTGATTTGTCGCATTACGTCGGGTGGCCTGAACCGGAGCGCCGGCAGCCGCTGCAGCCGCTGCAGCCGCCGCGGCTGGTCAACGCGCTGCCGTGGCTGCAAGGCATCACGGCGGGCTTTGTCAGCCTCGGCGTGCGGCCGGACCATGTGCGTTCGCCTTCCGCGGGGACCTGAAAGAATTGGCCGTCGCGCCGATGAACTTCCGGCAACAAAAAGCCCCGGGCGACGCCGGGGCTCTTGGGATCGTAAGGCCGGAGGAGGTCAGTACTTCGCGACCACCGCGCCGGCGCCGAAGCGATAATTGATCGTGCCGCGCACGATATCGCCGGCCGTGCGCTGGGTTGCCGTAAGGCTGGATGCCGCAAAAACAACGGAGGTTGGCGGGACACCTACCGCGGTCACCGACGAACGTCCAAGGTCGTAGTGCAGGTATTCGAGGCCGAACGACCAGGGACCGACGCCGTATTCCCCGCCGACGCCCGCGGCCCAGCCCGTGCGCCACTCGGAAGACGTGCCGTTGAAGATGATCGCTACGCCCGGCGTAAAGTCGGCCGTCATGCTGCTCTTGACGCGACCGTAGGCCAGGCCGCCGGTGCCATAGAGCATCACGTTATTGAAGGCGAAGCCGGCCTTGCCGCGGACGGTGCCGAGGAAATCGAGCCGCTGGGAGAGCGTCTGAAGGCTTGGCACTGCCGGACCCGGGGGATCGACGGCGACCGTGGCGGAAGCGTGAATGTCGGCAGCCTGGAAGTCAGCCACGGCGCCGAGCACGAACTGATTCATCTGCCAGTTGTAGCCGATCTGACCGCCGCCAATCACGCCCGCGGGCTTCAGGTTCGGAAACACGTTGCCACCTGCCGCGAAGTAGGGGTCGAAGCCCACCGCGGGGGCGGGGTCGACGAAGGAAATGAACGGATTGGTGTTTTGACCCCATCCGTAACCGATGTTGCCGCCGACGTAGAAGCCGGTCCAGTTATACACCGCCGCCATCACAGGCGCCGGGGGCCTCGCCTTGACCGCCATGTCGGCGGCGGGAGCGCCAACCGTTCCGGCAACCAGAACCGCCAATGCAGCCAAGGTCTTTTTCATGTCCTGTCCCCAATCCATCAAGCAATGGACTCACAGACTATCCCGAGTCAGCCGAGGGAACTGTAGCGCTGCAGCCACAGCTGGATAGACGGCCGGATTCCAGCCCTCATCCTGAGGAGCCGCGCGCTCTTGGCGCGGCGTCTCGAAGGATGGCCGCGGGTCCATACGCTACATCCATCCTTCGAGACGCGGCCAAGCGGCCGCTCCTCAGGGTGAGGTCCGCATTGTAGCTGTCATCCGCAGGACAGAAGCCCAACTCATCGCTTCACCCCATGATCGAGAAGCCGCCATCGACCGGGATAGCGGTCCCGGTGACGAAGTCCGACGCGGACGATGAGAGAAACACCGCGATCCCCGCAAAATCGGCGATGTCGCCCCAGCGCGCCGCCGGCGTGCGGGCCAGCACCTTGTCGTTGAATGCTGTTGCGGGGGGAGCACACCGGGTGGAAATTGAGGGAGGGCCTGGAGGGTTAGACAGGCCGCCACGCGCTGTTGCATCGTCGTCTGACGACGTTCCAAAATCGGGGCAGCATTGTCCGGGTCGGCGTGAACTACAAATGGGGCGAGCCCGTCGTCGCGCGCTATTGATCCAGGTTTTTCTGGACGCTCAAAGCCCCGGCAGCGTCCGGGGCTTTCTGTTTGTGAAGCGCATGCAGAATCAACGCGGGACCCGGATCGCGTTCGCGGAGCCTGTCATCGGGCCGGCCAGAGGCCGGACCCGTTGGCTCGCTTGTCCGGGACGACGGCCGGCGGCCCCGAACAATCCAGGCTATATTTGCTTGCTCACCCGCGCGGTTCCTGAATAGGCTTCGGTCGGATGCTGAGAGATCATATTGCCATGGGCGCGACCCGACGAACGCTCGGAGCGTTTTTTGCCGCAGGCCTGCTGCTGTGGGGTGTCCAGGGGCTTTGCGCGCAGGAAGGCAAAGGCGCCGCCGAACCGGCGGAGCATGGCAGCCTCGCCGACTTTATCCATGGATCGCCGCGGCAGCCCACTGAAGTCTGGTTACGCGCGGCGGGCGGGCGCATCTACGACAATTGGTGGGAATCGCTGGATCGCAAGAAGCCCGAAAGCACGCACCCGGCCTATCCGAAGAGCGGGCAACGCTCGGGCGCGAACACCTGGCGCTGTGTGGAATGTCACGGCTGGGACTATAACGGCAAGGACGGACTGTACGGCAGCGGCGAGCGGTATACCGGTATCACGGGCATACGCCGGGCTTTCGGACGAGACGTGAACCGGATCATGGCGCTGCTGCGGGCTGCGCCTCACAGCTACAAGGAAGACATGATCAATGACGAGGAATTGCGCCGCGTCGCGATCTTTGTCAGCCGGGGCCAGGACAATGCCGATCGTCTGATCGACCTGAAAACCGGGAACACAAAAGGCGATCCTGCGCGAGGCGCCGGGCTGTTCCAGACCACTTGCGCCGCCTGCCACGGGTTCGACGGTCGCGCACTTAACTGGGGCACCGACAAGGAGCCGGCGTATATTGGCACCGAGGCCAACAGCTTCCCGCATGAGGTACTGCACAAGATTCGCAACGCACATCCGGGCGTGGCGATGATCAACCTTCGCGGCTTTCCTCTCAAGGACGCCATCGATGTTCTGGCTTTCGCCCGGACCTTGCCGCCGAAGTGACGACACGGTGTCGATCGTCCTGCATTGGAGCGTGGGCGCTTGGGAAAGGGCGCGGCCAGCTCACCCACTACGGCTGTATGCGCTGACGGTGGTCGTCCCGCTTACCGGAATTGCGTATGTTTTGGCGCGCGGCAGGTCGATCGATTTCGGCCGACGGCTGCCCGCCCGAAGGCGAACTGGACGGCGTGCGGCGGCGCCGCACGTTTCCGGTGCTTACCCCATGATCGAGAATCCGCCGTCGACCGGAATGGCCGTGCCAGTGACGAAGTCCGAAGCGCTCGACGACAGAAACACCGCGATGCCCGCGAAGTCGGCGATGGCCCCCCATCGCCCCGCCGGCGTGCGCGCCAGCACCTTGTCATGCAACCCGTCGATCTCGGCGCGGGCGCGTTTGGTGAGGTCGGTGTCGATCCAGCCCGGCAGGATGGCGTTGGCCTGGATGTTGTCGGGCGCCCAGGCCACCGCGCACGAGCGGGTGAACTGCATGATGCCACCCTTGCTGGCGGCATAGGCCGGCGCGAAGCTGGTGCCGAAGATCGACAGCATCGAGCCGATATTGATGATCTTGCCGCCGCCGGCCGCCTTCATGGCGGGGTGGACTGCCTTGGAGCACAGGAACGCGCTGGTGAGGTTGGTCTTGATGACGCTTTCCCATTCCTCGAGTTCGAGCGCATGCGGCGGCTTGCGGATGTTGATGCCGGCATTGTTGACGAGAATGTCGATGCGGCCGAGCTCCTTGGCGACGCGTTCGACCATGGCCGCGACATCAGCCTTGTCGGTGACGTCGGCGGTGACGGCAATGGCCTTGACGCCGCAGGCCCTGAGCTCCGCAGCCGCGGCCGTCGACTTGGCTTCGTTGCGCCCGACCACCGCGATGTCGGCGCCTGCTTCCGCCAGCCCCCTCGCCATGCCGAGCCCGATACCGCCATTGCCGCCGGTGACGATGGCGACCTTGCCGGAGAGATCGAAGAGTTTGGTTGCCATGGGTTGTCCTTGCGGTTGGTTGGCGCGGCGCGAGTCCGTAGGGTGGGCAAAGCCCTTGCGTGCCCACCATCGACGATGGCGCCGTTGAAGGATGGTGGGCACGGCGCAAACGCGCCTTTGCCCACCCTACGAATTCAACGCCTGCCGCGCCAGATCAGGAGCAGCCCGAGCGCGGCCAGTGCCGCGCCGTACCAGGCCCATGGGGTCTGGCTGATCATGAAGCTCGAGGCAGGCCAGGCGATCACGCCGGTGCCCTGGCCGATCCACAGCAGCCCGATCGCGAGTGCGAGGAAGCCAACGATGAGAAGCGATTTGTGCATCGGTTTAGCTCGCTGGTGGGGCGGGAGATCGCGTGGATGCCAGAGTGCTGCGCTTGTGCGGGGAGGGCAAGAGGGAGGAAACGACGACTTCCGTCAGATCATCATTTGCCAAGGCACAAAAAAGCCCCGGCAAATGCCGGGGCTTTCGAGTTGGTCAGTCCGGGAGGAGAGATCAGTACTTCGCGACGACCGGGCCACCCCAGTTGAAGCGGTAAACGAGTTCGGTGGTCGCCTTCTGCTCGTAGACGCGGCTGGTCTGGGTCAAGACGTTGCCAACGCCGCAGCCTACGCCGCTGGTGCAAACCAGGGTGTGGGTCTTGTTGCCGAAGTCAGAGAAACGAACTTCGTTCTTCCAGAACAGTCCGGGAAGCTGGCTCACGGCGTATTCCGTGCCGCCGCCAAGGAAGTAACCACTGCGGGTGTGGCTTCCCAAGGAGATCCCAGTCGCGAGCGGCGCGGCGGGAACATTCGAATTGAAGAAGCTGCTTCCTTCAAAATGCGCCTGAGTATAGCCGCCGTTGAAGTAGGTCAAAAGCCCAGGAAGGGCAACGTAACCAATGCGACCGCCAATGGCCCAGGAATAGTCATTCCTGAAGCTGCCAGTAATATTCGAAGCGCCAATAACGGCTCCGGGTACGCCAAGTGTGTTGATGCTGTACTGGCCGCTGATATTGGACCAATCCGCGTCCGCAAAGACGCCGACAACCCAGTTTCCGTAAGGTCCAGCGAACTGATAGTCGCCACCGACGCCGACCTTGGCCAGCCAACCCTTGCCACCCGCGTCCTGACCCGTGCTTACGAGAGCGAACGGCGCGGCAATGTTATTCTCGGAGTGCTGGTACTGCGCCATGCCATAACCGAAACCGCCCGAAATCCAGAAGCCGGTCCATGACGGAGCATAAGCCACCGGAGCTGCCCGCATCGGCGCCTTGGCGGCCATGTCGGCTGCGAGAGCCGGGGCGGTGAATGCCGCGATCGCGGTCAGTGCAACAACCAGTCTTTTCATGTTCGTTCCCCAGTAAAAAAGCGGTCGAAGCCAGACCCGCGTTAAATTTCCAATTCCCAGAATCTCAAACTGTCCCGAAAACTATAGCCGGTTCTGTCAAAAATGCTGTTGCGGGGGAACCACACCCGCCGGAAAACGAAAAAGGGGAAAAAGCTCAAAAAATCGCCGAATCCACCGTCTGGAAGGCGGAATCCGGCTGTTTTCGGCACTGCGAGGCGATTGCCGGACGCTAAACGTCCAGCAGATCCTCGCTGGCGAATTCGGCCTTGTCGGAGATGAAGGCGAAGCGGGCCTCGGCCCTGGTGCCCATCAGCCGCTCGACCGAATCGGCGGTGCCCTCGCGGTCATCGGCCAGCAGAACCACGCGCAGCATGGTGCGCCTGGCCGGGTCCATGGTGGTTTCCTTCAGCTGCGCCGGCATCATCTCGCCGAGGCCTTTGAAGCGGCCGACATCGACCTTGGCGTTGGCGTTGAATTCGCTCTTCAGGAGCTGGTCCTTGTGGGCGTCGTCGCGGGCGTAGACCGTCTTGGCGCCGTGGGTCAGCCGATAGAGCGGCGGCACCGCGAGATAGAGATGGCCTTCGTCGATCAGCCGCGGCGTCTGGCGGTAGAAGAACGTAATCAGCAACGAAGCGATATGCGCGCCGTCGACGTCGGCGTCGGTCATGATGATGATGCGGGAATAGCGCAGGTCCTCTTCGCGGTAATGCGCGCCGATGCCGCAGCCGATCGCCTGCATCAGGTCGGCGAGCTGCGCGTTGGCGGTGAGCTTGTCCTTGGTCGCGGAGGCGACGTTGAGGATCTTTCCGCGCAAGGGGAGGATGGCCTGGGTCTTGCGGTCGCGCGCCTGCTTGGCGCTGCCGCCGGCCGAGTCACCCTCGACGATGAACAATTCGGAGCCTTCGGCCGCGGTATTGGTGCAGTCGGCGAGCTTGCCGGGCAGCCGCAGCTTTTTCACCGCGGTCTTGCGAGAGATTTCCTTCTCGGCGCGGCGGCGCAGCCTTTCGTCGGCGCGCTCGATGACGAAATCCAGCAGCTTGTTGGCCTGCAGGGGATTACCCGACAACCAGTGGTCGAACGGGTCCTTGATCGCCTGCTCGACGATGCGCTGGGCCTCCGCGGTGGCGAGGCGGTCCTTGGTCTGGCCCTGGAATTCGGGCTCGCGCACGAACACGCTGAGCATCACGGCGGCGCCGACCATCACGTCTTCCGAGACGATGGAGGCTGCGCGCTTGCCCTGGCCGACGCGCTCGGCGTGATCCTTCAGGCCGCGCAGCATCGCGCTGCGCATGCCCGCTTCATGGGTGCCGCCGTCCTGCGTCGGCACCGTGTTGCAATAGGACGACAGGAAACCGTCGGCGTCGGCGGTCCACGCGACCGCCCATTCGCAGGCGCCGTGGGCGCCGACCCGGCCGGACTTGCCGGAGAAGATATCCGGATGCACCAGGGTATCGGCATGAACGGCCGCGGCCAGGTAATCCTTCAGGCCACCCGCGAAATGGAAGGTGTCCTCGGCCGGGACGTCTTCGAGGCCCTTCAGCAGGGACGGGTCGCAGCGCCAGCGGATCTCGACGCCGCCGAACAGATAGGCCTTGGAACGGGCCATCTTGAACAGCCGCTGCGGCTTGAAGGCGGCCTTGGCGCCGAAGATGTCGGTGTCCGGCTTGAACCGGATCCTTGTGCCCCGGCGGTTGTTGATCTTGCCGAGGTCTTCGAGCTTGCCCTTGGGATGGCCGCGTTCGAACGCCATGCGGTAGAGCTTCTGGCTGCGGGCGACCTCGACCTCGAGCCGCGAGGACAGCGCGTTGACCACGGAGACGCCGACGCCGTGCAGGCCGCCCGAGGTCTCATAGACCTTGGAGTCGAATTTGCCGCCGGAATGCAGCGTGCACATGATGACTTCGAGCGCGGATTTCTTCGGAAACTTCGGGTGCGGGTCGACCGGAATGCCGCGGCCATTGTCCGACACCGTCAGGAAGCCGTCGGCGCCGAGTTCGACCTCGATGAACGTGGCATGGCCGGCCAAAGCCTCGTCCATGCAGTTGTCGATGACTTCGGCGAACAAATGATGCAGCGCCTTCTCGTCGGTGCCGCCGATATACATGCCGGGCCGGCGCCGCACCGGCTCGAGGCCTTCGAGCACCTCGATATCGGCGGCGGTGTAGCCGGCTTCCGCGCTGGCGGCGCGCGAGGCGACCTTGAGGGGAGCGCGGCCTTTCGGCTCGGCGCCCCCGAACAGATCGCTGTCCGCTTTGGTTTTAGCAGCTGATTTCAATGATTTGGCCATGGCTCTTCATGTGTTGCGCGCGCCCGTGGCGCAGCGAATCGGTCTGCCTGACTATGCCACGGATGAGCTCAAAAAGTGACGGCGCGGCAGCTCGTTCAAGGGAGCCGCGGTTCACGTGCGGTCACCGCCTTTGTGACTTGATGTCGCGGAAGGGCTTGGTCTACCTGTCCTTGCATTGCGATCGCAGAAGGGCTCAATGCCCGCTCACATGGCCGGGCAGTTGGGGAAGGCTTTCCAAGTATGGAAGATTTTACGCGCGCTTTGGCTGACTTCGTGCGCGACCATCAGGTTTGGGCCGCTCCCGTCGTATTCGTGCTGGCGTTCGCCGAATCGATCGCCTTTTTATCGCTGCTGGTCCCGGCCTGGGGGGCACTGGTCGCGATCGGTGCGCTGATCGGCGTCAGCGGCATCAGCTTCTGGCCGGTCTGGCTGGCCGGCGGGTTGGGCGCAGCCCTGGGCGACTGGGTCTCCTACTGGTTCGGCTTCAAATACAAGGAACACGTCGCCGAGATGTGGCCGCTGTCGCGCTATCCGGAGTTATTGCCGCGCGGCGAAGCCTTTGTGAAAGACTGGGGCGTGCCCAGCATTTTCATCGGGCGGTTTTTCGGACCGTTGCGGGCCTCGGTGCCGCTCGCTGCCGGGATATTCGAGATGCCGTACTGGCGGTTTCAAATTGCGAATTTTTCCTCCGCGCTGGTCTGGTCGGCGGTGTTGCTGCTGTTCGGCGATGTGATGGCGCATATCGCCGGATGGCTGTGGCGGGCTGTCTGAAGTTGCGGTCGGCTGGAATAAGCCGCGGGCAGGGGTGTTAGCCCCTTGGATGCCAGATATTGCGCCGCACCGGTGTGATCGCATTGCGCCTGGAACACTGGTAAAGCCGGCCCGACACCCTGCCAAGAAACGGGAATTCCGCGCTCATCGAACTATCTCACTGGGAGGACATCACGATGGAACTGACACGACGTCACGCACTCGCCGGAGCCGCCGCGCTCGCCGTCACGCCGCTGCTGCCGAATATATCCGCCAAAGCCGCAGCACCTGCGGCCGACAAGCAGGCGCCCAGTTTTTATCGTTACAAGGTCGGCGACGCGCAGGTGAACGTCATCTCCGACGGCGTCAATAATTTTGCGCTCGGCGACACCTTCGTGCTCAACGTGAAAAAGGACGAAGTCAACGCTGCGCTCGAAAAGGCGTTCATGCCGAAAGACAGGATGAGCATCCAGTTCGCGCCGCTGGTCATCAATACCGGCGGCAAGCTCGTGGTCGTCGACACCGGTAACGGTCCGGCTGCCTTTGCATCGAGCAAGGGCAATGTCGGGCAGTTCGCCAGCAACATGGCCGCCGCCGGGCTCGATCCCAAGGCCGTCGACATCGTGGTCATCTCGCATTTTCACGGCGACCACATCAACGGCCTGCTGACGGCAGACAATGTGCTGGCATTCCCGAATGCCGAAGTGCTGGTGCCGGCCGCCGAGTGGAAGTACTTCATGGACGACGGCGAGATGGCCAAGCAGACCACCGACCGCATGAAGGGCGTATTCGCCAATGCCCGTCGCGTTTTCGACGCGGGATTGAAGAAGAAGGTGACGCCCTACGAAATGGGTAAGGACGTCGCGCCCGGGCTGCAATCGGTGGCTTCGTTCGGCCACACGCCGGGCCACACCTCGTTCATTCTGTCGTCCGGTTCCGACAAGGTGTTCATCCAGTCCGACGTCACCAACCTTCCGGCGCTGTTCGTCAACAATCCAGGTTGGCATTTGATGTTCGACCAGGACCCGGCGATGGCGGAAGCGACCCGCCGCAAGGTCTACGACATGCTGGTGGCCGACAAGATGCGGGTCCAGGGCTTCCACTATCCGTTCCCGGCCAATGGTTATGTCGAGAAGGATGGCAACGGCTACCGGCTGGTGCCGGCGCCGTGGAGCCCGGTGATCTGATCCGGCCGTTCCGCCCCACATCCGAGCAAAGGCCGCCCGCGCGGGCGGCCATTGTGTTTTGGCTTGACCGGGAAACCGCCGGGCCTTATAGCCCGCGGCCATGATCAACGCTGTGACCATGTCAATCGCTCGCCGCCGCCGCACCTCTGCGGTATGGGCGGACGTCTACGTCTGAGATTGTCGCCCCTGCCGCCGGACCCGATCCGCGGCATTTTCCTCATCCTTGCCAGCGTGATCTGACCCCGGCGGCTCCTATGTCCAGCCGGAGTTCGCCATGTATACGCCCCCGATGTTCAAGCCCGATCGCGCCGCCAGCCTCGCGTTTGCGGAAGCACGTGGATTCGGCACGGTCTGCGCCTGGGACGGCGCCAAGCCGGTCGCCTCGTCACTGCCGTTTTACCTCGACTATGCCGACGACGGCACGCCGCGGGCGGCGTTCCATGTCGCGCGCCATAACGCGCTGGCGGGCCTTGCCGACGGAACCACGTCCTGGCTGATGGCCGTGAACGGCGCCGACGCCTACGTGTCGCCCGACTGGTACGCGTCGCCGGATCAGGTGCCGACCTGGCTGTATCAGACCGTGCATTTGACCGGCACCGTGCGAAAACAGTCCGACGATGAACTCGGCCGCCATCTCGACGCGCTGAGCGCAAAGTTCGAAAACTGGCTGGCGCCGAAACCGCCCTGGCTGGCGTCGAAGATGACGGCAGGGCGCCTGGATGCGATGAAGAAAGCCATCGTGGGTCTGGTCATGACGGTGGAAGCGGTCGAGGGCAGTTTCAAGCTCAACCAGCACAAATCCGATACCGACCACGTCGCCATTGCGACCGCGCTGTCCGGGCAGAAGGAGGCCGCGGCCCAAATTCTGGCTAGCGAAATGCGCGGGTTGCGTCCGCAATTGTTCGAGAGCCAGCCGACACAATTGAATGCTAAGACGACGTCAGAAGGAGCGATGTGATGAGCAGCAAGAAGAAGATCGGCATTCTGGGCGCGTCCGGCTACACCGGCGCCGACGCGGTGCGCCTGCTGGCGCGGCATCCCAATGCCGAAATCACCGCGCTCACCGCCAACACCCATGCCGGCAAGGCGATGGCAGAGGTGTTTCCGCATTTCTTCATGCTGGACCTGCCGAAACTGGTGGAATGGGAAAAGGTCGACTGGAGCGGGCTCGACGCGGTGTTGTGCGGGCTGCCGCACGGCACTACGCAGGAAATCATCGCCGCGGTGCTATCAGCCAATCCCGCCATCAAGATCCTCGACATGTCGGCGGATTTCCGGCTGCGCGACATGAACACCTACGCGCAATGGTATGGCCACGAGCACCGTGCGCCGAAGCTGCAGGGCGAAGCCGTCTACGGCCTCACCGAATTTTACCGCGAGAAGATCGCGGCGGCGCGGCTGGTTGCCTGTCCCGGCTGCTATCCGACCGCGGCGCTGCTGGCGCTGGTGCCGCTCGCGAAGGCCAAGCTGATCGACGTCGACGACATCGTGATCGACGCCAAATCCGGCGTCACCGGCGCCGGCCGCGGGCTGAAGCAGAACACGCTGTTCAGCGAAGCCGGCGAGGGGCTCTCGCCCTATTCGGTCGGCACCCATCGGCACTCGCCGGAGATCGAGCAGGAGATCGGCGTCGCGGCCGGCTCAGCCGTGACGGTCAATTTCACGCCGCATCTCATTCCGATGAGCCGGGGCGAACTCTGTACGTCCTATGTCAAACTCAATGGCGGCAGCGCGGACGATCTGCGCGCGGCGCTGGTCGCGGCCTACAAGGACGAACCGTTCGTGCATGTCGCGAAAAAGGGCGTGCTGCCGCAGACCCAGAATGTGCGGGGTTCGAATTATGTTCAGATCGGCGTGTTCGCCGACCGCATCAAGAATCGCGCCATCGTCATTTCGGTGCTCGACAATCTGGTCAAGGGTTCGGCAGGGCAGGCGATCCAGAACATGAATCTGATGTTCGGGCTTCCTGAAACCGCCGGGCTGGAGCAGATCGCGCTGTTTCCGTGATTTGAGGAGTCGCCGTGGACGAGGATACGCTTCAGTTCTACCGCAGCAACGCGCAGGCCTATGCCGGGCGCGAGATCACCTCGCGTCAGACACGGATCAACCGCTTTCTCGCGGTGCTGCCGCCAGGGGCGAGCATTCTTGAACTCGGATGCGGCGCCGGCGCCGATTCCGCACAAATGCTGGCCGCGGGATTCGATGTTCGTCCCACCGACGGTTCGCCGGAACTGGCGGCTGAGGCATCGCGCCGGCTCGGCCGCCCCGTCGAGACGCTGCTGTTCCATGACCTCGACAAGGTCGAAGCCTATGACGGCGTCTGGGCCAATGCCTGTCTGCTGCATGTCCCGCGAGCGGAGCTTCAGCACGTACTGACGCTGATCTGGCGCGCGCTGAAGCCCGGCGGCCATTTCTACGCCAGCTTCAAGGCCGGCGAGGAAGACGGCCGGGATACCCTCAATCGCTACTACAATTATCCATCGCCGGAATGGCTGCGCGATACCTATGCCAGCGCGGGCCGCTGGAGTTCACTGGCGATCGAGAAGGGCGAAGTCAGGGGTTTTGACAACGAATGGGCCGAGATGCTGTTCGTGGTGGCGCGGAAGGACCTCTGATCCCATTCTCCAGGGTTTGGTCACCGAAGCCGAACCGGGTCGGTTTGCGACCTTCAGTTGAATCGTCCATCTCGCCGTGGCACTCTGTTGCCGCAGATGGGGGATGGAATGTCGCGCATAGCCATCGTAATCGGCGTGAACAAGCCAAGGGCCCCGGCGCCTCTGCAGGGCGCGGTGAATGATGCAAAGGCATTTGCCGCCTGGATCGCTAAACAGGGCTTCGAGGTAAAGGCGTTCACCGACGAAAAGGAACCGGTCACGTTCGCCGGCATTTTTACGGAAGTCGAGCGCATCGTTACGGCCGCGACCTATTCGCAAATCGTGATCTATTTTGCCGGCCATGGCCTCCAGAATGGCGGCTCCGAAGTCTGGCTGCTCTCGGGCGCCCCGAATAATGCCAGCGAGGCGATCTCGGTGGAGGCTTCGGTGATGGCCGCGCGGGAAAGCGGGCTTACCAGCGTTGTATTCATCTCGGATGCCTGCCGGTCGATCCCCTCCGGGATGCAGAGCAGCCGTGTTGACGGCGGCTCGATCTTTCCCAATTTGCCACTCAGGCGGCCCACCCGGCCGGAGATCGATCGCCTGTTCGCGACGCTGCCGTCGCTGGTCGCTGTCGAGGCCGCAAATGCGAACGACAAGGCGCGCCGTGGAGGCATATTTACCCGGGAATTCATGAAGGGCTATTACGAGCCGCCGTCCGCGTTTGTCGACAAGGTACCCGAGAACGGCAACCTCATCGAGGTGGTGACAAATCGAAAGCTGAGGGATCTGGTTCGCGACCTGATCGAGGACGCGGCATCGGACGAAATGCCGAAGGCCGGACAAACTCCGGAATTCATCCTGGAATCGGTCCAGGCTTATGTCGGTCGCGTCGAGCGCGCACCAAAGGGTCTCATCGTCGAGCCGGATCTTGATCTTCCCGGCCTGGAGTCGATGAGCAGGCTGGATAAAGGGCTATTTGAACTTCGCCGCCACCGCGGTTCGCGCCCACGCCAGCCGCTCGAACGAAAACCTGAACGCCAGAGGACGCCCACCCCCTCGGTCGCAGCGCTGGCTCGCCAGGCCATCGAAGTCGCCACGCAGGGGCAGGGTGCGCGTGCTGCAGCGGCAGTTGCGCGGGAAAAGGGCGATGGCGTCGGCATTTCAGACGCGATCGTCCGCTACTCGGGTCAAGCCCCGGTCGACCACTTGGAGACGCAGACCGGGTTCGCGGTGAACGGGGCCCGCGTCGTCATGGCGAATTCCCCGCATTTTCCAGCCGAACTCCTCGGCAATCAACTCGTGCGTCTTCAGCCCGTACGTATCGATGCTGCCTCGGCCAGTGTGTTGATCGAATTCGACGACGGCAAGGGCACGGTGTTACCGGGACTGCGTGGCTACATTGGGCACATCTTCGTCGACGATGGTGTCGTCACCAACGTCAACTACGTTCCTTCCGCAAACAGTACGCGATGGAATGAATATCAAACGGTACGGGAGGATGTTGAGGCATTGCGCGCTGCGGTGGCGGCCGCCGCCGGTCTCGGCGTGTTTCGGATTGCGCCTCAGGAAGCACAGTCTTTTGCAGACAAGGTACGAAAACTCAAGGTGTTCGATCCGACTCTCGGTTTGTACGCCGCCTACGCCTATGCCAGCGCCGGTCTCGAAGCGGATGTCGAATCCGTCCTGCAATACATGCGTGCCGATCTGAAAGCGGAGTTGTTCGACGTCGCCATGCTGGCGCGCCGGGGGGTTGGTCCGCGCGAAGCCGGCCCGGATCCCGCAAAGGATCTTCCGATTCTGCCATTCTGTCCGATGCTGCGACAGGGCTGGTCACTGCTGGCGGTGCGAGACGCCCAATTGCCGCAAGCCGCACGTGAGGCACGAAACTGGTTGCTGCCGGCGCTGTGGACCACATTCGCGCCGCATGGCGTCCAACTCCTGCGAAACGCCATGGAGCGAGGCGAATTCCAATGAGACTGCTGCTGATCCACGGCCGGGCGCAAGAAGGCAAGTCGTCGGAAATCATCGAGGACGAGTGGATGAATGCGCTTCGCCGCGGTTTCTCGGGCGCCGGCGTCAGCGCGCCGGCTGGCCTCCGAATCGATGCCCCGTTCTACGGCGACGAACTCATGAAGCAACTGGCGCGTCACGATTTGCCGCCGGCCGATGACGTCGCCACGCGCGGCGGCGCAGGGGACGGCGACTATGCGGCGTTTCTCGAAGACGTGGCGGTCCAGCTTAGCGGTGACGACAAGGTCACTGATCGCGAGATCGAAAACGAAATGGCGCCGGGACCGCAGGAGCGCGGTCCGCAAAATTGGGAGTGGGTGCAGGCCGTCATCCGTGCCGTCGATCGTCGTGTCCCCGGCGTTTCGAACTACAGCATCGGCAAGGTGCTTCGGGACGTCTTTGTTTATGTCAATGATTCCCGAACGCGACGCGAGATCAACAGGATTGTCGCGGCCAAACTAACCGGAGAGCCCACCGTCGTCGTCGGGCACTCCCTTGGTTCGGTCGTCGCCTATGAGGTGCTGCGCGAACACGCCGGCAATTCGGTGCTGCGCTTGATAACGGTCGGATCGCCGCTTGGAATCCGTGCGATACGCAACCAGCTCAGGACACCGCTTACGATGCCCGCGGGGGTCAAGGACTGGTACAATGCATATGACGACCGCGATGTCGTCGCGCTCTATCCACTCACTGCCGAGAATTTCGGTATCAAGCCGCCAGTCAGGAACTATCCGTTTGTGAACAATCACACCGACAACCGGCATGGCATCGGTGGGTATCTCGACGACGCCGATGTTGCCGGTCAGATTGCTGCCGCACTCGCTGGGCGTTGATCCAGGCTCTGCGGCGCACCGCGCTGCACCGCGTCCGGGGCACGCGTTACACGAACTGGAAAATCGCCAGCGCCAGCACGACCTGGGCGAAGAAGCCGACGGTAAAGGCCAGCGTGCGGAACACCGGCAGGCCGATCGTGTAGACGATCAGATGGGCGACGCGGGACCAGAAATACACCGCACAGGCATACACGGTCCATTTCGTCGAATAGTCGATCTGCGCCAGGATCAGCACCAGCGGCGCGAAGATGATGAGGTTCTCGACCGCATTGTCATGCGCGAACATCATGCGATTGGCCCATTCGGCATGCGGCTTGTCGTTGCGCGACGGATTGGCCATCGCGCCGGAGAGGCCGCGAATCTGGCAGCGGTTGAGCACGTAGGGGATCCACATCACGCCGGTCAAAATCACCGTCAGCGTCAGCCAGAATATTTCACGCGTCATAGGTTCCCCCTCACTCAATTGCGAATCCGGGCCACGGGGCCGGGATGGTTATAGCCTAATCGCGGAAGATTGCGCTACGCGCGAACCCGGACGTAGCTGCCGGGCGCGTCTTCGATCGGCGGCATCGCCTCGGAGCCGACAGGCCGCGCCGGAACCGTCTCGGCGTCGATGCTTTCGAGCCATTGGCGCCAGTCCGGCCACCACGAACCCTTGTGCTCCTGGGCGCCCTTGAGCCAGTCCGCGAGCGAAACGTCCCGGATATTGTCGTTGGTCCAGTATTGATATTTGCCCGACGCCGGCGGGTTGACCACGCCGGCGATATGGCCGGATCCGGACAGCACGTATTTCACCGGGCCGCCGAAGAATTGCGAGCCGTACAGCACCGAATCCGCTGGCGCGATGTGATCCTCGCGGGTCGCCAGATTGTAGACTGGCACCTTCACTTTCGACAGGTCGAGCAGCGTGTTGTCCAGCACCATGGTGCCCGCGGACAGCCGGTTCTCCAGGTAGCAGTTGCGCAAATAGTAGGAATGGTTCGCCGCCGGCATCCTTGTGGCGTCCGAATTCCAGTGCAGCAGATCGAACGCGGAGGGCGGCTGTCCCTTCAGGTAGTTGCTGACAACATACGACCAGATCAGGTCGTTGGAGCGCAGCATGTTGAAGGCCATTGCCATCTTGCTGCCTTCGAGCACGCCCGCCGCCTGCATGTCGCGCTCCATCGCCGAAATCTGGTCTTCGTCGACGAACACCAGGAGGTCGCCGGCATGGGTGAAGTCGACCTGGGCGGCGAAGAAGGTGGCGGATGTCACGCGCTGGCGGCGCTTTTCCGCCAGCCAAGCCAGCGTCGAGGCGAGCAGCGTGCCGCCGACGCAATAGCCGGCGGTATGAACCTTCATCTCGCCGGTCACCCGTTCGATCACGTCCATCGCCGCGAGCGGGCCCTGCTTCATGTAGTCTTCGAAGGTCTTGTTGCCGAGCTTCTTGTCCGGGTTGACCCACGAGATCACGAACACGGTGATGCCCTGATCGACGCACCACTTGATGTAGGATTTCTCCGGCTTGAGATCGAGAATGTAGAACTTGTTGATCCATGGCGGCACGATCAGCAGCGGCGTGCGCAGCACGGTCTCCGTCGTCGGCATGTACTGGATCAGCTGCATCAGCTCGTTCTGGAAAATCACCTTGCCCGGCGTCGTCGCCATGTTGACCCCGACCTCGAGATTGGCAGGGTCGGACTGGCGGATCCGCAGCGTGCCGTGTCCGGCTTCGATGTCTTCCGCCAGCATCTTCATGCC
>NZ_JAUSLT010000191.1 GCF_030646015.1 Bradyrhizobium sp.
GACCGTTGAACTCACTCGAATCGCAACTGTTTTGCGCAATTTCGCAAAATTTATGTTGCCCACTGGAGACACTACAAAAACTTTACTCCGCGCCGCAGATGTTCTCGAAATGCAGGAAAAGCTCTTTAGTCAATTCAAAGACCTCCTTCGAGCAGAACACGCTCAGAACCAAGCCAATCTCGAACTAATCAAAACGCTCGAAGGTAAATGCGCTGGCCTCGAAGCCTCGCTAACGAAATCAAAGGACCTACTTCGAGCAGAACACGCTCAGAACCAAGCCAATCTCGAACTAATCAAAACGCTCGAAGGCAAATGCGCTGGCCTCGAAACCTCGCTAACCAAATCGAAAGACCTGCTTCGAGCAGAACACGCTCAGAACCAAACCAATCTCGAACTAATCAAAACGCTCGAAGGCAAATGTTCCGGCCTCGAAACGCAAGCTAGGGACCTTATGGTTTCGTTGGACCAAAACAGTCTGCAATTGGACACGGCAATCATGGTAGCGAAAACGGAAAGGGATCAGCTATTGGTCCGCGCCGAGCAGGCAGAGGCCCAATTGTTGGCAATTAGGTCCCGCGATGCGACATTGGAAGACACCCATGTTCTTTTTCCGATTGCCACGCTACAGCAAGTCCAGGCTCAATTTGAATCGCTGGCCCGTGAATTTGAGAAATCAGGCGATATCGTTTCGCGGGTAATGTGTGAAGCCAGCGCATCTGTTTTAGGCCGCGCCGTACTTGTAGCCATGGCACCACCATCCGGAACCTCGGCCTGCGCCTTGTAGCCAGTGAACGGAGGGATATTAGCGGCCCGTTTATCCTCCGCTCGTCACGTGACTGGTCTAATTCTTTGCATTCTCAGTTGGTGCTTTCTTTGCCTTGCAAGAAATCAAGAGACCGGCGAATTGCCGAGCAAGGCGTTCATGCGGTGGGGGCGCGAAAAACAAAACGCGGTATCAAAATATCCCGTCGCGGGATCAAATCAGAGCCAGCGCGCGGCATGAAAAGGGGTGAAAACAGCCTCACGGTGCCTCCGATTGACACCGTGAGGACACCTTTGGCGGCAGTCGCGGTATCAATTTAAGGCACACATATAGTTTACCATAGGGCATAACCCGCAATCAGGAGAATTCCTCAATGACTATTTCGACGCGAGCCGGCACGGTTGCCAATTCGAATGGAATAGTTCGGTGGTGGGTTCGCGTTGGGGCGCTCGCCGCCATTGTGATTGTTTCGACCGAACTCACCGAGGCTCGCGCAGAAACTACGGTCTGTCACGGCAACGACAATTGCACTGTCGTTGAACCATCCGGCTCGCGGAGGATGACTCGAAAAGAAACTATATCTCATCAACGCAGCCAGCAGAGGGGCCGGATCAATAGCGTCGAGTGCGAATGGGCGTCCGATCCCGACCTTTGCAGACGGATCAGGAACGCTCTTTTGGAAACGTTCTAGGATTTGCAAAACTACGTTGCCGCCAACCCGGAGGGTTGCCAGAATGCCTCGACCACGCGAACGGGTTTGCTTGCAGGATGGACTGAAGCTGGATTTGAACCGGCTCGCTCGACAGGGATTCGTCCGACGCGGCGCGAACATCGGCGGACGTGGAATTAAATGGACACACTCATATTGGGGCGAAATTGCCACCGGCACGATTGGCGCGGATATGAGCGGCAAGGACGAAGGCTGGTTTCGCATCCAGCTTGGCAGCCTCGATCAGTGGATTATTCTCGTTTCCCGTCCGCGTCATTTCGGTGGGCGGCAATGGTACTTCATGTGTCCAATCATGAACCGGCCCGCATCGGTGCTTTGGAAGCCATCCGGCGCGAGCCGATTTTGCAGCCGGCAGACCTGGGGCCGACAAGTTGCATACCAAAGCCAATTTAACGATCCGACAAGCCGAGCCCACGCGGGAAAGGCAAAGATTAATTCTCGACTATGTTCGATCGCTGGCCTCGATCCGGACGAATGGGATTTGCCGCCAAAACCGAAATGGATGCGATGGGCGACGTACGACCGCCACGTCGCTCGATACGACCACTATGAGGATATTTTGGACTACGGATGCGCCGCACTCGCCGCGAAACTCGGAAAAGATTTCTTCTTATAAATCAACGGGCGGTTTCAAGTTAGCCAAGAGATTTCGATTTAGAAACACAACACCAAAAGGCAGATCGGAGTGCGGTCAAGCGCGGGCGCTGTACGGCAGAGAGTATTGCTAGACGACGCGAGATTTCTACGCTGATCCGCGCCGCTCCCGCTTTGGATGTCGGCTAGACGTCAACATCGAGGCGGACAGCCGCTAACACTTTTGAACAATTGGATCGCTGGCATAGGTAATCCCACGGTGGCAGGCCGGCCGGATTCGAACCCGGAATTGGAGTTGGCAGGGTCTGCCGGGCTGTGCTCCCGTCAACGATGTTTACACAACAAAAAAGTCCCATCGTGTCAGGGCAAGCCCGGCATCGAGTTCGGCAAATTTCACCGCAGCGACGGAACCAGTTCCATCTGTATCGTAGAACAGATCGCCGGTCGCCTTGTTGTAGATGATCCGGTCGGCGGCATCCTGGGCCTCTTCGCCGATTACGAACGCATTCGCCGCCAGCACGCCGCCGCCAAGCTTGGTAAAGACGGCGTTGTCCAGTCGGATTGTGTCGTCGGCCACCGAAAAATCGGTGATCTGGTCGCGGCTGTACCTCAGCGATGTGTTGAAGAGAAAGTTATCTCTGCCGCTGCCTCCGGTAAGAATATCGTATCCAGCGCCGCCGGCCAGCGTATCGTTGCCAGAACCGCCATCAAGGTTATCGGCACCGGCTCCGCCTTTGAGAATGTCGTTGCCCGATCCGCCATCGATTGTGTCGGCTTCCGTCCCGCCGTCGAGAGTATCGTTGCCCGATCCACCATCGAGGATGTCAATGCCCGCTTCACCGAATAGAGTGTCGTTGCCGATTCCGCCGTCGAGATGATCGGCACCGGCCCTTCCTTTGAGGATGTCATTGCCCGATCCGCCATCGATTGTGTCGGCTTCCGTACCGCCGTCGAGAGTATCGTTGCCCGATCCGCCATCGAGGATGTCAATGCCCGCTTCACCAAGAAGAATGTCGTTGCCACTTCCGCCGTCGAGAAAATCGACGCCGGCCCCGCCTTTGAGGACGTCGTTGCCTGCGCGGCCGAATAGCATGTCACGTCCGGCAAAACCGCTGATGACGTCGCCGACGTTGCTGCCAGTAATGTCGTCATTACTGGACGAACCGTTGATGGTCACCGTATCCGCTGTGGCGCTCCATGATTGGAATCCAAGATCTTCAAGGGTGAATTGAGTTCCGTCGACAACTGAAATCTTAATTCGATTTACGTGTCCGTCGCCGATCACAGTGAAATCGAAAAAGTCTCTATTAAACCCAAAATCAAAGGTTAGTGACAGGGCACCAGCGAACTGAACACGTTCGACTTCGAACGAATCACCAGAAGTAATTGTATTGCTGCCGGTAAATCGAGCCGTGTCCAAGCCCGATCCATGGATGATATCATCGCCATCGAATTCATTTGCGGCGAAAATGTAAGTGTCATCGCCTTGGCCGCCAACCAACCAATCGGAACCTCGGCCGCCGATCAAAACATCGTTTCCTGCTCCACCATCTAGACGATCATCTGCAATGGCACAGAATGACGTTAGGTGATCGTCGCCATTTGAGCCAACGTATTTGTTGCTTTGACTGCCTAGCAAGTGCGTCAAGGCACTGATTGCGGTGCCACCTTGAAGAGCGCTCCAGAAGCCTAAAAGGCTTCGATCGGGAATCCCAGAGATGGTAGCGATAACGTTCATCTGGTCGTCGTAAACCGTAACGCTGGTGACAGTGCCGCCTGTTGGAGTCGTGCCATTGTAAGTGAAGTTTGACGCTGCGCTGAAGAATGAGAAGCTAAACCCGTCCAGTGGACCACCAGTGTTATTGGTGATTTCGAACGTGGATGCGGCAGCAGTGACTGCCCCGTTCCTGACAAGCACATCTTCGAGCCCGGGATTTGGATTATTGTTGTTGGTGAAGGTTACTGTCGCCATGGTGCCCCTCCTGTCAGGAAGCTGCGCGAGGCTCCGTCGAACGCCCGTTAGAGCGCCGCCTGCCCCGCTACTCGCTAAGGCGTCACTTTACGATGACGCAGTTGCCCTTGAGATATTGCGTTTTGGCTTTGGCTTTACGAAGTTCACTGTCCATAATCCACTTCGAGTTTTCGAGAGCGATTCCATTATCCTTTTTGACGACGTCATCGAAGGCGTCATTTGATGCGCTCTCAAAAATTCGGCCGAGGATGAAGTCGGGTGTTGGTCCGCCAAACACCAAGTTCACTCCGATTGGCACTTCCCGCTTCGCTACTTCAGGCGGAATTTGGTTCTTGTTTATGGCATCGATGAAGTCACGGCCAGCCTTGATGCCGACAACGAACAAACGGGCCTGTTCTTGCCTCTCGCCTGACATCTCTGCGTAAATGCCGCACTGAAACGCCGACCACATTGTTCGTGCTTGCCGTGCCTTCTCAACGGCACTCTGAGCAACAGAAACATCGGTAATCGCCATTAGAGCGCTAGTCGTCAGGCCGACAAGGGCGGCGTACTTTGCGGACATGGCGAGCTTCTCATTTGGGGGCTGGTTTGGGGACCGCATCCCTTTTCCAAAGATAAAATTCAATAAAAACAATACGTTATACGATTATGATGGCGGAGAGGGAGGGAATCGAACTCACTCGATCCGCCCCTGCGACAAATTAACCCGACGGGTAAAATTTCGCTTTTCCAGAAACCCAAATCACCCTTATGAATCGCCCCATCCTGTCCCCGAGGAAGGGGCGTTGGCCATCGTTACCGAACGTTGGGGCAGGAGTTGCGGTGGACGCGGCGGCATCGTGCGCGGAAAAGGACAGCAGGGCGGGATAAACTCCGTGAGCGGTCTTCAGGACGTGCAGACGAGCGGTGCCGGAGCGTACGGCAAAATCGTGTGGACCCGATGCCTCAGTGGTCGGCATCAAGTCTGCGGAAGGCACGTCGGCCCGACCGGGCGCGGATGAGCGGGTTTCCGCAGGCGACGGAGGCGAGAAGAGCCCGATACTCCGGGGTGAGCGCGACATAAGCCGTAAAGCCATTGCGCAGGGAATGTCGGATGTTCTCCGCTGCCCTGTATGCTCGTGTGCGTTTTTACTCGTGCATTTTGCACACGAGACCGCGGGTGCAGCGCGCATCCGGCATTCCCTGCTCCCTTGTTCAAGGGAGAGAACGACAGGCAAACCTCGGGCTATCCGTGCCGCGAGATCGCGGACGTGTGTTCGGTGTTTGGATTTGAAAGCTCGTCGTCCCGGACAAGCGAGCATCGCGAGCGCAGATCCGGGACCCATACGCCGCGGCAGTCATGGTTACGGGAAGTGTCAGTGGCCTTGTTGAAGCGTCACGCTCCACAACAGACGACCGGGATTATGGGTCCCTGCGTTCGCAGGGACGACGAGCTGGCGGCGCTTCGCGAGACCCGCTGGCTCGCAATGACGTTGCTGAGTGCAAGCGCAGACCGTCGGCGGCGTCGCCAGGGTCGTGTCCCGGTTCACACTTGCCTGGTGTCATGATATGATCTGCGGATGGCCGAGACGGACAACATCGTCCTTGAGCATTTGCGATACGTCCGTCGCGCGATCGATGATATCCGCGACGATGCCCGCGAGATATTGCAGGGTGCCGGCAATCTCGAGAACCAGTACGCTACCATGTCGTGCCGGCTGGATCGGATGGACGTCCGGATCGAGCGGATCGAGCGGCGCCTCGATCTGACCGACGCGTGAAGCTCGGGAAAGTCGGGCCGTATCCCCGGCCTTAGGCTGTTCTTTCCCCGGTGCATCCCCGCCTGCGCCAAATGGCCGCTTGGCCCCGGTCAGCCCGAAAATGTGCCATATATCCGGTGCTAGAACCACCACGACTCACCCACCTGAAGCCCTCCCCAGAAAGACCCCCGATCCATGTCCATGTCGCCGGAAACACCGCTGCCCCCCAAGGCTCTAAGAACGGCATTGCGGCCGATCCCGATGCTGATCTTCGGCTCGCGCTGGCTGCAGCTGCCGCTGTATGTCGGGCTGATCGTGGCGCAGTGCGTCTATGTCGTGCTGTTCCTGAAGGAGTTGTGGCACCTGTTCCTTCACGCCTTCGACTTCAGCGAGCAGCAGATCATGCTGGCGGTGCTGGGCCTGATCGACGTGGTGATGATTTCCAACCTGCTGGTGATGGTCATCGTCGGCGGCTACGAGACTTTCGTCTCCCGCCTCAATCTGCAGGGCCATCCCGACGAGCCGGAATGGCTCAGCCACGTCAACGCCAGCGTGCTCAAGATCAAGCTCGCGATGGCGATCATCGGCATCTCGTCGATCCATCTGCTACGCACCTTCATCGAGGCCGGCGCGCTGGGGTCGGGAAAAGGCAACTACACCGAGACCGGCGTGATGTGGCAGACCATCATCCACACGGTCTTCATCCTGTCGGCCATGGGCATCGCCTATGTCGACCGGCTGTCGACTCTTGCCACCGAAGAAGCAAGGCACGCCGTCAAGCATTGATGGACGGTATGACGTTCGCCAGGAGTCTGGTTTTGCGAAACCGCGCGATAGCAGCACTCCTGGTGGCGGCGGCGATGTCGCTTGGCGCGTTGCAGCCGGTCCGCGCCGCGGACTCGGGCTTCACGCAGTTCATCGCCTCGCTGTGGCCGGAAGCGCAGGCCGCCGGCGTCCCCCGCGCCGTGTTCGAGGCCGAGACCCGCGGCCTCGAGCCGGATTACAAACTGCCCGATCTGATCCTGCCCGGACGTCCCGCCACCGGCGCGCCGTCGCAGGCCGAGTTCGTGCAGGTGCCGGCCGACTATGTGAAGGAAGCCAGCATCGCGCGCCTGGCCGCCGAGGGGCAGAGGCTCATGGCAAAACATCGCGCCACGCTCGGCGCGATCGAAACACGCTTCGGCGTGCCCGGCAGCGTCGTGCTGGCGATCTGGGGACGCGAAACCGATTATGGCCGCCACAGGCTGCCCTATGACGGATTGCGCGTGCTGGCGACGCAGGCCTGGGTCGGCCGCCGCAAGGAACAGTATCGCGTCGAATTCATCCAGGCGCTGAAGCTGATCGGCGACGGCGAGGTGACGCGCAAGGATCTGCGCTCGTCCTGGGCCGGCGCCACCGGCCTCACCCAGTTCCTGCCGTCCGAACTCGGCAAGCACGGTATCGATCTCGATGGCGACGGCCGCCGCGACATCTGGCATTCGGTGCCGGACGCGCTGGCTTCCGCGGCGCAGCAACTGGTCAACAAGGGCTGGCAGCCCGGCCTGCGCTGGGCCTATGAGGTGCGCGCCCCTGCCAATGCCGATTGCACCATGGGCGTGCCCGAAGTGACAAAACCGATCGGGCAGTGGCTGCGCGAAGGTTTCGTGCCGGTGCGCGGACAAAAGCTCAGCGCGACTGAGCAGGCGCAGCCGGCCTCCTTGCTGCAGCCGGAGGGTATTTACGGTCCGGCGTTCCTGACCACGAAGAACTATTTCGTCATCAAGGAATATAATTTCTCGGATCTGTACGTGCTGTTCGTCGGCCACCTCGCCGACCGCATCGTGAGCCCGCACCCGTTCGCGACGCCATGGTCCGCACAGACGCAATTGCGCACCACCTCGGTCGAGGCGATGCAGCGTCACCTCACGCGCATCGGTCTCTACAGCGACAAGGTGGACGGCAAGGCGGGCATGAAGACCCGCGCCGCGCTCGGCGCCTACCAGAAATCCGCCGGGCTGAAGGTGGACTGCTGGCCGAGCGAAGCCGTGCTGCGCTCGATCGGCGCGGCGCGGTGAAAAGCAAATACTCCCTCATGGTGAGGAGCCGCGCGCTTGCGCGGCGTCTCGAACCATCTGGCACCCAGCCTGTTGCCATCCTTCGAGACGCTTGCTTCGCAAGCTCCTCAGGATGAGGACCGCGAAAAGAAGAACCCGGCCGCATGGGCCGGGTTCGAAATCACGTCATCATTCCGACAGCGCCGGTCAGATCAGTTGCAGACCTCGACGCGGCGATAGCTCCAGCCGTAACCGTCCCAGAAGCGCTCGCGCACCAGACGGCAGGCCGGGTAGTCGTCGACATACACCGGGGCCGGGACCGCATAGGCCGGGCGGCTGGCGGCGATCGCGCCGCCGATGATGGCGCCGCCGATCAGGCCGGCCGCCAATCCGGCACCGCCGCCGCCGCCACCGTGATAATGACGATGTTGCGCCTGTGCTGCGGGCATCGCGGTCACGAGCGCACCGGCAATCGTTGCGGCCGCGACGAAGGCAGCAAAAGTCTTCTTCATTTCTAGGCTCTCCTGGCGATGGCGCCTGGCGGCGGCGCCGGGTTTAGGGTGACTTGACGCGCCGTATTCGAAACTGGTCGTCTCGATAGAAAGCGCAGAACAGTCAATCGAAGGTAAACGCTCGGGCCTTCGTGGCCGGAAAAAACGGTCTTTTTCAGGCCGTTAACGACAAACGTCCCGGAAACACCGTGTTTCCGGGACGCTGCGCGGGTTTGTAATGAAGATGAACGGGCTTAGTCGCAGACCTGAACGTTGCGAACCCGCCAGCCATAACCGTCCCAGAATCGCTGCCGCTGCACAAAGCAGCTGGGCTCCGCGACATAGGCCGGCCGGCCGTAATAGCCGTAGCCCGGGCCGTAATAACCCGGCCCGTAATAGCCGTTCTGGGATGCGATCGCGCCGCCGACAATGGCGCCGCCGAGCAGTCCGGCCGCGACACCCGCGGCAATGCGGCCGTTGCGCGCTTCGGCGGCTTGCGGCGCGGCCACGGCTGAAACAGCCAGGGTGGCGACGGCAGCGAGCGCCATCAATGTCTTCCTCATGGCTTCACCTTTCTCATGGAGCAGGGACAGGGAGAGGTCTGTCTCGCGCAAAAGTTCCACATTTCGCTTGAATGATCAATGAACGGACACGCCCGATTTGGCGGGGAATCGGGCTGGCGGGGCACTTTTTTGCGGCGCACCAGCGGACGCCCTGGCGCCGTTTGATCTATCGCAACCGCGATTTTTAGACCGCTTCTAGTCTGTCCCGGCGCCAGTTTGGAATTGCTTGAAAAGACGGCTTTTCCTTTTGCATCCCGCGGCGCCCTTCAATATCTGTGGGGTCACGCATCACCGATGGGCCTGCCGTTTTCATGATTGTTTGTTCCTGTAACGTCATCAGCGACCAGGATGTCCGCAGTGCGGTCAACGCTGCGGAGGACCTTCCCCGCAATGCCAAGCAGATCTATGGTTGCCTCGGTTGCAGCGCCGAATGCGGCCGATGCGCGCGCACCATCAAGACCATCATCGACGAGGCCCTGGGCGCCTGCGCCAAGTCCTGCGGCGCCGGATGCCCGCACAGCCAGGCCAGCGTGCAACCGCACGCCCACGCCCACACCGAGTTCGCGCTCGCGGCTTCCTGAAATCCCCAAGAATCCCTGGATACTGTCGTTTGCCGGCCGGCTCCGCCCGGCACAGCCTTGCTCCTGCGCGTGAACTAATTTAGAAGCGTTCTGAGCCACTTACCCGTGAGGAGACCATCATGCAGGGCGACGCGAAGGTTATCGAATACCTCAACAAGGGTCTCCGCAGCGAGCTCACCGCCATCAACCAGTACTGGCTGCATTACCGGCTGCTCAACAACTGGGGCCTGCTGGATATGGCCAAGGTCTGGCGCAAGGAATCCATCGAGGAGATGGAGCATGCCGACAAGTTCACCGACCGGATCCTGTTCCTCGACGGCTTTCCCAACCTGCAGGTGCTCGATCCCTTGCGGATCGGCCAGAACGTCAAGGAAATCATCGAGTGCGATCTGGCCTCCGAGATCAGCGCCCGCACGCTTTACCAGGAAGCCGCGACCTACTGCCACGGCGTCAAGGATTACGTCAGCCGCGACCTGTTCGAGAGCCTGATGAAGGACGAGGAGCACCATATCGACTTCCTCGAAACCCAGCTCGACCTCATCAAGCGCATCGGCCTCGAGCTCTACACCCAGAAGCATGTCGGCGGGCTCGAGAGCGAGCACTAGCTTTTCTTACCCTCCCCTGGAGGGGGAGGGTCGGCTCGCATCGCGCGAAGCAAGATGCGAGACGGGGTGGGGTGATCTCTCAACCCGGGCACTGTTCTAGACGAGAGACCGTCACCCCACCCCGCCGCTCATTTCATTCGCGTCGACCCTCCCCCTTCAGGGGAGGGTGAAGAATAGCTCGACCGAACAAGTCTCCTACAGCTGCTCCCTGTAACGCGCCTCG
>NZ_JAUSLT010000192.1 GCF_030646015.1 Bradyrhizobium sp.
GCTAGCCCCCACCCCCGACCCCTCCCCGCCACGCGCAAGGGCGCGTGGAGGGAGGGGGGCAAAAAGAGCCCCGCACGCCACCGCTGCGACAGTACCCGCGCCGCCGCCCAGCATCCTTCGAATTTCATGCGCCGGGCGCGCGGCGCTGAACAGGTAGCCCTGCATCTGCGTGCATCCGAGCGACTGCACGGTATCGCGCTGCTGTTCGGTCTCGACCCCTTCCGCGGTCGTGATCATGTTGCGGTCGGCGGCGATGCTGACGACGGCCTTGATGATGGACGCCGAACCCGTGCCATGCGTCAGCTCCTTGACGAAGCTGCGGTCGATCTTGATCTTGTCGAACGGAAACCGCTGCAGGCAGCTCAGCGACGAATAACCGGTGCCGAAATCGTCCAGCGCGATGTGAACCCCGAGCGCGCGAAGCTGGTTGAGCGCCACCAGCGCCGCATCGTCATCGGCAATCAGCACCGCCTCGGTGATTTCGAGTTCCAGCCGGTGCGGATCGAGACCGGTATCGGCGAGCGCGGCGGCGACCTTCAGGGACAGCGTCGGCGACCCGAACTGGATGGGAGAAACGTTGACGGCCACGCGGATATGGGCAGGCCACGCCGCCGCTTCGGCGCAGGCGGTTCGCAGCACCCACTGCCCGATCTCCTCGATCAGGCCGGTTTCCTCGGCCACCGGAATGAAGTCGGCCGGCGAGACCATGCCGCGCACCGGATGCCGCCACCGCAACAGCGCCTCGCATCCGGTGATCGCGTTGCTGCGCAGATCGACAATCGGCTGGTAGTGGATCTCAAAACCACCCTGGGCGATCGCAGTCCGTAAATCCCGCTCGAGTTCGCGGCGCAGGTTGGCCTGCGCTTCCATCGACGGCTCGAAGAAACGATGGGTCCGCCGGCCGGCCGCCTTCGCCGCGTACATCGCGAGATCGGCGCTCTTGAGCAGTCCGAACAGGTCGGACCCGTGACGCGGCGCGATGGCAATGCCGATGCTGGCGTCGCTGCCGAGGCTGTGGCCGAGGCAATCGAACGGCGTTCGCAGCGCCTGATAGACCTTCACGATCAGCGCCTCGACATCGTCGTCGGAGACGACGTCGCGCTGCAGGATGGCGAACTCATCGCCACCGAGCCGTGCAACGAAATCGCTCGGTCCGACGGCTTCGAGCAGGCGCCCCGATACACCCCTCAGGAACTCATCGCCGATCAAATGGCCCAGTGAGTCGTTGATGCGCTTGAACTCATCGATGTCGATGTAGAGAATGGCGAATTGCACGTCGGAGGTCTGAAGCAGCAATCCTTCCGCGTGCCGCTGGAAAAGCGTCCGGTTCGGCAGGTTGGTCAATGCGTCATAATGGGCGAGATGCTCGATCTTGGCCGCGACACGCCGCCGCTCGGTGATGTCTTCCATCGTGGTGGCCCAGCCGCCGTCCGGCGACCGCTTGTAGATCAGCCGGATCATGCGGCCGTCGGGAGTCGAAATGACGGTGTCGTTGATCAGGTCATCCTTCGGGTCGAGAAATCTCGCGCAATAGGCATCGACGTCGCCGACGAACGAACCCGTTTCCTGGCGATGACGGATGAGGTCGCGCAGATGGCAGCCGGGCTTGGCGACCTCAGGCGATATGCCGAACATATCGATGTAGCGCTGGTTGCAGATGACGAGGCGGCCCGAGGCGTCGAACAGCAGAAGTCCCTGCGTCATATTGTTGATGGCGCAGTCGAGATGCTGACTCTTCTCGGAAAGCAGCCGCTGCGCGGCCGCATGCTGACGCTTCAACTGGCGAACGATCAGATAGATCGTGGCGATGACGACGATGACAGCGAGAAGTGCCGCGGAAAACTGCAGCTTGGCCTGCGCCCGCCAATCGGCCAGCGCCGACGACACGTTGTTTGAGGCGACAATCAGGATCGGAAAATTTGTCAGGGCCCGGATGGAACCGATCCGTTCCTCCCTCTCGGGCGAGTGCTTGAAGCGCCCGGAAGCATTGCCATCCACCGACAGTGCATGCTGGAAGGAGCGCGATTTGCTGACGTTCTTGCCGATGAGATTGTCGTCTTGCGGATAGCGGGCGATGACGGTGCCGTCACGGTGAATCATCGAGATCGTGGTGTCGCTGTTCAGCGCCAGGGAAGCGACGAAATTCAGGAAATGCGAGGGTTCGACGCCCCGGGTCGCAAAGCCGATCAGTTCGCCGTTACGGCCGGTAATCTTGCGCGCAAAGATCGTAGTCCAGACTTTCGTCACCTTGCTGACCGCCGGTTCGACGATCACATCGGGAGTAGGCCTGCCGGAGGTGAATTCGCGGAAATAGCGCCGGTCCGTGACACTCACGTCCGCCACCGGCCACATCTCGGATGAGTTGATCAGCTGGCCCTTGACGTTGAACAGATTCAAGCCACCGACATGCGGAAGCGCCGCGAGTTTGGTACGCAGCATCTCATGCGCCGATAGCGTCGACATCTGCTTTTCGAAGCTGTCGGCCGTGTTCACGCTGCCAGCCTGCATGTGGGCGACGACGTCGTCGTGGACATGCTGGAGATCGGCGAGTTGCTGGTCGAAATGACGGGACAGCAGCAGCGCGCTGTTGGTCAGTTCGCGCTCGCTGGCCTCGAGCGCGCGCTCCCGGAACTCGAGCGCGAGATATCCGGTGCCCGACGCGATCGCGATGACGAGCGCGGCGCCGCACAGAATGAGCCACTGAACCGCGCCAAGTCTTCCACGAAAAAGTCTTCCACGAAAGAGCCTTCCGCGAAGGCGCAGACCGCCGTTTGGCAGCCATCGACTCCCCGAACTGGCACTTTCCGATGAAACACCCGACATCTTCCATCCCCCACCTGTGAAGGTGTAGCGGAACCGGTACCAAGAGGCCGTTAGGAAAATCAGTTATCGGGAGGTTAAAATGGCGCAGATCGGCGGCCGCTCGGAGACCGGGGCGACGAAGTTTTGTTGCCCGCGCGCAAACACGAATTTCCTGAGCCCATTCAACAAATCCACCCGTCGGGCAAATCACTTCTGATTATCGGAAATCATGTCAAGCCCCGCCAGCAAAAAATATTTCTGTTTTCCAGAAGTTAGGATCAGGCTATATCAATAGCCATCCCGTCCCATTCAGAGGGGCGTTGCGCAACGTCATCAGCGCGGGTCGGGGATGCGGTGGACGTGGATGGCGCTCCTGACGAGGGCGCCTGAAGCGGATGGCGAAATCGTGTAGTCCTGACACCTCGGTGCTGGTGTCAAGTTCGCGCTAAGTCGCGCGGGCGACGGTGGCAAGAAAGCCGATCGCCGGGGAGATCACGTATAAGCCGTAAACCTTCGCGCGGGGAATGCCGGGTGATTCCGGTGTGACCTGACAACGCGTGTGCCTTCTACCACTACCCATTGCACACGCGGCTATCGGGCGCATCGGGCGCCCGGCATTCCCCGCGCCCTCTGATTGGAGAGGGCGTGAAGTTGATGGCAAACCTCGGGCGAATGGCGCCGCGAGAACGCGAAGTCGTATCTTTCTTTTGAAGACTTAAACCCTCTCACGTCGTCCCCGCGAACGCGGGGACCCATAATCCCGGTAGCTTGATGCAATGGCGAAATGCTTCAACAAGCCTTCTAACATCAACCGCAACGCTACGGCTCGGCGTATGGGTCCCCGCGTTCGCGGGGACGACGTTGAGAGAAATTCAAATCCGAAAGCCGTCGCAACGGCGCTCTGCTCACATCCCGATGTCGAACACGTTCGGCAGGTGCGCCAGCGGCAGCGCCGCGGCGCCGACGACGGTAGCGACCATCCGCATCAGGGTACGGTTGCTGCGGCGCTTGCCGCGCATCTGGCTGGCGAGCCACTGCAGGACGGCGATATCGACAACGTTGGCCTGGGTCGGCGCCCAGCTTTCGATGGCGGTGTCCGGCGACAGCGCGACGGTGCGCGGCGGCACGGCAAGGCCGGACGCGGACGCCGCATGGTGCACGACTGCCTTGGCCAGCAGATCGTCGAACACGCCCTCGTCGCTGCGCTCGGCAGCGGCGTCGTTGATCTCGAACAGCGCTTCGGCTTCGGCGCGGCTGACCGGCTGATGCTCGACGGCGGTCGCGGTCAGGATGCGGGCGCACCAGGCGGCGTCATCGGCATCCAGCGCACGGGAAAAATGAACCCGGCCCCGGGTGGTGGGGCCTTCGCCGGTGATCACGCCATCGCGCACCACAGTGAGGGCAAGCGCAGCGCTATCGCGGCAGGAAATCCTGGACGGTTCGAGGGTGCCGATACGGTCGGCAAGCATTCCGGTAGAGGCAGACATTGGTACACTTCTCATTTTCTTGTTCTGGATCAGCATTTTCATGGGCGCGTAAACGAGTGGTTAACGAATCAAAACCTCGGTCGCGAGATTTTTAAGTAGTTGCCAATTAGTCGCTGTGACCTCCGTCATGGTTCCGGGCATCGTCATCGGGCCGAGCGTGTTGGGCGCGATATCAGGCAATATCGGGGCGGCCCGGACAGGAGCGGCCATGTTGGTCTTTTCGCCGCACAAGCGCGGATCGCAAGAAGATGCTACGAGTTCCCGCCTGCGGAGAAGGATTGACCCTTTTGCCGCGCGCCCGTTCACTTAAGGCCTGCCGCCCGCTATAATGGCAAGGTCAAATTCACCTGTAACTTGAATGACATGAGGTCGTAAGATGGCTCTCCAGATTGGCGCTGTTGCCCCGGACTTCGAGGCTGAGACCACCGAGGGAAAAATCAAATTCCATGACTGGATCGGCAGCAGCTGGGCGCTTTTGTTCTCGCACCCGAAGGATTTTACCCCGGTCTGCACCACCGAGCTCGGCGCGCTGGCCAAGCTGAAACCGGAATTCGACAAGCGCGGCGTCAAGCTGATGGGGCTCAGCGTCGATCCCGTCGACAGGCACGCGAAATGGTCCGAAGACATCCTGGAAACCCAGGGGGCAGCGCCGAATTACCCGATGATCGGCGATACCGATTTCAACGTCTCCAAGCTGTACGACATGCTGCCGGCCTCGACCTCGGGCGATCCCACCACGCGCACCGCCGCCGACAACCTGACGGTCCGCAACGTGTTCATCATCGGGCCGGACAAAAAGATAAAGCTGGTGCTGGTTTACCCGATGACGACCGGGCGCAATTTCCAAGAAATCCTGCGGGTGATCGATTCGCTGCAGATGACCGCCAAGCACCGCGTCGCGACGCCGGCGGACTGGAAACAGGGCGAGGACGTGATCATCGCGGGCTCCGTCACCGACGACGAGGCCAAGACGATCTATCCGCAGGGCTGGAAATCGCCAAAGCCCTATCTCCGGATCGTGCCGCAGCCGAAGTAGTCGGCGACCGATCCGCCGGAGAAAAGGGGATGCATGCGCATCCCCTTTTTGTTTCAGTGGAACGGCGCGAGCCGTGCGGACCCAACAGGCGCCTTCCGCGTTGAGCACATGATGACCGGCAAACTCGCTTCACCCTGCATCGTCTGGTTTCGCGACGATCTCCGCCTCTCCGACCACCCTGCCCTGCATGCCGCCTCAAGCACCGGCGCGCCGGTGATTTGCCTCTACGTCCTCGACGAAACCAGCAACGCGCAACTGCGCCCGCTCGGCGGCGCGGCGCGCTGGTGGCTGGCGCAGTCGCTCCGGGCCTTGCAGGCGGACCTGACCGCGCTCGGCTCGAAGCTGGTGCTGCGGCGGGGAGTTGCGGCCAAGGTGATTGCGGCGCTGGTGCGGGAGACCGGCACCGAGGCGGTGTTCTGGAATGAGATCGCGCAGGCGCCGCACCGGGCCGTCGCCGAACAGGTCGCTGCAAGCCTGCAAGCGATCGGCGTTGCCGGCCACGGCTTTCCCGGCGACCTGCTGGCGACCCCATCTTCCATCCGCAACAAGGAAGGACGGGGATTGCGGGTATTCACGCCGTTCTGGCGGCGGGTGCAATCGTCAGGCGATCCGCCGAAGCCATTGCCGGCCCCGACAACGCTTGCTGCAGCCCCTGATGTCGCGAGCGAGCGGCTCGAGACATGGCGCCTCGAACCCTCGCATCCCGACTGGGCCGGCGGCCTGCGCCAGAGCTGGAAACCGGGCGAGAGTTCGGCGCAGGCCCGGCTCAACGCATTTCTTGAAACCGGGGTGGCCGGTTATTCGATCCAGCGCGACCGGCCCGATCGCGACGGCACGTCAGGACTGTCGCCGCATTTGCGTTTTGGCGAGATCAGCCCGCGGCAGGTCTGGCATGCCGCGCGCTTTGCCGCGGCCGCGCGGCCTGCTTTGGCAGGCGACATCGACAAGTTCCTGAGCGAGGTCGGCTGGCGCGAATTCTGCCGGCATCTGCTGTTCGACGTACCAGATCTCGCCGATCGCAACCTGCAGCCGTCCTTCGACGCATTTCCCTGGAGGCACGACGATAAGGCATTGAGGGCGTGGCAGCACGGCCAGACCGGCTATCCCATCGTCGATGCCGGCATGCGCCAGCTCTGGCACACCGGCGCCATGCACAACCGGGTGCGGATGGTGGTGGCCTCGTTCCTGGTCAAGCATCTGCTGATCGACTGGCGCTGTGGCGAGAAGTGGTTCTGGGACACGCTGGTCGATGCCGACGCCGGCAGCAACCCCGCCAACTGGCAATGGGTGGCCGGCTCCGGTGCCGACGCCGCGCCCTATTTCCGCGTGTTCAATCCGATCCTGCAGGGCGAAAAGTTTGATCCCGACGGCACCTATGTCCGACGCTGGGTGCCCGAGCTCGGGCAATTGCCGGCGGGCCTGATCCATCAGCCATGGAGTGCCGCGCCGCTCGAACTCAAGGGCGCGGGCGTGGAACTCGGCACGACCTATCCGCAGCCGATCGTCGATCACAGACGAGGGCGCGAGCGCGCGCTCGAAGCCTATGCGAAAACCCGTCGTGGTTGAGCAGTCGCGGCGTCCGCTTTACACATTTGAGAATCCGGCTATCGTTGCGGCTTCGACAACACTGGGGGACGATATGGACGACGATAAACCGGTTCTCGATCAAGTGACGGATGCGGGGAGCAGTGCCGCGACGGCTACCGCGGAAGCCGCCAAGACGGTGGCCAAGAAGGTCAAGAAGACCGCCAGGAAGGCCAAGAAAACTGTCAAGAAAGCCGTGACCAAGGCCGCGCCGAAGAAGAAGGCCAAGAAGGCCAAGAAGGCCGGCAAGAAAGCTGGCAAGAAATCTTCCGCGAAAAAGTCGGCCAAGAAAGCCGTCAAGAAGACCGCGAAGAAAGCCGCCAAGAAAACCACCAAGAAGAAAAAGAAGGCCAGGAAGTCGAAGCGCTGATCGCCTCCCGGCGTCGCGCTCAATGGCCCCCGGGTGAAAGCCCGGGGGCTCTTGTTTTGAGGCCCGGCCCCAAGCTCACGCCCGCCGGTTGACCACGAACACCGCGGCGGCGCAGGCCACCATGCCGATCATGGCGATGGTATCGAGCCGCTCGTCGAACAGAACATAGGCCATGATGGCGGTCACCGCCGGTACCAGATAGAACAGGCTCGCCACCGAGGTCGCCGCCTGGCGCCGGATCAGCCAGTACAACAGCCCGATCGACCCGATCGACAGCACCACCGCCAGCCAGAGCACCGACAGCACGAACTCCCGCGTCCAGTGCACCACATTGCTCTCGAACAGCCACGCAGCTGCGCCGAACAGCACCGTGACCGCGACGTACTGCACGAGATTGCCGGAACGCCAGTCGATGCTGTTGCAATAGCGCCGCTGATACAGCGTGCCCAGGGTGATGCTGACCAGCGACACGCCCGAGGCCAGCCAGCCCCAGCCCGCCTGCCCGCCCATCGGTCGATCGTGCAGGATCAGCACCACGCCGGCGAGCCCGAGCAGCAGCCCGGTCCATTGCAGCGGCGTGACGCGTTCGCCGAGCCAGCGGTTGGCCAGCGTCGAGGTCAGGATCGGCTGCAGCCCCGGGATCAACGCTGAAAGCCCTGCCGGAATCGAAAGCGAAATCGCCACCGCCGTGCCGCCGAGATAGAACCCGTGCACCAGAATGCCGGCGATGATGCTATGGCCGATCTGTGAGCGGTTGGGCCATACCGGGCGGGCAACCGCGACGATGATCGCCATCAACCCGACCACCAGCGCCATCCGGATCGCCAGATAAGTCAGCGGCTCGGCATTGTGCAGGACGTATTTGGTACCGATAAAGCCAGTGCTCCAGAGCACGACAAAAATCGCCGGCGCCGCGCGCGCGGCCATTTTTTCGAAGTCTCGGTTCATTTGCAGGCGTGATTGCCTGAACATATGCTATCCGGCAATCGTAAATCCCGCGGGCCCGCTCGCCGGAAAACGCAGATCGAAGAGATAGGGAATACCATGGATGTTCGTGCCGCCGTCGCTGTCGCTGCCGGCAAGCCGCTGGAAATCACCACCGTGCAGCTCGAAGGCCCGCGCGAGGGCGAAGTGCTGGTCGAGATCAAGGCCACCGGGGTCTGCCACACCGATGAGTTCACGCTGTCCGGCGCCGATCCCGAAGGATTGTTTCCGGCGATTCTCGGTCATGAGGGCGCCGGCGTCGTGGTCGACATCGGCCGCGGCGTCACCAGCGTGAAGAAGGGTGATCACGTCATTCCGCTGTACACGCCGGAATGCCGGCAGTGCCCGTCCTGCCTGTCGCGCAAGACCAATCTCTGCACCGCGATCCGCGCCACCCAAGGCCAGGGCCTGATGCCCGACGGCACCTCGCGCTTTTCCATGGGCGGCAAGCCGATCCATCACTACATGGGCACATCCACCTTCGCCAATTTCACGGTGCTGCCGGAAATCGCGGTGGCAAAAATCCGCGAGGACGCGCCGTTCGACAAGGTCTGCTACATCGGCTGCGGCGTCACCACCGGGATCGGCGCGGTCATCAACACCGCAAAGGTCGAACAGGGCGCCAAGGCGATCGTGTTCGGGCTCGGCGGCATCGGGCTCAATGTGCTGCAGGGCCTGCGGCTGGCCGGCGCCGACATGATCATCGGGGTCGATATCAACAACGACCGCAAGGCCTGGGGCGAGCGTTTTGGCATGACGCATTTCGTCAACCCGAAGGAACTCGGCAAGGACCTCGTCCCGCACCTCGTCGACATGACCAAATCGGGCGCCGACCAGATCGGCGGCGCCGATTACACCTTCGATTGCACCGGCAATGTCACCGTGATGCGGCAGGCGCTGGAAGCCTGCCATCGCGGCTGGGGCCAGTCGATCGTGATCGGCGTGGCACCCTCGGGCGCGGAGATTTCAACCCGCCCGTTCCAGCTGGTGACCGGCCGGATCTGGAAAGGCACCGCCTTCGGCGGCGCGCGCGGCCGCACCGACGTGCCGAAGATCGTCGACTGGTACATGCAGGGCAAGATCGAGATCGATCCGATGATCACCCATGTGATGCCGCTGGCCGAGATCAACACCGCGTTCGAACTGATGAAGCGCGGCGAATCCATTCGCGGCGTGGTGACGTTCTGAGATCACGAAAGCCATTGCCGGCTGCCAGCCGTCGGCTGGTCGCCGGCCACGCCCCGTGAAAATACGGATGGGAAGGAAGCACGCGCACCAGTCATTAGTCATATTCCAGCCGAGTGCGCGCCGATCATCATGCCTTAGCAAATTTGGTCTCATGTCGTTGCTGACATCTTCTGATGGTAGCAACTTCATGGCCTCCGCCGACCAACGCGCGCCCGACGAATACTCGCCTCGCGGCGATCGGGCCGATATCGCGAGTCGGGGTCCCTGGACGGATGCCCCGCGCCACGCCCGGCTCCGACTGCAATTTCGATGGCTGGTGGCGGTCGCACTGGCAAATCTTTCCGTGCTTGCAATCGATCAGCAAAATCTGGGTGACGGCTTTTCAACTGCCGTCAGCCTGCGACTGTTCGTGGTGACACCGCTTGTGCTGATCGGGCTCGGTATCAACGTCTGGTCGAGAAACCGCCATTTGCAATCCGCGGCAAGCGCTGCCGCGACGATTTCGCTCGTGGTCATAACGTCCCTCCTCGGCCAATGGGCGCAGGAGCCAATTGCGAGCCGGTATATGATGGCCGCGCAATTCGCGATCTTTGCCGCGGCGGTATTTGCGTCCCTGCCCTGGCGCGCCACGCAGATCATGACAGCCGTCGCGATCGCCGCGTACGCACTGATCGTCACCGGAGCGCTGCAGTTTCCGCGCACCTTGGTCAATCTCGATCTGGTCGGATTCAGCGTTCTGATCGCGATTCTCGCGCTGTTCATTCGCAAACAGGAAGAGCTCCGGATGAATGAAATTCTGGCGATGCGCCGCATCGACGCCGCGCGAACGGCCGAGCTGCACAAAGCCAATGCCAGGCTGTCGCAACTTTCCAGCACCGACGCGCTGACCGGTGTCTTCAACCGGCGCTACCTCGACCGGTTCACCGAGAACTGGTCCACCTCACTCGTCCCATCGCTTGGCAGCGGCGTATTGATGATCGACGTCGACCACTTCAAGCTGTTCAATGATCTGGGCGGGCACGCTGAAGGTGACCGTTGCCTGCAACGGGTCGCCGCGGCGATACGAAGCGCCCTCCGGTCACCGGACGACATCGTCGTCCGGTACGGCGGGGAGGAGTTCGTCGTTATTCTTCCGGCCGCGGATCGATCCGAAGCCCTCGCCGTAGCCGAGCGACTGCGCGTCGCGGTAAGCGACCTGCAAATTCCCCATCCGGGTCTCGGGACCGGCGCTGTTGTCACCGTCAGCATCGGCACATGCGTCGCAACGCCCGGCGAGAACATCACCGACACTATCGAGCGCGCGGACAAGTTGATGTATGCTGCGAAGAAAGGTGGCCGGAATCGTGTTTCGGCGTGAACCGCACCGGATCGACCAACCGATCAGGGCGTGGCGACCTGCTGGGGACCGTGAGAGATGCGCCTGCAATTTCAGACCGTCGATGTATTCACCGGGACGCAATTCGTCGGCAACCCGCTGGCCGTTGTCCTGAACGCCGAGGGGCTGTCGGCCGGGCAGATGCAGGCCATCGCCGCCGAGTTCAATCTGGCGGAGACGACCTTCGTGCTGCCGCCCAGGGACGCCGCGCATACGGCCGAAGTGCGGATCTTCACCCCGCGCAGCGAGATGCCGTTTGCCGGCCATCCCAATGTCGGCACCGCTTTCGTGCTGGCCCGCGCCGGCTCCAGTTACGGCCGGCCCGTCGGCGGCAACCGAGTCATTTTCGAGGAGAAGGCCGGACTGGTCCCGATCGAGATCTTGCGGGAGGGCGCGATCGTGGTGGGTTCGAAAATCGCCTCTCCGCAGCCGCTCTCGGTGGGCGCGGAGATTGCGGGCGAACTGGTGGCATCGGCTTGCGGAATCCCGCTCGCCGAGATCGAGACCATCCATCATCGCCCGCGTATCGCGTCCTGCGGCGCCCCGTTCATTCTGGCCGAACTGAAGAGCCGCACCGCGCTGCTCGGGGCAAGCCCGAACGGCGATGTGTTCCGCCTCGAAGTCAGCAAGCAGCCGGCCGTCAGCATCATGCTGTACACCCAGGTCCATGAGGCCGGCATCGATATCCGCGCCCGGATGTTTGCGCCGCATCTCAATATTCCCGAGGACCCGGCAACCGGCGCCGCCAACGTCGCGCTGATCGGCCTGCTCGCTCACCTGCGCCCGGAGGCTACCCTTTCGCTGTCGAAGACGATCGCGCAAGGCGTGGAGATGGGACGCCCGAGCATCCTGAAGGCGCAGGCTGACAAGAAAAACGGCACGGTGACCGCGACCTATATCGGTGGCCGCTGCGTCCCCGTGATGTCAGGGACGATCGATCTGGCGTGAGCGGATCAGAAAAACTCTTCCGGACAGGGGTCGACGATCTTCCACATGTCCGTACCGTTCTTGATCTTCTTCATCTCGTTGGTCAGCCCGCCATTGCGGCTGATCCAGTCCTTCACCGGCCGCGGGTAATAGGACATCAGGTCCGATGTCCCTTCCGAACTGGTGACCTTGATACCGAAGGTGAAGGCCTTGTCGTAATAGGCCTGGTGGAAGCCGAGGCTGGCGCGCGGCGTCACGCAGACTTTGTTCATCGGCACGATGCCGAACACCATGGTGCAGGCCGAGTTGCAGATGCCGTCGATGATGACGCGCTCCTTGCGGTCGCGGATGCGCTCGTATTTCGCCTTGTATTCGGTGACATAGCCGCCGTGATCCCGGGTAATGCGCAGATCGGCGCGCGCCGGCGCGGTGGCCAGCAGCGAGAGCAACAGCAAGGGCAGAAGTGTGATGCGCATGGATCGATCGGAAACCGGGTAGATGGAAGATAAAATCGGTCCTCAAGCGGACCCTCGGAGGACTCTGGCGACACTATGTTGGAATTTCGTTAAGCATTCCGAAAGGGCGAAAAAGGGGCATCCGGCGACGATTTTTTCCCATTTGAGGGGAATTTTGTCCCGGATGGAACCCGAATTGCCCAAATATCGACTTCCCAACTGTGTTTCGGAGATCGCAATCGCGGCCTCCTGCCGCGGTCAGGCGACCCTCGGCCCGCTGTTACTGATCCGGGGCGACGGCCGCCCTCATCCCTCGCCGGCTACCCGCTGTGAGTTCAGACTCCTGCTGGTCAGCATATGGCGAGGCCAATCATTGCGTTGAACGAAATTGAATCGACGCAGAGAATGCTGGTGCGAAAATTCCTTCGCAGCACGAAATTCGCTTCGGCACTTGCGCACTGCAAGCCAGCCTAAACGGCTATTCATGTGCGTGGACAAAGTGTCATCGTCCGTTCTGTTGCAAACGACCAGCGGCCTCCTATGTCCCTGGAAACGGGAGGCATCGATGAAGCAGTCACAACATTTCCTTGAGAACGCCGAGAACTGCGCCCGGATGGCCGAGCGGGCGCCAGACGAGCCCAGCCACAAGCGCTACAAGCGCATGGAAGCCGCCTGGCGAGCCCTCGCGACCGAGCAGGATTGGCTTGACGGCCAAATGCCACCAGTCCGGATTGCGACCAACGGAGACGCGCTGAAGTCGCTGCGTGCATGAAACGGCGGTCGACGACGATCGGTTCTCAGAGCGACTGCCTCGTTTGAAGCACCCTTCCCGGGCGTCAATCCCCATGAAGTGGGCGGACGCATAGCACCAGAAGCACTCCCTTCATGCGAACCGGCTACAAATTGTCGGGCGTGCGTAACGGGGAAGATTTTTCAGCGTTCCGCAACTGTTGTTCCGCCAGATGATAAAACTCATCATCCCTGCCCTCGGGCTTGCCGGCCTGTTCCCAAAGTTCGTAGGCGCGGTGGATGATCTGCTCTTTGGTCGGTTGTTCCATTGCATCTGCTTTCCTGAATAAGAAGCACAACCCGCCTGGCCCTGGAGGTTACAAAGACGGCAGGCCATGCAGGCTCCGCTCCTGAGAAGACCGCAGCCCGATAAGGAAAGTCCCGCTTTTCCAACTTGTTCCGGAAGGCCACGACGGCGCGGCTTTAGCCGAACGCATCAACGCGAAGCTGCAGCCGCAAGACCGTTGGCTTCCAAGCCGAGGCTTCGCGGCGAATTGGTTGCGGACCGCGTGGATACCCGGATGTGTGCGGAAAGCAGCCCCGCCCGCGCGGTCGATTCGGCGCATCAGGACGGGATAGCCCTCCCTGGCCAAGTCTGGTAATCGGAGCCGTCGGACGTAGTTCGGCACCCGTTTTCAGTGCTCAGGCAGGCGCCCTAAGAAATTGGAACCCCGCTAACACATTGAAAATATTGATGCACTCGTAGCTCAGCTGGATAGAGCATCGGATTTCGATTCCGAGGGTCGGGAGTTCGAATCTCTCCGAGTGCGCCAATCGCCACCGTTTTCATCGGTGTTCTACTGTCCGCCGATCACGACAAAGCCGGAGGCGTGCCTGCCCTTCCAGCGCGGCAGTCGGTCAGGAGTGTTGAGACAGCCTTCGTGTCGGCCGCGCGTCCGGCCGCGGCTCGATATCCACCGACCACAGGTCGCGATTGTCGACGTCCTTCAGGGTCACTGTCATGACCTCCGATCGGCCGTCGATATCGACACGGCCGAAGAACTGCAGTCCGAAACATGGCGCCAGGTTTTCGCCTTGCTCCGCGCTGCAGCCCTTTTGAAACGCCACCGCCGGACCGAATGTATTGTCCAGCGGCGCGGGAGCCCACGTCCCCGCATGCAGCGGGCCGGAGACGAATTCCCAGAACGGCTCGAAATCCTGGAACACCGCGCGGTTCGGGTCGTAACGGTGCGCGGCCGTATAGTGCATGTCGGCCGTCAGCCACACCGTATTCCTGATGCCGGCGCGCTTCATATGGGATAGCAGATCCGCGATCTCGCATTCGCGCCGCTCCGGCGGGCCATCACCGAGCGCGATGCCGTCTTCGCTGATCAGGCCGATCGGCATATCCGCGGCAATGACCTTCCAGGTCGCGTCGGATGCTGCGAGTTCGCGCTTCAGCCAGGCCAGCTGGATCGGCCCGAGGATGCAGCTATCGTTGCTGTCGTCGCGCTTGTTCCAGGTCGAATCGCGATAGCTGCGCATGTCGAGCAGAAAGACATCGAGCAGTGGTCCGTAGCTGACTTTGCGATAGATCCGGCCGGCCTGCGTTGGCATCTCACGTATCGGCATGAATTCATGAAACGCACGGGCCGCCCGCACCACCAGCCGGGAGCTGCCGTCCTCGGCGTAACCGGTCTCGTCGGCGGTACCGGCCGGCGACCAGTCATTGGTGACTTCATGATCGTCCCATTGCGCGAGCATAGGCACCTGCGCATTGAAGGCGCGCAAATTCGCGTCGAGCAGGTTGTATTTATAGTTGCCGCGAAATTGCGCGAGGCTTTGGGCGACCACGGATTTTTCTTCGGTGACGAGATTCCGCCAGACACTGCCGTCGGGCAATTTCAACGCCGCCTCGATCGGACAGTCGGCATAGATGTGATCGCCGCAATGAATGAAGAAGTCCGGACGATTTTCGAGCATGGTGGCGTAGGTGCGCATCCCGCCGCGACCGGGATCGATGCCCCAGCCCTGCCCGGCCGTATCGCCCGACCAGACAAACGATACCGACTGCCGCTCGACGGGCGCGGTACGGAAATGACCGACCTGCGCCTCACCCGAAATCCCGGCACCGGCGATATCCTCAAACCGCACCCGGTAGAAAATGTCCTGCCCGGGTGGCAGGCCGTCCAGCAGGAGTTTCGACGTGAAGTCGCCGTCCGGCAGCGCCTGCGACGACGCGGCCCGGATGATCGTCTTGAAGCTTTCGACGGTCGAGCACTCCACCTGCATCCGCGCCGGTCGATCAGCTCGCGCCCATATCACCGCGGAATCGGCGGAGACATCACCTGAGGCAATTCCACTGGTGATCTGAGGGCGGTCCGCGGCGCGGCTTAGATAAGGCCTGGCAAGACTTCCCAGTCCCGCGAGCGCAACTGTGGCTGCGGAGCGGACCAGCAACTGGCGTCTGGTCAGTCCCTGCTTGGCGCGGATCGCAATCGGCATTTTCGGCACCCTCGTCGAATCGTGACGAAGGTTGCCCGTGCAACTTGACCCTGAGCCGAAGGTTTTGCGACAGGCGGATGACCCGCGCAGAAGCAGCGCGCCTCCCCTAACCCGCCAGCGTTCGCCGCAGCCGCGCGATCGCGGCCGGAAGGCCACGGACCCGCATGACCCGGCCAGTGGCGTCGTAGTCCTCGGAGAGCACGCGGGCGTTCTCGTAGACATCGCTGAGCAGTCCCTGCTTCGCATAGGGCAGCCTCAACTCGTCCTCCACCATCGACGCCTCGAAGAACGCGATGATGGTCTCGCGCAGCGCGGCCACGTCTGGCGCCGACGTCGCCGAGAGCAGGATCGCGTCAGGATGCTTTGCGCGCAACGCGGCGCGATCTTCCTCGCTGACACGGTCGATCTTGTTCAGCAGCAGGCGCGACGGAACGGTGTCCGCGCCGATCTCCTCGAGCACGTTGCGGCTCACCTCGAGCTGCGACTCATAAGTCGGATCGGAGGCGTCGACGACGAACAGCAGCAGCGAGGCTTCCAACGCTTCGGCGAGCGTGGAACGGAACGAGGCCACGAGATCGTGCGGCAGCTTCTTGATGAAGCCGACCGTGTCCGAGATCAGCACGCGCGGCCGGCTCTCCGGCTGCAGCGCGCGCACCGTGGTGTCCAGCGTCGCGAAAAGCTTGTCCTCGACCAGCACTTCGCTGCCCGTCAGCGCGCGCATCAGCGACGACTTGCCCGCGTTGGTGTAGCCGACCAAGGCGACGCGGAGCTGGTCGCGGCGCGCGGACCGGCGCTCGTCGCTGTCGCGCTGGATGCTCTCCAGTTGTTCTTTCAGCTCCGCGAGGCGGTCGCGGACCTTGCGGCGGTCGACTTCGAGATCGGACTCGCCGGCGCCGGGCCCCTGCTGCCGCCCGCCGCCGCCCGACGATTCCCGCAACCGCGGCGAGACGTATTTCAGCCGTGCGATCTCGACCTGCAGCTTGGCCTCGCGGCTATGCGCATGGCGATGGAAGATCTCGACGATCACGCCGGTGCGGTCGAGCACCTGCGCGCCGGTGGCCCGCTCGAGGTTGCGGGCCTGGCTTGGCGAGATCTCGTGATCGACGATCACGAATTCCGGCTTTCGCTGCGGATCGGGTTCGTCGGGCGTAACCGCGGGCTTCCTGCCGCCGGTATCATCAAAGCGCTCGCGGGCCTTCGACTTGCGGGCCGGCGCCATCGATTCGACGACGCCGGTTCCGCCTGTCATAGCCGCCAGCTCCTCGAGCCGTCCCTTGCCGAGCACCGTGCCGCCGCTGATCTCGTCGCGCTTCTGCGACACCGTGCCGACGACCTCATAACCGAGCGTCTTCACCAGCCGGCCAAGTTCCCCGAGGCTCGCGGCGTGCATCACGTCGTCGACGCCGGGGAGTTGGACGCCGATCAGGATCGCGCGCGGAACGGGCGGTTTGGTTTCCATGATGCGGCGCGCCGGCTCCGGCGCACTCCTCGTTCTTGCCAATTTGGCCATTTGCTGCGCTGACGGCGACAGGGCGCCATACGCGAATCCCGGAGCGACCGCCGCCCCTTATGTCTTGCCCATGTCTGACATTGATCCGCAATAGCCGACGCGGCCAAGCCGTCCGTGGAGCCGCGTCAGGCGGCTATCCAAGCGCGCCAGGCGATCCTGAGCCCGTCATGGGCTCAAGGCTCACCAGATATTGTTGGCGAAAAAGCCGAAATGCGGCTGCTGTGCGACGCGCATCATCGGCTGGGTCGGCGGGGCCGCCCGGACCTTGGCAACCTTGCGCTTCGGAAGCGGCTTGGCCTCGGGCTTCGGATCGTCGGCCGGCCTGAACTGCGCAAAGGACTCGCGTACCCGCGCCTTCGGTGGCATTTCCGCAACCGGTGCGGGGACGACGGCCGCGGCGGCCATCTCGACCTTCGGGGGAACAATGGTGGGAAGGCTGGTATCGTAAACGACGCGCTCCGGCCATTTCCGGTCGGAACGGATCCTGAGGGTGGGATTCGCCTCAGGCGCGGCGACCGCGGCGACGGAACTTACCACCGGCTCCTTCGGCGCAAAGGCATCGATCCCGAACAGCAGCGCGAGCAGCACTCCGCCGACAAAGAGAAAATATCGCGCTATCGGCATTTTCCGCACCGCTCCATCCGTGCAGGCCGCACAGATCATTCGCTTAACGGGTCACCACGTAATTGGTTCCTGCTGATTAGTTCTCGGCCTGCCCGCACGGTTCAACCGCGCGCCTCAATTTCCCTTAGCGGTTAACTAATCGTGAACTTGAGCCCGTCGACAGGCGCCGCTTCAGGGGGAGCCGCCTCGGCAGGCGGCTGCTGCCGGCATGCGCTCAGGCCGGGCGCGAAGGGATGGCGTTGCCGGCATGCGGCCGCTAAAATTGACGGCGCCGCCGCATGCCGCGGCCAACGCAGCGCGCCGGCCGGCCGGTGCATAAAAAACACGGGGGAGCAGCGATGCCGATCGTCACCTGGGATCATGTCCATTTGCGCAGTCCGGATCCCGAGGCCACTGCGGCCTGGCTCGAGGATGTTCTCGGCGGCGTCATCGTCCGTGCCCCCGGCCGGATCGATGTCAAGCTCGGCGGCACCAACATATTCATTGCACCGGTGACGGCGGGCGACGGCGTCCACACCCCACCGGTGACGCCCTATCAGGGGCTCGACCATTTCGGGCTGGCGGTGAAGGACATCGATGCGGTGGCCGCCGAGATCAAGGCCAAGGGTGTCGAATTCACCAAGGAGCCGACGACACTGCGGCCGGGCGTTCGCATCTGCTTCATCCGCGGGCCGCAGGGCATCTCGATCGAGCTGTTGGAGCGCGACCCGAAATACACCTGAGCGGCGCGCGGCACGAAAGCGGTCCCTCCTTCGCCCTGCGTCCCTGAATTTGGCAGAAAGCGAGGGATCGCCCGGAGCGATCGCAGGCCATGGTCAAGCTGCCGCGTTGACGCTGCGTGCCTTGCTTTGGCATAACGAACTGCTGGCTTCCGGGGGCAACGGACGCCGGCATCGGGGCATCATGAAGAACGGTCTGTATTCGATCCACGTCAGCCTGCAGGATGGCCGTTCGGGCAAGGGCAGCGGCGTGATCATGTTCCGGGATGGCCAGATCCACGGCGGCGACGCCTACCTGTTTTACACCGGCAGCTACACGGTGAAGGACGATACCTTCAAGGGCGAAGTCCTGGTCCAGCGCCATACCTCCAGCCCCGATGCCAATCCGCTGTTCGGCGGTCCCAATCCGGTCGGTATCGGCGTCTCCGGCACCTTCACCGACACCAGAGGCATCATGAACGGCACGGCGCTGGTCGGAAAGGCCAGCCAGATTTTCGGCGCCACGCTGCACAAGCTCGCCGACATCGATTAGCGCGAGCCCGACATTTCCGGCTTTCCCGGCGGCCATTCTCCGGCCGTGATAAACATCACATACGTCGGGATTACCGCCCCCTAGTTTTCCCGCAGTCGATCTCACGTCGAGATTCCTGTGGGAGAATGCCATGTCGCTTTTCAAAGGTACGCTACTCGGAGCCGCTCTCGTGGCCAGTCTGCTGGCCGCCGGATGGATGCGATCCGCACAGGCTCAGACGGCACCGGCCACAGAGAAACCGGCCGCGGTCGGTACCCCCCTCGCGCTCAGCGGCCCGGAACGGCGCATCGCGCTGGTGATCGGCAATTCGAAATATCAAAACACGGTCCAGCTCCCCAATCCCGGCAACGATACCAGGGCGGTCGCGCAGTTGCTGAACTCCGCCGGCTTCGAGGTGATTTCCGCCACGGACCTCAGCCACAACCAGATGATCCAGGCCGTGCAGGAGTTTTCCGGCAAGATTGCCGGCCGCGGCCCGAATACGGTGGCGATGGTTTATTATGCCGGCCACGGCGTGCAGCTGGCGGGCGAAAATTATCTCGTGCCGGTCGATGCAAAAGTTTCTTCCGAGCCCGACCTGGTCAACGGCTCGCTCCGGCTGGTCGACGTGATGGCGACGCTGGAGACGATTCCGAGCCGGGTGCGCATCGTCATCCTCGATGCCTGCCGAAACAATCCGTTCCCCTCGCTCAACGACGCCGGCCGCGGCCTCGCCATCGTCGACGCGCCGAAGGGCTCGATCGTCGCCTATTCGACCGCACCGGGCACCGAAGCGCTGGATGGCACCGGCGACCATAGTCCGTTTACCGCGGCATTCCTGCGGCTGGCGAATGAGAAAAATCTGCCGATCGAGCAGCTGTTCAAGCGCATCCGCCTCGACGTCGGCAATTCGACCGACGGGCAACAGACCCCCTGGGAAAGCTCGTCGCTGACCAGCGACTTCTATTTCTTCGGCGACACCGCCGTCGCCGCCACCAGAGCCCCGGCGCAGATGAAGCTGGCGTATGCGGCAGGCGATCTTCCGTCGCGCTCCCCGCGCCAGGCCTATGAATACGTGCTGGCGGAAAACTCCGTCGAGAATTATCAGGAATTCATCCGGCTTTATCCGCACGATCCGATGGCCGATCGCATCCGCATCTTGCTCGGCAATCTGCTGCAGGCGAAAGCGTGGCATATTGCGGTACAGGCGAATTCCGCCGTCGCGTATAAATCGTTCTATGAGAAATTTTCCAACAGCCCCTATGCGCAAAGCGCCCTGAAGATGGCGGCGCAGCCCAAAATTATTCCGCTGTCGCAGCCGATCCGGATCCTCGCGGCGCCGTCGGTCAAAACAGGCGGCCTTGGTATCGCCAAGGATCATTTCGGTAGCCGTCCCGGCGCGCAGGGCTTGCCGCAGGGCGGCGGCCAGATCGTCACCTTGCCGTCTCCCGGCGCCAAGCCTGCTTCGGAGCATGCCGCCGCCAACACCGGCAAGATCGTGAGCCTGCCCGTCAGCAAGGCTGGCAGGATTGGCGAACGGCCGGTTCTCAAGCTGGATGGCAAGCCGACCCAGGTCGAGAAGCGGACGCCGAAATCCGCTCCGCTGGTCGGCATCCATCGCGGACCGGCAGCGACTACGAGCGCCGGCGACAAACAGCGGTTTGCAACGTCGTCCCAATTCCGCCCATCGCCCGGTCAGGTGCGGACGGGTGGTTTGAAAATGATGCGGTGAGTCCAAGGCTACTGACAAGGCCACTCACCCCCTACTCCGCGGCCTGCTCCAGCGGTGCGACGCGGGGCAGGATGATCTGGATCCTGGTGCCGCCGCCGGGCTCGGAATCGAGGTCGAGCCGGCCGCCCAGCCGGTTGGTGACGATGCTGTAGACGATATGCAGGCCGAGCCCGGTGCCGCCCTGGTCGCGGCGGGTGGTGAAGAAAGGATCGAACGCCCGGCGCCGGACGTCGAGGCTCATGCCGCAGCCATTGTCGGAAAACAGGATCTCGACATTGTCCTTGCCGGACTCGCGCACCTGGATATCGACCGCGCCGGTCTTGCCGTCCGGGAAGGCGTGCGCCACCGAATTGAGAAACAGGTTGGTCAGCACCTGGCCATACGGCCCCGGATAGGAGTTCATGATGAGATTGGGCTGGCAGTCGACATTCAGCGTCAGATTGTGCTTTCGCAGGCCCGGCCGCAGGCTCATCACCACCTGCTCGGTGAGATCGCCGAGGTCGAACGTACGCTGGTCCGAGTAATTGCGGTCGGCGGCGACCTGTTTGAACGAGGTGATCAGTTCGGCGGCGCGGTTGAGATTGGCCACCAGCTGCGAGGACGCATCGCGGCTGGTCTCGAGGAAATCGGTCAGGCTCGACCGCCTGAGATCGCCGCGCGCGACTTCGGCGGAGAACAACGCGGTCTTGCGCTCCAGCGACGAGGCCACCGTCAGGCTGATGCCGACGGGGTTGTTGACCTCGTGGGCGACGCCCGCCACCAGTCTTCCCAGGGCCGCGAGCTTTTCCGCCTCGATCAGCGAATTCTGGGTCTCGCGCAGATTGCGCAGCGCCGCTTCCGCGGCGTCCTTGGCCTTGCGCATCTCCAGCTCGCCGCGCTTGCGCTCGCCGATGTCGAGCGCGACGGTGACGATGTTCTCGATGTCGCCCTCGGCATTCAACAGCGGCAGCTTGTTCACCAGCCATTGCCGCATGTTGCCGGAGGAATCCTTGTATTCCTCCTCGTAGAAGCCGAGCTCCCTGCCCGCCTCCAGCACCCGCTTGTCGTTCTCGTCGGTCTTTTCCGCGCCGTAGCGCGACATCAGATCGGTGGTGGTGCGGCCGATCGCATCCGCGGGCTCGACGCCGAAAATGCCGGCCATGTAACGGTTCATCAGCACATAGCGCAGCTGCTTGTCCTTGACGTTGATGACGGCGGGCACGGTGTCGATGACCTGCTGCAGCAGCCGTCGGCCTTCCGCGATCGCGTCTTCGGCGCGCTTCTGGTCGGTGATGTCGCGCACCGTCCCCTCATAGCGCACGATCGCGCCGGTCTCGTCACGGGCGACGGTGGCGCTGTCGGAGAGCCAGAGCACTCTGCCGTCGCGGGCACGGACCTGATACTCGAATTCGCGAACCATGCCGTCGTGCTGCATCAGCCTCTGATATTCGGCGCGCGCCTGCGGATGGACATAGATCTGATCGGCGATGTCGCCGATGCCTTCGATCAGCTCCTGCGGCGTGTCGTATCCCATCATCCGCGCCAGCGCCGGGTTGGCGTTGAGAAGCGCGCCCTCCGGCGTCGTCACGTAGATCCCGTCGACCGAACCCTCGAACAGCTTGCGATAGCTTTCCTCGGCAAGGCGCTGCTCGGCCAGAGCGTGTACCGCCGCCTCGCGCGCCGCATCGGCCTCGACCAGCGTGCGACGGAACACCTCGGCGGCCCGCGCGATGTCGCCGATTTCGTTGTTCACATCGGTGGCGGGAATCGAGGTGTCCTTCTTGCCACCGGCCAGCGCGCGGATCGAGGTCCCGATCGCGGCCAGCGGACGGACCGTCCGCCGCACCACGAACCACGCCGCCCACAGCCCGATCAGGACCCCGGCGGTGCCGAGCACGATGCTCTGCCATTTGTCCCTGGCCAGCGTTTTCGCGAGATCGCGCGACAGCACATGGCTGCGCCTTGCGCTGACCTCGCGCAACAGTTCGGTGACGCGCCCGATCAGGCGGCCCTCCGAGCCGAGCACCTCCCTGTCGATATCCGCGATCTGGCGTTCGCGGATCGACAGCGCTATGATCGCCTCGGCGTAATTGTCGACGGCGGCGCGAAGCTTCGGATCCGAAATCTTCAGTGCCCGCATGCCCTGCGCGGCCTGTTCGGCGTCGAACGGATTGCGCGCCAGCAATCCAGAGGCGATGCGGCTTTGCGCCTGGAACAACGTCGATGAGATCACCGGATCGGGCGAGTCCGCGATGGCCGCGTCGAATCGTTCACGCAGTGGCGGCAAGCCGAGGATCAGTTCGGCGCGGCGGTTGATCAGCGACGAAATCCGTTCGATGCCGTTGCGATAGGTCGACAACCGCACGGTGACGCCGTCGATCATGTCCTGCTGCTCGGGCGCGAGCTCCAGCCGGGTCTTCTTCAGAAGTTCGCCCATCGCCACGGCAGCGTCCCCGACCTGGTTCGACTGGTTACCCGGATCGGTCACGAAGTCGCGGGCCGCCAGCCGCAACTCGTTCATTCGCCGGTCGATGTCCTCGGCAAGGTCGCCGACGCTGCGCAGCCGCTGCAATTCGGCAAACGTCACGTCGATCTGCCGGATGGAGACGACGCTGGCGATGCTGGTGGTCGCGATAGCCGCCAGCACCAGCAGAAAACTGCCGAATGTCAGCTGACCGATCGAGAGCGAAAACGACCTTGTCTTTTGCGGCAATTCAGAAGGCATTTTATCCGGACCGGCTCCAATCGACGGCAATATACGACGTATTCGGTGCCGAGGGGAACACGCCCGAAGCAGCGGGAAGCCCCGTGCCCCTCGAAAAGCGTTGCGGATGTGTCGGCAGGATGACGGTTGTGGCGGCCCCGGCAAGGCCGCCGGAGAGCGAACTTCGCTCGACTCGCCCCCCGAAGAAACCCCAACAGAACTCGTCGTCCCTGCGAACGCAGGGACCCATACGCCGTGCAGTCGATATGGTTGACGGTGTTGGTGGGCTTGTTGAACCAATGCGCAGGGCCCCAGATGACCGGGATTATGGGTCCCTGCGTTCGCAGGGACGACGCAAGAAGTGTCTGGTTTGCAAACATGACTACGCAATCTCGCGGCGCATTTCGCCCGAGGTTTGCCAGCAACTTCCGCCCTCTCCGATCAAGGGCGCAGGGAATGCCGGGCGCCCGATGCGCCCGATAGCCGCGTGTGCAATGGGTAGTGGTAGCAGGCACACGCGTTAGTCAGGTCACACCGGAATCACCCGGCACTCCCCGCGCAATGGTTTACGGCTTATACGTGATCTCCCCGGCGATCGGCTTTCTTGCCACCGTCGCTCGCGCGTCTTAGCGCGAACTTGACACCAGCACCGAGGTGTCAGGACCACACGATTTAGCCATCCGCTTCAGGCGCCCTCGTCAGGAGCGCCATCCGCGTCCACCGCATCCCCGCCCCGCGCTGGTACGTTGCGCAACGCCCCTCTTGTTGGGACGGGATGCGATGGATATAGCCCGATTTTCATTTCTGTAAAACAGAAATATTTTTGCAAAACGGGGTTGACACGAGTTCCGATAAACCGAAGTGATTTGCCCGTCGGGTAGTCACAGGGCAAATCGGCAGGGCTTGCGGCGATGTGCGTTGAAAGCCTGCACACAAGAGCCATCATGCTAAGTTGGTCGTGCTTCCACCACCGCCGGAGCCTTCCGCGTCGGGATCGTCATGGCGGCGACGCCAAGCACGACGCAGCCAAGCCCGATCCACGCTGTTGCCGTCAGGCTCTCGCCGAGAAACACCACGCCGACCGCGACACCGATCGGCACCCGCAGATAGGCCTGCGCGGTGGTGCCGACCGAGCCCAGCGTCTGCACCAGCCGGAAATAGATCACGAAGGCGAGCGCGGTGGAGAACACCGCCAGCACCAGCAACGCCAGCATCGAACCCGCCGACGGCGCCAGCGTCCAGGGACGGTCGACCACCAGGCTGAGCGGAATCAGGATCGCCGCGCCACAGAGCAGCGAGCCGGCGGCCGGCGCCATCGGATCGAGGCCCTTGAAGCCGCGGCCGAAGATCGCCGCGCCCGCGTAGCAGATGGCGGCCAGCACGGCCACGATCTGCGCCACCAGTTGCGCGCCGAGCCCCTGCAGCGCCTCCACCCCGACGATCAGGCAGATGCCGGCCATCCCGGCGCAAACACCGAACAGTTTGCGCGGCGCCAGCGCTTCATGGCGGGTGATGGCCAGCGTCAGGAAGAATGCGAAGATCGGCGACGTCGAGTTGAGAATGGTGGCGAGCCCGGCGTCGAGCGAGCGCACGCTCCAGGCCAGCATGGTCCAGGGGATCACGCTGTTGAGGCAAGCCTGCCACAGAAAACGCTGCCAGGTCGCGGCGTCCATCGGCAGCACTATGCCGCGCCAACGCATGATGACGAGAAGCAACAGGCCGGCAATCAGGGTGCGCGCGGCGATCAGGGTGACCGGCGGAATCGTCGCGACGCCGATCTTGATGAAGCTGTAGGACGCGCCCCACAGCGTCGCGAGCGTCAGCAGCAGCGCGAGCTCGACGGCGATGTTGGGTTGGTGTGGATGGGGGGCGTGCATTGGGGTGGTCCGCCTCATTGTGTCGAGACGAATGTTACAGGGTCGGCGGCTGGAATACTTCGTTGCGTGCCGAACTATGCTAGACGTGCACCCCGTTCCAACACCGTCATTGCGAGCGAAGCGCGGCAATCCATCTTAGCTGAAGCAAGAAAGGAGATGGATTGCTTCGTCGCGTCCGCCTTCGCTCTGCGAGCTACGGCGGACACTCCTCGCAATGACGATTGGAGAGATGGACGCCCGGTCTCAGCCGACCGCCCCCACCTCGAACACATCGCCGTCATAGCCCGCTTCCAGCGGAATCCGTAGTTGCCGGCCGCCGTTGAGTTTCGTCATCACGGGCATCACGGTCACCACCGCCTTGCCCCTGGAATCTTCGAGCGCGGCCTGCACGCTGGGCTGCTTGCCGAGACGGATCAGGTTGCGGGTGGTCGGGAATGGCAGCTTGAAGCGGCCACTGTCGCCGCCTTCCAGTGCCTCGCGCGGCGATACCCAGATCGAATCGGTGGATTCCTTGCCGTCATGCGCGCCGGCCTGCTCCGGCGGCGCCGCGGCGAGGAAGAACCAGGTGTCGAACCGTTTCGGCATGCCTTCCGGTGTGATCCAGTGCGCATAGGGCACAAGTTCATCGAGCGCCAGCACCATGCCGTTGTCGGTCAGAACCTTCAGGAAGCTGATCTTGCTGTCGCAGAGGTCGGCGCGGTGCGCGGCTTCGATCTCGCCAGCCCGTTTTGCATCGACCAGCGCCTTCGATCCCCTGGGGCGCGCCAGCAAAATGCCGCTTTCCTCGAAGGTTTCGCGGATCGCGGCGATGCGAAAGCTCAGGGTGGCGGCATCGAGCCCCTCGCCGCCGGAATAGAGCGAGGGATCGGCGATGATCTCCTGATCGCCCTTGTCAACACTGCCGCCGGGAAACACCAATGCGCCGGAGTTAAAGTCGATTTCATAATGGCGAACCATCATGAAGATTTCGATTTCGCCGGCGGCGCTGTCGCGCAGCAGCAGGATGGTCGATGCGGCGCGCGGCGGCTTGGCGGGTTCGGTCATGAGATCTCACTCCTGTGCGGGCCTCATCCTGAGGAGCGGCCTCTTGGCCGCGTCTCGAAGGATGAGAGGGACGGGCTCTCATGGTTCGAGACGCGCGCGAAGAGCGCGCTCCTCACCATGAGGGATCGAGAACTACTCCGCCGCGCTGGCTTGCGGCTGCAGATTGGCGCGCTTGTCGACCCGGGCGACGCGGGACAAGAGATAATCGACCTCGGCTTTCGCTGTCGCAGTGATGATGGCGCCCGGCTTGCGCTGCGCCGATGACGCGATGATGCCGCGCTTCTGCAGCACGTACTTGCGCACCGCGAGGCCAGCACCCGGCTGCTGCTCGTAGCGGATCAGCGGCAGATGGGCGTCGAACAGGTCATGGGCGGCGTCGCGCTTGCCGGCCTTCGACAGGTTGACCACGTCGATCAGCAGTTCCGGGAAGGCATAGCCGGTCATGGCGCCGTCGACGCCGCGCTCCATCTCGAAATCGAGGAACAGGCCGCCATTGCCGACCAGGATCGACAGCGGCCGCAGCGATCCGTCCTTCTGGAACGCACGCAGCGTCGAGATCTTCTCCAGTCCCGGCCAGTCCTCGTGCTTGAGCATCACGCAGGACGGCGAGTCCATCACGATCTTGCGGATCACGGCGGGCGTGAACACCACCGTCAGGGTCAGCGGATAATCCTGCAGCACCCACGGAATGTCGTCGCCGATCGCTTCCTGGGCCTGCTTGAAATAGCCCGTGATCTGGTCGTCGGTGCGCAGATGAGGCGGCGGCGCGATCATGACGCCGGCAGCCCCCGCGTCCATCGATTTCAGCGCCAGCGAGCGCATGGTGGCAAAGCCCGGCGCGGACACGCCGACGATGATCTGCATGGTTTTCGCGCGCTTCACGAAACGCACCGCGACCTGCTCGGCCTCGGCGGCATCGAGTTTGGGCGCCTCCCCCAGAATGCCGAGCACGGTGACGCCGTCACAGCCGACCTCGGCGTAGAAGTCGGTCAGCCGGTCGATCGATTTATCGTCGATCCGCCCGTCATCGTGAAACGGCGTCGGCGCAATCGCGAAGGTGCCTGCGGCCTTGGGGGTGAGTTTTGTCATGTGCGCCTCTGTTTCCCTGTCGTCGTTCCGGGGCACGCGAAGCGTGAACCCGGAACCTCGAGATTCCGGGTCTGGTCCTTCGGACCATCCCGGAATGACGTTGAACTCTAAAACCTTCTTGCGCCCATCTTGATCTCTTCTTCGCTGAAGAAGATGTCCTTGGCATGCGCGGCGATATCCTGCGCCTTCCAGCCCTCGTGCGGCGGCTTCCAGCCTTCCTTTTCCATCATGCGCATCTCGCGGACCCCGCGCGGGCCGGAAACGCCGAGCGTCTTGCCGGTCTGGTCGCCCGAGAGCTCGCTGACCATGTATAGCACGGCCGGCGCGATCCCATCAGGCCCAAGCGCCGCCTTGGGGTTTTCGATGTAGCGCGGCAGGTCGGCGGTCATGCGGGTCAAGGCGCCCGGCGCCAGGGTCCAGATCCGGATGTTGTATTTGCGGCCCTCGATCGCCAGCACGTTGGACAGTCCCCAGATACCACCCTTGGCGGAACCGTAATTGCTCTGGCCGAAATTGCCGATCAGGCCCGAGGTCGAGGAGGTATTGACGATCACCCCACCGCCGTTCTCGCGCATCCAGCGGAACACCGGCTGGGTGACGCAGAAGGTTCCCTTCAGATGGACCTTCAGAACCTTGTCCCAGGCCGCTTCCGTCGCTTTCGCAAAAGTCTGGTCGAGCAGGATACCGGCGTTGTTGACGAGGATGTCGGCGCGGCCAAAATGCTTGATGGCGTCGTCGAACACCGACTGGCCGCCGGCCATGGTCGAGATATCGGCGCCGTTGGCGACGGCGCGGCCGCCCTCGGCCTTGATGGCGTTGACCACCTGTTGCGCCATCGAGACGTCGGCGCCGGAGCCGTCGCGCGGGCCGCCGAGGTCGTTGACCACCACCGCCGCGCCCTCGCGCGCGAACAGTTTGGCGTAGGCCTCACCGAGCCCGCCACCGGCGCCGGTGATGATGGCAACCTTGCCGTCGAGTAGTCCCATGTGTTTGCTCCCTCGTATCTCTCGCGTCCCGGACGCGGTGCAGCGTCCGGGGCACGAGACTATTTATTATCCCAGCACCGTCCGGCCGCTCTTGATTACCGTGACGTTGCGCGACTTCACCTTGGCTTCGAACGAAATCACATTGCCGTCCTTCCACATCTCCATGGTCACGGTCTCGCCGGGATAGACCGGCGAGGAAAACCGCACCGCGTGCTGCCTGAAGGCGCCGGCGTCGTAGTCGGCATAGGTCTGCAGCACGCCGCGGCAGGTGATGCCGTAGGTGCACATGCCGTGCAGGATCGGCCGCGGAAAGCCGGCGCGTTTTGCAAACTCGGGATCTGAGTGCAGCGGATTGCGGTCGCCGCAGAGACGATACACCAGCGCCTGGTCCGGACGGGTCGATATGTCGACTGATTTGTCGGGGCTGCGGCTCGGCATCGTGTGCGGTTCGGGCTGTCCCCCGGACGGCCCACCAAAACCGCCGTCGCCGCGCGCGAAACGCGACGCCACCAGGGTGGCCAGCGGCTCGCCCTTGTCGTCGCGCAGCACGGTCTTGTGGCGGATCACCGCGCCCTTGTCCTTGCCCTTGTCGAAGACGTCGAGCACGCTGGAATCGGCAGTGATGTTGGCGGCAGTGGCGAGCGGCTTGTGAAAGGTGATGTCGCGCTCGCCGTCGACAACCATGACGCGGTTGAGATTCATCTCGCCGGGCCCGGCGCCCCAGGCCGCGACCGACGCGAAGGTCGGCACAACTTTGAGCGGGCGCGGCGTGGCGGTGGCCTCGTTGACGAAGGCCAGCTCCTTCTCATCCATGGGATCGGCGCCCATGCCGATGCCATAGGCGTACAGCATCACCTCGCGGTCGGTGTAGGAATATTTCTGCCCGAGATTTTTCAGCGCCATCAGTTGGTCGTAGTTGATCGGCATTTTTCGTGCTCCCCCGAATTCTTTTGTTTTTTTACCCGGCGCCAGTCGCATCGCCCTCTCCCCCTGTGGGAGAGGGCATCGCCGGCGCCCGCAACAAACTCACTTGGGTGAGGGGTTGCTTCAGCGAACACATTGCCCGCGGAGAGAACCCCTCATCCGGCGGCCTTCGGCCGCCACCTTCTCCCACAAGGGGAGAAGGGAAGAAAACTACACCGGCGTGAAGAACGGCAGCGGTGCGCCGTCGGTCGGTTTGAACACGACCTTCACCTTCTGGCCGATCTTCAGCTTCTCCAGCTCGCAATCGACGAAGTTGGTCTGCACCGACGGACCTTCCTTGAGCGTGACGTAGCCGATCGCATAGGGCCCGGTCGGGGATTTGCGCATCAGGCTGAACGTGTAGATCTCGCCCTCGCCCGAGCTTTCTTCCCACACCGTCTTGTCGGAGAAACAGAACGGGCAGATCGAGCGCGGAAAGTAATGCGGCTCGCCGCAGGCGGTGCAGCGCTTGATCAGGAACTTGCCCGCTTTGGCGGCTTCCCAGAACGGCGCGGTTTCGGGATTGCCCTGCGGCGCCGGATATTTCTTTGCTTCGGCCATTACGCACGCTCCAGGATGCAGGTTGAGGCGGCGTGACGCACGCCGAGCAGGCCGCCGGTGCCGTGGGCGATGGCGAGATCGCAGTTCGGCACCTGGACTTTCGGATGCGCTTCGCCGCGCAATTGCCTGACGGCTTCGATGATCTTGGTCATGCCGCCGCGGTTGACGGGGTGATTGCTGCAGAGCCCGCCGCCGTCGGTGTTGAACGGCAGCTTGCCGACGCCGGAAATCAGATTGCCGTCGGAGACGAACTTGCCGCCCTCGCCTTTCTTGCAGAAGCCGAGGTCTTCCAGCTGCATCAGCACCGTGATGGTGAAGCTGTCGTAGATCGAGGCGTACTTGATATCTTTCGGCGTGACGCCGGCTTCCTCGAACGCGCGCGGACCGGACCAGACGCCGGCGGAGTATGTCAGGTCGAGATCCTTGCCGCCGCGCGGGCCCTTCATCGCCTCACCATGGCCGATCAGGCGCACCAGCGGCTTCTTCAGGCTCTTGGCGATTTCGGGCGTGGTGACGATCAGCGCGCCGCCGCCGTCGGAGACGACGCAGCAGTCCATCCGGTGCAGGGGATCGGAGATCAGCGGCGAGTTCAGCACGTCCTCGACGGTGACGACGTCCTTCAGCATCGCATGCGGATTCCATTGCGCATGGTGCGAGGCAGCGACCTTGATCCAGGCCAGCTGCTCGCTGGTGGTGCCGTAGTCGTGCATGTGGCGCATGGCACACATGCCGTAAGCGTTGTGGGTGGTGGCGCCATAGGCGCTCTCGAAATCGGCCTCGGCGCCCTGCGCCCGCGGCGGCATCGCCCCGGTGCGCGGCTTGCCCGCCAGCGTGATCAGCGCGATCGAGCATTTGCCGGCGGCGATGGCCTCGGCGGCGTGGCCGAGATGGATCAGATAGGAACAGCCGCCGGTCTCGGTGGAATCCATGTGGCGGACCCGAAGACCGAGGTAATCGACCATCGGCCACAGCCCGCCGGGGGCGTCGCCGGCGCAGAAATAGCCGTCGATATCGGCCTTGGTCAGCCCGGCGTCTTCAATGGCACCCTTGGCGACTTCGGCATGCAACTGGGCGGTGGATTTATCGGGTGCGTGCCGGGTCGGATGCTCGTAGATCCCGGCAATGTAGGCCTTGCCCTTGATGGTCAATAAAACTCTCCGCTGGTGTTTCTTCCCAGCGGATGTCTTCGCGCGTCAGACCTTCCTTGGCAAGCGGGGGAAAGCGCAAGGCCCTATTCCGCCGCGATCTGGCGCGGCGCCGGCGGCGGGTTGACCAGGTCCCGGGCTAATTCCGCATAGCGGATTTTGGCCGCCTGCACCGCCTTATCCTTCACCGGCCCGTAGCCGCGTATGCGGTCGGGCAGCGAGAGGATCTCGATCGCGGTGTCCAGCGTGACCGGCGACAGCAGGCCGAGCACGGTGGCGACGTCCTTCTCGTAAGAAGCGATCAGTTCGCGTTCGAGCTTGCGGTCGGCGCTGTAGCCGAAGATGTCGAAGGCAGTGCCGCGCAGGCCCTTCATTTTCGCCAGCACGCGGAAGGCGGGCATCATCCAGGCGCCGAAGGCGCGCTTCTTCGGCCGGCCCAATGCGTCCTTGCCGCCGCCGAGGATCGGCGGCGCGAGGTTGAAGTTGAACTTGAAGTCGCCGTCGAACTGGTCGCGCAGCTGCTTTTCGAAGCGGCCATCGCTGAACAGCCGCGCCACTTCATACTCGTCCTTGTAGGCGAGCAGCTTTGCGTAATTGATCGCGACCGTGCGCGGCAGCGCTTCACCATAACCGCCGTCGATCGCGGCGTTACGCACCTTTGCCACCAGGCTGCGATAGCGGTCGGCGAGCTTGCCGTCCTGGTAGTCGGTCAAGAGCGCGCTGCGATGGGCGATGATCTCGTCGAGCGACATCTCATCCTGCGTCTTCGGCGCCACCGTGTCGTCCTGGCCCTTCATCATCGCCACCAGCCGCGCCGGATCGGCGGCGGCCAGACGACCCAACTGGAACGCCTGGGTATTCATCTTGATGGCGACGCCGTTGACCTCGATGGCCTGCTCGATCGACTTGGCCGCCAGCGGCAGCATGCCCTTCTGATAGGCATAGCCCATCATCATCATGTTGGTGGCGATGGAATCGCCGAGCAGCACTTCGGCCGGTTTTGTAAAGTCGAAGAACGAGGAGTCCTTGCGCAGCGCCGTTTCGAGGACGTGGTTGACCTTGCGGCTCTGGAAATTGAAATCGCGGTTGAGAATGAAATCCGCGATCGGAATCAGATGCGTGTTGATGACGCCATAGGTGCGGCCGGATTCGCACAGCGTCATGGTTTCCTTGGCGGCGGCGACAACCTCGTCGGCGGCCAAAACGAGATCGGCGGTGCCGGTGACGATGCGCGAACAGGTGACGTCGGCGGTATGTTCGGACAGCCGGACGTGGCTGAGCACCGCGCCGCCCTTCTGCGCGAGGCCGGACATGTCGAGGATCATGCTGGCCTTGCCCTCGATATGCGCGGCCATGCCGAGCAGCGCGCCGATGGTCAAGACGCCCGTACCGCCGACGCCGCCAACCGCGACGTTATAGGGCCGCTCCAGCGTGGGCTTTGAAGCCGGCTCCGGCAATTCGCCGATCTCGCCCACGCCGGCCGCCGCGCGCTTGCGCAGCTTGCCGCCGTCGACCGTGACGAAGGACGGGCAAAAGCCCTTTACGCAGGAATAGTCCTTGTTGCAGGTCGACTGGTTGATGGTGCGCTTGCGGCCGAGTTCGGTCTCCAGCGGCTCCACCGAGATGCAGTTCGACTGCACCGAGCAGTCGCCGCAGCCTTCGCACACGGCCTCGTTGATGACCGCGCGCTTGGCTGGATCCGGATACTCGTTGCGCTTGCGGCGGCGGCGCTTTTCG
>NZ_JAUSLT010000001.1 GCF_030646015.1 Bradyrhizobium sp.
TTTACCCGACCAAATCGGCTGCAGGCGGTTGAGGCCGTCCAAACGGCGTGATAGTTCATCGCCTCATGCGGGTGTAGCTCAATGGTAGAGCAGCAGCCTTCCAAGCTGAATACGAGGGTTCGATTCCCTTCACCCGCTCCAGCCTTTTCATGGCCTTGGCTCTTGGACTTGGCGAGAGGGGCGGATTTCATTCTGACAAGTGGGCTGCTTTGCGCGAGTGGTTAGGTCGCCACCGTATTCACTGCTCCGGCAATCCTGCGTCGACCTCGGCCTGGACGACGCGATCCCAGGCTGCGATACACACCGGGCTCGCGTTCTTCATCGGCGGCGAGACGCTGAGCCTGGTCGTTCCGGGCCGCAGCCTCAGTCCCTCCGCGATCGCCGCCCTGGCCTCCTCGAACCGGCCCGATCTCTGGTAGGCGGCAGCGAGCAACAGGTGCGAGCGCCCGGTCGCCGGCGTGATGGCGATCGAGCGTTGCAGCCACGGCAGCGCCTCCTCATCGCGCCCCATCAAGACATTCGCAAGGCCCGCGCCGAGTAGCCAGGTCCAGCGGGAGGCCGCCGGCGTGTCGTATCGGTCGGCTTGCTGGAATGTCGCGAGCGCATCGTCGAAACGCCCGAGATAGATCTGTCCGAGACCGATCAGATAAAGCGCGGCCCCGTTCCACGGATCGAAGCTCAACGCCTTGCCGCAGGCAACGAGGCTTTCGACGAAATGGTTGGTGGCGCTGAGCAAGCGGCAATAGGCCTCGAGCGCCGGAATCGAATTCGGCTTCGACTTCAATGCCTGCTCGAGCGTCGCAACTGCCCTCGCCTCGACGGCAGCCGCCTCGTCCGGGCTGAACCAGACCATCTGGATGCCGCGCATTTGCAGCGAGGCGAGCGCAACGGCGATGTCGAGATTTTCGGGATCGTCCGCGAGCGCCTTTTGCAGCATGGCCTGCGCCGCGCCAAAGCGCTCGCGCGTCGTCTGGTTGATCGAGGCGAGCGCCTGCTCGATCGCGATCTTGTCGCCGCCCGCCGAAGTACCACGGGCGCGGGTGGGCGCTGCACTCGGCTCCAGAATTTCATTCAGGCGCCGCGCAAGCACATGGCCGACGCCGGCGACGAGCCGCGACTGTTGAAGCTGCGCGTCGGCCTCGTCCGCATTGACCGAGGTCGCAACGACCGACTGAACCTCGCCGGTGCTCGTCTTGATGATGCGCGCGCGCAGCGTCCATGACTGATCGCTGTGCTGCAGCTCGCCGCGGATTTCATAATCCGATGACGCGGCCGGCGCGCTGGCGCTTTCGAAACCCGCCACCGCGGACGAGCGCGGAGCCACCACGCTGATGTTCTGAATCTTCGCAAAACCGTCGGTGAGGCGACTGGTCGCCTCCGCCGCCATCATCGCGCCGCGTGAATCGTTGCTGGCATCAACGATCGGCACCACGGCGACGCGCGGTGGCGTTCGCTTGAACAGGAGGTCCGGCTTCAGCGCGGGCGCGGCAACCGCAAGCCCTATGACGATCACACAGAGCCCGCCCACGGCGGCGACCGAGGCCTGCCGGCTCAAACCGAACATGGTGCGCTGGGGCTTCACGGGTACCGCGGCGGCCTCGGCCGGTGGCCGGGGCGCGACCTCGCCGGTCGGGTCGGGCCGGGTCCCCTCGGCCTGCGCCGGGTCGGCGGCGGGCACAGCCACTACCTCCGTCGCCAGCAGGTAGCCGCCGCCGGAGGCGAGCTTGATCAGCTGCCGTTGGTCATCGCCGAGCGCGGTGCGAAGCTCGCGGATGCATTGGAACAGGTTGTCCTCGCCGACATGGACGTTCGGCCAGACCGTCTCCATCAGCTCCTGCTTGCTCAGCACCCGGCCGCCGCTGGTGGCGAAAAGCCGTAGCATCTCGAAGGCCTTGGGCCGGAGCTTGATCGCAACGCCGCCGGCCCCGCGCAGCTCCGCCCGCTGCTGGTCCAGCTCGAAGCCGGCGAAACGAAGCACGTTAACCCCCAAAGCGTCTCTCCAGGCCGGCTCATATAGCGGAAGTCTGTCGAAAATGCCCGAAAATCGGGTCTGAAACGGAAATTTCAGAAAATTTCATAATGCCGCCGCCGCCTTATCAGGACACGAGCCCCAAGCCAATGAGAAGAGTCGTGTCGGAGACAGACTCGCGATCGCGGGATGGGGGAAGTGTTGAGGAAAGATTATTTCGTGGCGACCCGCCGCCTGCGGGCCGCGCTGTTGACGTCGTCGGCGCTGACTTTGGCCTGGATGCTGGCGGCCACCGGGCCTGCGCGAGCACAGGACGCGACCTGGCAGACCAATCCGGGATCGGGCAATTTCTACGATCCGGTCAACTGGAACCCCGTCTCCTTACCGACCGGCACGGCTACCTTCGGCGCCTCGAACACAACAGCGCTGACGCTGGGCTCCTCCGGCACCTTCGGAGGCTGGACGTTCAATGCCGGGGCCTCGAACTACACGTTCACGATCGCGGCTGCGAGGAGCCAGGATTTCCGCAACAGCAGCACAGCCGGCAGCGCCAACATTACCAACAACGGCGCCCTGAACTTCTTCGAGACCAGCACGGCAGGCAATGCCGCCATCACCAACAACGCCGGAGGCACGGTCGATTTCTCGGGCAGCACCGGTCCGGCAGGCGACAACAAGATCAGCGCCGGGTCGATCGCGGGCGCCGGCAACTATATCCTCGGCAGCAACGAGCTGACGGTCGGCTTTAACCATCTCTCGATCGAGGTGAGCGGCGTCATCTCCGGCAGCGGCTCGCTGGTCAAGACCGGCACGGGCACGCTGACCTTAAGCGGGAACAACACCTATACCGGCGGAACCACCGTCAACGGCGCCGGCACATTGCAGCTTGGTAATTCCTCCGGTGGAGTCGGTGCCATCCAGGGGGCAGTTACCATTGACTTTGGCACGGTCCAGGCCGTCAACGCCGATACGAGCGGTATCACGACGATCACGATCAATAGTGGCAACCTCAATTTCTACAACACCAATACAGCCGGCAGCGCCACCATCACCAACAATGGGATCGTGCATTTCGCAGATGCCAGCACGGCCGGCAACGCCACCATCACCCAGAACGGCAATACGGGCTCCTATTTCTTGTTCACCGACGACAGCACAGCGGGCAATGCTGCCATCACCAACAACGGCGTCATGGGCTTCGTCGACTCCAGCAGCGCGGGTAGCGCCACCATCACCAACACTGGCGTCCTGACATTCTCCAACACCAGCACGGCAGGTGGTTCGACCATCTTCAACAACAGCGGCACCCTGTCATTCAACGACACCAGCACCGTTGGCAATGCCACCATCACCAACAACAGCGATCTGCGGTTCAACAATTCCAGCACGGCAGGTAGCGCCCTTGCCTTCATTATCAACAACGATGACGTGCAATTCAACGACACCAGCACGGCAAGTAGCGCGCTCATCCTCAACAACGGGTACTTGGGCTTCACCGGCACCAGCAATGCGGGCAGCGCCACCATCACCAACAACAGCAGCGGTAGTATGAGCTTCACCGGGGCCAGCAGTGCGAGCAACGCCACCATCACCAATATCGGCACTCTGAGCTTCTGGGGCACCAGCACGGGCGGCGGCGCCACAATCACCAACAACGCCGTCCAGACTTTCTACCAGACCAGCAGTGCCGGCAGTTCGACCATCTACAACAATGCCAACCTCGTGTTCCGTGACACCAGCACGGCAGGCAATGCCACCATCACCAACAACGGCGATCTTGCTTTCCACAACACCAGCACTGCAGGCAGTTCGACTATCTACAACAATTCCAACCTCGTGTTCCGTGCCAGCAGTTCGGCCGACAACGCCGCCATCACCAATGGCAGTAGTCTGATTTTCTTGGACGGCAGCACGGCTGGCAATGCCACCATCGCAAACAACGGCACCCTGAGTTTCATCGGCAACAGCACGGCCGGCAACGCCGCGCTTATTAACAACGTCGCAGGCACGGTGGATTTCTCGGGCAGCGCCGGCCTGAACAACGACTTCAGGCTGAGCGCGGGATCGATCGCCGGAGCCGGCAACTATCTCCTCGGTGCCGACCGACTGACGGTGGGCTCGAACAATCTCTCGACCGAGGTGAGCGGCGTCATCTCCGGCAGCGGTTCGCTGGTCAAGACCGGCACGGGCACCCTGAACCTGGCAGGCATCAACACCTATGCCGGCGCGACGACGATCGACGGCGGCGTTCTGCGCGTGGACGGCTCGATCGCATCCTCGAGTGGCGTGACGGTGCATGCGAACGGCGCGCTGATGGGCACGGGAACGGTCAGCGGCACGGCGATCGACAGCGGCGGCTCGCTGCTCGGCGGCAATGGCACCGCCGGCACCTCGCTCGCGATCTCAGGCAATCTTGCGTTCCAATCGGGCGCCTATTTTCTCGTCCAAGTCAATCCGGCGACAGCCTCCTCAGTCAACGTGACAGGTAGCGCGACACTGGGTGGCGCAACCGTCAATGCGGTGTTCGCGCCGGGCAGCTACGTCGCCAAACAATACACAATCCTGACCGCCGGCAGCGTCAGCGGGACGTTCGGCTCGCTGGTCGATACCAACCTGCCGTCGAACTTCCATACTGAGCTGAGCTATGACGCGACGCACGCCTATCTCAATCTGATCCTGACCTTCGTCGCGCCGCCGGGCAGCGGCCTTTCCGGCAACCAGCAGAATGTCGGCAACGCCATCATCAATTCCTTCAACGCCAATGGCGGCATCTCCTTGACGTATAGCGGGCTCACGGCCGCCGGCCTGACGCAGGCCTCGGGCGAGACCGCGGCGGGGTCGCAAGCGACCACGTTCCAGGCGATGGGCCAGTTCATGGGCCTGCTGACCGATCCCTCCGGCGTAGGCCGCGAGACCGGCGCATCCGCGCCGCCCGCCTATGCCGACAACGCGCCGGCAGGCGCCGCGCGCGACGCCTATGCGATGCTCGCCAAGGCGCCACCTGCCAAAACCTTCGAACAGCGCTGGAACGTGTGGGCCGCCGGCTTCGGCGGATCGCAGACCACCGACGGCAACACCGCACAGGGATCGAACAGCGCCACCAGCCGCCTGTTCGGCACCGCCGCCGGCGCCGAATACGCGTTCTCGCCGCAGACGCTGGCCGGCTTCGCGCTGGCTGGCGGCGGTACCAACTTCTCCGTGACTGGCGGCGGCACGGGCCGTTCTGACCTGTTTCAGGCCGGTGCCTATCTCCGCCACAATAACGGTCCGAGCTACATCTCCGCAGCGCTGGCCTATGGCTGGCAGGGCGTCACCACCGATCGCACCGTGACGCTGGCCGGCGTCGATCGGCTGCGCGCCGAGTTCAACGCCAATGCGTGGAGCGGCCGCGTCGAAGGCGGCTATCGCCTCATTGCGCCGTGGATCGGCGGCATCGGCCTCACGCCTTATGCCGCGGGCCAGTTCACGACGTTCAATCTGCCAGCCTATGCCGAGACGGTCGTCTCGGGGAGCAATGCCTTCGCGCTGGCCTATGGTGCCCGAGGCGTGACTGACACGCGCAGCGAACTCGGACTGCGCGCCGACAAGTCCTTTGCCATGGCGAACGGCGTCCTCACCCTGCGCGGCCGCGCCGCCTGGGCACACGACTTCAATCCGGATCGCTTCGTCGGCGCGACGTTCCAGGCGCTGCCGGGCGCGAGCTTTGTGGTCAACGGCGCGCGGGCGGCAGCCGACTCCGCGCTCACCACCGTCTCCGCAGAAATGAGATGGCTGAACGGCTGGTCAACCGCGGCAAGCTTCGAGGGCGAGTTCTCCAACGCGACACGCTCATACGCCGGCAAGGGTACGGTGCGCTACGCCTGGTGAGGCCGCCTTCTGGAACTGCAGAGACCTGCCTTGCGGGGCGAGCAAAATCGCATTGCGAGCGGTCGGGACGTGCAGTTGGCCAGGCAAGCCGTTGAAGGCAAGGGTGGGCCTGGGAATCGGGCCTGGTAGGACAGAATTTCATGTCCAGACAGGAAGAAGCATGCTGACACGGCTGCCGGCGTGCGGCGCGCGCGCCACTCCAAAATATCCTTCCCATGCGCTGAAAAGCTGATATTCCCGGCCAGGGCGATCAGCCAGGAGCGAGCGATCTTTGTTTGAAACGCGATTCTTGTTTGCAGCCACAGACAAGCGGCCAGGGTGATGCGGGTTTTCTATTTTTGCATGGGGTGGGTGTTGGTCGCGCTCGGCGCGATCGGCGCGGTGACGCCGCTATTGCCGACGACGATTTTCCTGATCGGTGCAGCAGGCTGTTTCGCCCGTTCGTCGCCCCGTCTCGAAGCGTGGCTGCTCAATCATCCCCAATTCGGCAAGACGCTGCGCGACTGGCGCTCCGATGGGGCGATCTCGCGTCCGGGCAAGATGATGGCCTGCGCGGGGATGACGTTCGGATTTGTCGCATTCTGGTTCAGCGCGCATCCGTCGCTGTGGCTTGCGGCCGGCGTGGCCGGCCTGCTGCTGGCCTGTGCGACGTACGTGGTGTCGCGCCCGACCATCGTCGATCAGCCCTGAGGTGCCGCTGCGCCCGGCTTGATCAGCCCCGTGCCGGAGCCATGTCGCCGCCGACGGATAGCCGCATGCCGGGAACGCAGGGCTCGCACCCTGAAAATAGTGTATCGGCAGGCATCGTTCGCGTGGGCGAAGCTCCCGCGCGACAAGACCAAAATCCCGGAGGAATCTCTATGTCGGCTCTGCCCCTTCAAGGCATCAAAATTCTCGATCTGACGCGCGTGCTGGCGGGGCCGCTGTCGGCGCAGATGCTGGGCGATCTCGGCGCCGAGGTGATCAAGATCGAGCGGCCGGGCGGTGGCGACGATGCGCGCGCCTTCGGCCCGCCCTACCTGACCGATCCCGACGGCAAGGCGAACAACAACAACTCGTTCTATCTGTGCGCCAACCGCAACAAGAAATCGGTCACCGTCAACATCGCGACCCCGGAAGGCCAGGACATCGTCCGCGAGCTGGCAAAATCCTGCGACGTCATGATGGAGAATTACAAGGTCGGCGATCTCAAGCGCTACCGGCTGGATTATGAATCGATCAAGGCGATCAACCCCGGCATCATCTATTGCTCGGTGACCGGTTTCGGCCAGACCGGGCCTTACGCGCCGCGCGCCGGCTATGACGCGATCCTGCAGGCGATGGGCGGCTTGATGAGCGTCACCGGCCATCTCGACGGCGAGCCCGGCGAGGGGCCGATGAAGGTCGGGCCCTCCATCGTCGATTACATGACCGGCATGAACTCATCGATCGGCATTCTGGCCGCACTCTATCACCGCAAGGCCAATGGCGGGGCGGGGCAGCATGTCGACGTCTGCCTGTTCGACACCGTGATCGCCTCGCTGTCGCATTACGCGCAGATCTTCCTCGTCAACGGCCAGACCCCGCCGCGGCGCGGCACCTGGGGCAATGGCGGCATGCCCGCCGGCGTGTTCCGCTGCACCGACGGCGAGTTGATGCTGGTGGTCGGCAATGACGGCCAGTTCGCGCGCACCTGCGCCGTGCTCGGCCAGCCGGAGCTTGCGACCGATCCGAGATTTCTCAAGAACAACGACCGCGTCGTGCACGGCAAGGAGATCATGGCGATTTTTGCCGGCCTGTTCCTGAAGCAGCCGGTGGCTTATTGGCTCGACGAACTGGCGAAAGCCGGCGTGCCCTGCGGGCCGATCAACGATTTCGCGCAGGTGTTTTCCGATCCGCACGTCCAGTCCCGCGGCATGCAGATCAGGGTCGATCATCCCTTCGAGCACGAGCTGTCGCTGATCCGCAACGCCATCACCTTCTCCGGCACCCCGGTAAAGGATTATCGCGCGCCGCCGCTGTTGGGCGCGGACACGAAGGATGTCCTGGCGACGATCGGATATGACGAGGCAAAGCTGGGCGAGTTGAAGCAGCGGAAGATCATCTAGTCCGCAACATCGTCTCGGCGCGACTTGCGCGCATCCTCCGCGGTTGCGATGCTTGACCTGCATCAACGCGATCCGGCGGCGCCGGGCGCAGCCTGTGATGGTGGGACCCAAACAGATGATACCGCGCTCCAATCTGCTCCGATGTCTGATCGCCGCACTCCTCCTGGGTTCGGCCGCGAGCGCCGATGCCGCCGGCTCCGGCCAGCTCCGGAGCAGGGGCAAGGTCATCCTCGAGAAGAACTGCGGCGGCTGCCATGCCATCGGGACCGTTGGTGCGAGTCCGCTGGCGCAGGCGCCGCCGATGCGCGACGTCTACGTCCGGTTTTTGCCGCGAGAGCTGCAGGCCGAACTCAGGGAAGGCATGGTGTCGAAACACCGGGCAATGCCGCAGATCGACTTTTCCGACGAGGACGTCGATGCGATCCTGGCCTATCTCTATGCGCTCGCCGTCAGGAAATGAGACCGGCATCGGCGCGGCCTATTTCAGTCACCGCCCGTCCCGCGCCACCAGCCTGGGCGCCTTGGCTTTCGTCTCGCCGCCCGCCAGCGCCATCACCGACACCGCGACCACGCGGTCGATGATGCCCTGCACATCGTCGAGGTCGCACAATCCCTCCGACAGTTTTGTCAATCGCTCCCGCTCGCGGATGGTGTGGTGCGCCATCGCCAGCGCGAAATGCAGGCCCCAATAGAGATCGGCCTCGGCGCGGCCGGGCAGGGAGCGCCGCATCGCGGCGGCGAATTTTCGCAGATGGTCGACTTCGCGGTTCTTGATGCGGCGGATCGGCGGCACCGATTCGATCGAGGCGCGGATCATGAAGCGCGCCGCGGTCGAGCCCTCGCTGGATGGCCCGAGGCAGCCGCGCAGCGTCGGCCCCACCAGCGCGCGGAAAATCGCGTCGATGCCGGCGCGGCCGCCGCCGGCTTCCTCCGCGGCCTTCAACTCATTGAGCCGCTCGCGGTTGGTGGCGAGGCTGCGGGTGACGAACAGTTCGGCGATTAATTCGTCCTTGGAACCGAAATGATAGTTCACCGCCGCGAGATTGACGTTCGCGGCGGCGACGATGTCGCGCAGCGTGACGTCGCCGAAGCCGCGATCGGCGTACAGCCGCTCGGCGGCGCTGAGGATCGCGCTCCTGGTGTGATCCGACGCCATGTCATGGCTCCCATGCAGGGCCGATCTGGCCGGTTGCATTTCAAACACTTGTATGAAACTATCGTTTGAAGGGCCGGAAATGTCAATCATTGTTCGTAATGGTTCGCATTTCGAACGCGGTCCGCTGCGGTCGTGAGCCGTTGCGAAGGCGCAAAATCGCCTTGCGGCCGGCGAATGGCGGGCAGACAGTGCGCCCAACAATTTCACAAGGTGAGGAAACGCCCATGGACTTCAATATGTCGGATCGCCAGAAGGATTGGCTCAATCGCGTGCAGTCGTTCATGACCAAGCATGTCCGGCCCGCGGTGCCGATCTACAAGCAGCAGGACGCCGAGGGTTCGCGCTGGAAAGTGATCCCGATCCTCGAAGACCTCAAGAAGAAGGCCAAGGCCGAAGGCCTCTGGAACATGTTCATGCCGCCGTCCTCGCATGAGGACGATGAATTCCGCGGCGCGGGATTGAGCAACCTGGAATACGCGCCGCTGGCCGAGGAGATGGGCCACATCACCTTCGCCTCCGAAGTGTTCAACTGCTCGGCGCCGGATACCGGCAACATGGAAGTGTTCATGCGCTATGCCAGCAAGGAGCAGAAGCGCAAGTGGCTGAAGCCACTGATGAACGGCGAGATCCGCTCCGCCTTCCTGATGACCGAGCCCGCGGTCGCCTCGTCGGACGCCACCAACATCGAAACCTCGATCACGCGCGACGGCGACCACTACGTCATCAACGGCCGCAAATGGTGGTCATCCGGCGTCGGCGATCCCCGCTGCAAGATCGCGATCCTGATGGGCAAGACCGATCCCAACGCGGCGCGCCATCAGCAGCAGTCGCAAATCCTGGTGCCGCTCGATACCCCCGGCATCACCGTCGAGAAGATGCTGCCGGTGTTCGGCTTCGACGATGCCCCGCACGGCCATGCCCAGGTGCTGCTCGAAAACGTCCGCGTTCCCGCTGAAAACATCCTGCTCGGCGAGGGCCGCGGTTTCGAGATCGCGCAGGGCCGCCTCGGTCCCGGCCGCATCCATCACTGCATGCGCACCATCGGCGTCGCCGAAGAGGCGCTGGAGAAGATGGTGCGGCGGCTGTCGACGCGCACCGCCTTCGGCAAGAAGATCATCGAGCATTCGATCTGGGAACAGCGCATCGCCGAAGCCCGCACCGACATCGAGATGACCCGGCTGTTGTGCCTCAAGGCCGCCGACATGATGGACAAGGTCGGCAACAAGACCGCGCAGCTCGAGATCGCCATGATCAAGGTGGCGGCGCCGAACATGGCGCTGAAGATCATCGACAACGCGATCCAGGCATGGGGCGGCGGCGGCGTCTCCGACGATGCGGGCCTCGCCAAGGCCTATGCCGGCATCCGCACGCTGCGCCTTGCCGACGGTCCGGACGAGGTCCATAACCGCGCCATTGCCAGACTTGAACTTCGGAAGTATGCCAACTCTAATACGCACTAACGGGAGCCGGCCGGCAATGGCGCTCCCCAAGAAACAAGGGAGCGTCATTGTGGCCGAAGGCGTCAGGAACGACGAAGAATTTTCCGGCACCAGGCCCGTCGAGGAGCGGCATCGGATCGATGAAATCGCTCTCGACGGCTGGATGCGCGAACACGTTGAAGGCTATCAGGGACCGCTGACCGTCCAGCAGTTCAAGGGCGGCCAGTCCAACCCGACCTACCGGCTCGATACCCCCGGCCGATCCTATGTGATGCGCCGCCGGCCGTTCGGCAAACTGCTGCCGTCGGCGCACGCGGTCGATCGCGAGTTCAAGGTCATCGCCGCATTGAGCAAGCAGGGTTTTGCGGTCGCAAAAGCCTATGCACTGTGCACCGACGACAGCGTGATCGGCGCGGCCTTCTACATCATGTCGATGGAGGAGGGGCGGGTGTTCTGGGATCCGACGCTGCCGAGCCAGACGCCGGACGCACGCCGCAAGATTTTCACCAGCAAGATCGAGACGCTGGCCAAGCTGCACATCTATGATCCCGAGGCGATCGGCCTCGGCGACTTCGGAAAACCCGGCAATTATTTTGCGCGCCAGGTCGACCGCTGGACCAAGCAATACCGCGCCTCGGAAACGCAGCACATTCCCGAGTTCGAAAAGCTCGCCGAATGGCTGCCGAAGACCGTGCCGGAACAGAAGCGCGTGTCGATCGTGCACGGCGACTACCGCCTCGACAACATGATTTTCCATCCCACCGAGCCGCGGGTGCAGGCGGTGCTGGACTGGGAACTGTCGACGACAGGCGATCCCATGGCGGACTTCACTTACCTGCTGATGCAGTGGACCATGCCGGGTCTCGCCAATGCCGATCTCAAGGCGCTGAACATCCCGAGCATGGAAGAGGCGGCGCAGATCTACTGCAACGTCACCGGCAGCGCGGTGCCCGACCTCAACTGGTATTTCGCCTACAATCTGTTCCGGCTCGCCGGCATCACGCAGGGGATCGCCGGACGCGTTCGCGACGGCACCGCGGCCAACGCCAAGGCGATGGAGTCGGCCAAGCGCACCGTGCCGCTGTCGAAGGCCGCATGGGAATACGCGCAGAAGGCCGGCGCGACCTGACTCCGTGACGTGCTGTGTGCGGACGCCTCTGCGCACACAACTCGTCATACCCCGCGCATGCGGGGTATCCAGTACGCCGCGGCTTGTCGATTTATCGCTGGCGGCTCTGGAATACTGGATCGTCCGCCTTCGCGGACGATGACACGGGTGGGGATGTCGTCGCTCCACCAGGATCTAACGGAACCCTCCTTGCCCCTTTCCCCGAACATGCGTGGAAGTCTGTTGATGGCCGCCGCCATGGCGGGCTTCACCATGAACGACGCCATCACCAAGGCGGTGTCGTCCGAGATGAATTTCGGCGAGATCATGCTGGTGCGGGGCGTGGTCGCGATTGCGCTGATCGCCGCGCTGGCATGGCATCAGGGCGCGCTGCGTCCGCTGCGCACGCTTGTCATGAAACCGGTGGCGCTGCGGGTGGCTGGCGAAGTGCTGGGAACGGTGACGTTTTTGGCCGCGATCGTGCACCTGCCGCTGGCCAATACCGCCGCGATCTTTCAGGCCCTGCCACTGGCGGTCACGCTCGGCGCCGCCCTGATGTTCGGCGAGCCCGTCGGCTGGCGGCGCTGGCTCGCCATCGTGGCAGGCTTCATCGGCGTGCTCATCATCGTCCGGCCGGGCGTCGAGGGTTTTAACCAGTTCTCGCTGTTCGCGCTGATCTCGGTGTTCTTCTGCGCCGTGCGCGATCTCGCGACCCGGCGCATCCCCGCGCAGGTGCCGTCGCTGTTCATCACGTTGGTGACGACCGTGACGGTGACGATCGCCGGCGCCGCCATCATCGTTCCGCTCGGTGGCTGGACGCCGCCATCGCCGCGCGCGCTCGGCCTGCTGACGCTGGCCGCGGTGCTGCTGCTGATCGGTTATCAATGCGTCATCATGGCGCTGCGGTCAGGCGACATCTCGGCGGTGGCGCCGTTCCGCTATTCCGCGCTGCTGTGGGCGATGCTGCTCGGCTATCTCGTGTTCGGCGACGTGCCCGATGCCATGATGGTAACGGGTGCATCGATCATCGTGCTGTCAGGCCTCTACGCCTTCTACCGCGAGCGCATCCGTCACCGGCCGGTAGCGGCCGATGCCTCCGGCCTGCCGCCCGACGGGCTGTGAGCGCCGTAGGCTTGCGGCTGCAGCGGCGGAGACACCGCGCACGGAGGCAACAGCAGTTCCGTAATGCCGCCAGGCGGCACGGGTTTGCTGAACAAATAGCCCTGCATCTCGTCGCAGGCGTGTCCGCGCAGAAATGCCTGCTGCTCGACGGTCTCGACGCCCTCGGCCACGACGGTCATGCCGAGTGCCTTGCCCATGCTGATGATGGCTTGCGCGATCGCCTGATCTTCCAGATCGTGGGCGAGGTCGCGAACGAAGGATCGGTCGATCTTGATGGTGTCGATCGGGAATTGCTTCATCAGCGACATCGAGGAGTAGCCGGTGCCAAAATCGTCGATGGCGATATGAATGCCGCGGTTCTCGATCGCGTCCAGCACCCGCACGGCGCGAGCCACGTTCTGCATGACCATGCTTTCGGTGACCTCGAGCTGGAGCAGGCTCGGCGACATGCCGCTGACTGCCAGCGCCTCATCGATGTCCTGAAACAGGCGCTCGTCGACGAACTGGCGCGGCGAAAGATTGACCGCCATCGAGACCGGTCGCGCTCCCTCGTGTTGCCACGCCATGTTCTGCAGGCAAGCCTCCACGAGCACCCAGCGCCCGATCGGAACGATCAGTCCGGTTTCTTCCGCAAGCGGAATGAAGTCGCCCGGCGACACCATGGTTCCATCCGGATGGCGCCAGCGCAACAGCGCTTCGACGCCGGTGACCTCGCTGGTGATCAGATTTACCTTGGGCTGATAGTGCAGCAGGAGCTCGTTGCGCTCCACCGCGTGGCGGAGGTTCGTCTCCATGGTGAGCCGCTCGATGGGCTGGATCCTGGCATCGCGCGAGAAGAACCGGAAACCATCCTTGCAATCGCCCTTGACGAGGTACATCGCCGTGTCGGCGTTGCCGGTCAACGACTGAATATCGGCGCCGTCGAGTGGATAGATCGCAACTCCAATCGAAGCGGTGACATGACATTCGTGACCGTTGAGCTGGATGGGCTCGCTCAGGCACCTCAGCAGACCCCGGGCTACGCCCTCGACGTCCTCTCGGCCTGCGACATCCTCCAGGATGATGACGAATTCATCTCCTCCAAGTCGGGCTACCACGTCGCAAGCGCGCACGCTGCGCCGCAGCCGGCCGCCGATCTCGGTCAACAGTCGATCGCCGGCGTCATGTCCAAGTGAATCGTTGATGATCTTGAAGCGATCGAGATCGATAAACAGTACAGCCAGTTTCCGCTCCTGTCGCCGCGCCGACTCGATGGCAAAGTGCAGCAACTGGTTGAACGATTCGCGGTTTGGCAGGTCGGTGAGACTATCGTGGGAGGCGAGATATTCGATGCGCTGATCGGCGAGCATTTTCGCATCGGCGCGGTCGAAATTCTCCAGCGCGAACGCGACGTTGTCGGCAAGACGCTGCAGTAGTTGGGTCAGTTCGAGCGTGAACGTGTTGCGTTCCCTGGACAGAAACAACAGCGCGCCAAACGCCTCTCCGCCGTGCATCAGCGGCAAGGCCGCGCCCGACATGATGGCGCGGGCCGTGGCGCGTTTGTGGAACAGGCTGTTGTTCGCGAAATCGGCGAGATAATCATTGCTGATGCACGGCTGGCGCGTGCGCATCGCAATGCCGGTAATGCCCTGGCCCTCGGGAAGATGCGCATGGGTCGACAAACGGATATCGAGGATGCTGTCCCGACCGGGCCCCGCCACTGCGACGACTTCCAAAAGCTCGCTGTCGGAACGCGCCAGAGCAATGATCGTGGAGGCGAAATTGCCGCCGAGAACCGCGGCTTCGCATACCCGCCGGAACAGCTCCTCGCGCGTGGTTGCGCGCGTGATCGCTTCGTTGGTCGCTCCCAGGGCCGCCAGCTGGCGGGCGAACCGCTCCTTGTGCATTTCGGCGGCGGTGCGCTCGGCATCATGCTTCAGCACGTCGAGTCCGAAAGAGACGTTCTCGACGATCCGGCCCATGAGGATGATCATCTCGTCATCCAGCCGGTCCGCGCCGCCGAAAAAGAAATACATCACCGCCACGGGCTTGCAGTCGACGAAGAGCGGAAAGACCGCACACGCCGAAAGTCCCGCTTTCTTCACCAGCGGCAACCACGGTTGTGCGCGCGGATCATTGACCACGTCGTTGCTGAGACTGGGCTTGCCGGTCCGGAACGCCGTTCCACCCATGCCCTGTCCCTACGGAATCGAAGGGTCGCAGGAGAACCGCAGGCTCGCCGTAATTTCGGGATATTCACTCGCCTGCGCGGCCAGCCTGAACCAGAGGGAATCCGGCTCGGGCATGAAAATAGCGGCGCCCAGCAGCCTTCCCTGATCGACGGCTGCTTCACAGACGCGCTTGAACATCTCTTCTTCCGAGTGCGCCCGCATGATGGCTTCGTTCGTCGCAGTGAGGGCGGCGTACATCCGGGTAATCCGGGCCGTGGCACGGTCACGGTCAAAATTGTCGAGCGCAAAGGAGAGGTTTTCGGCCATGCGCTCGAGCAGGCCGACCGTTTCCTCAGTTAACGCGTTGGGCTGGTCGAGATAGACGAGCAACGCGCCGATCGATTTTCCGTGCCGCTTGATCGGTGCGGCGGCGGCCGACCGCGCTCCGATCTCACGTGCCTGGACATGCCAGCGCTTTGTCCGGGGGTCATTGATATAGTCGTTGGTTATGCAGGAGCGGCCGGAACGAAATGCGGTTGCCGCCAGGCCCTGTCCGTCGTCTGAATTCTCGTTGACGGAGCTGAAGTTGGTCGTGTTTTTCAGGGTGCCGAGTCCTGCGCCGGCGCCGGCAACAAAGCGCAGAAGACCACCTTCGTCGGCGAGCAACACGCTCGTGCCGAGGAATTCGCCGCCGAATAGCGCCGCATCGCAAACCCGTTGGAAGAGTTCATCCTCGGATTCTGCCCGCAGGATGGCTTCGTTGGTTGCACTGAGCGCCCGGAACATGCGCCCTATGGTGGTCCGAAACATCATCGATCCCCTGTCGACAATTTCTGCCGCGCAGCGAGCCTGATGTTTCGCCATCAATCGTGGGTTATGAAAGGGGGTAAACAGGGAATGAATCGAGCGTAAGAATAATGGGCGACTAAGATTTCGGGGAGGAGAGGGTCGGTAGATATACTGTCCAAGGTATCCCGCGACCGCTGCTGATGGAAAGGATGCGATACCGGCTGCCTCTATCCGCGTTAGGCCGCATCGCAGGCGTTCGGCGCAAATATTTTTCGCCGAGCAAGTTTGCGAATGAAAATTTGGTGAGCCAATTCAACGAATTGCACCCGACGGGCAGATCACTTCGGTTTATCAGAAATCATGTCAAGCCTCTTTAGAAAAAATATTTCTGTTTTACAGAAATAAAAATCGAGCTATATCCTTCGCATCCCGTCCCATTCAGAGGGGCGTTGCGCAACGTCATCAGCGCGGGGCGGGGATGCGGTGGACGCGGATGGCGCTCCTGACGAGGGCGCTGGAAGCGGACGGCGAAATCGTGTGGTCCTGACACCCCCAGGCTGGTGTCAAGTTCGCAGCTCAAGGCAGCGCGGGCGACGGTGGCAAAAGTGCAAGGCTCGCCGAGGAGATCACCTATAAGCTGTAAACCATTGCGTGGGGAATGCCGGGTGATTCCGGTGTGACCTGACTAACGCGTGTGCCTTCTACCACTACCCATTGCACACGCGGCTATCGGGCGCATCGGGCGTCCGGCATTCCCCGCGCCCTCTGATCGAGAGGGTGGGAAGTAAATGGCAAACCTCGGGCGAAACGCGCCGCGAGATCGCGAAACTGCGTTTGCTGTTTGAAAGTATTCTCTCTCGTCGTCCCTGCGAACGCAGGGACCCATAACCCCGGTGGCCTGACGCAATGACGCAGTGGCTCAACAAGCCCCCTAACACCCCCGACAATATCGACAGCACGGCGTATGGGTCCCTGCGTTCGCAGGGACGACGACCTGTTATGATGCGGCGGCGCGCATCCTCGCGCGAACTAAACCGGCTTCCCCGCATACGGCATCGACGCCGTCAACCCACCGTCGACCGGGATGGCCTGGCCGTTGACGTAGGAGGCGTCGTCGCTGGCGAGGAACAGTCCCATTGCCGCCAGTTCATGCGGCTGGCCGGCGCGCTTCAAGGGATTGAGCTGGCCGATCTTGCCGTCGGTGCCGCGCTGCCTGGCGTTGTCGAAGATCGGCTTGGTCATGCCGGTCTCGATCAGGCCGGGGCATACCGCATTGATGCGCACGCCGGTGCCCGACAGCGAATAGGCCGTGGTCTGCACCAGGCTGATGACGCCGGCCTTGCTGGCCGCGTAGGGATGGCCGCTGGCGCCGGCCTTGAGGCCCGCCACCGACGCCGTCAGCACGATCGAGCCGGACTTCTGCTTGATCATGTGCGGCATCGCATGCTTGACCGCGAGGAACGGGCCGATCAGGTTGACGCGCAGCACTTCCTGCCATTGTTCCACGGTCTGCTCGGGCAGCGGAACCAGCCCGCCGCTGACCCCGGCATTGGCCCAGATCGCGTCGAGCCGGCCGTATTTGGCAACGGCCTTGTCGATGAAGCCCTTCACGTCGGCCTCCGAGCCCGCATCGGCCATCACGGCTTCGACGGTGCCGCCGGATTCGCTGACCAGCCTGGCTGTCTCCATCACGCTGTCGCTGCGGTCGACGATGACGAGTTTCGCGCCTTCCCTGGAGAACAGCAGCGAGGCGGCGCGGCCGATGCCGCTGCCGGCGCCGGTAATGATGACGGATTTGCCTTCGAGGCGGCCCATGAGTTTCTCCCTTGCAGACTTAGTTATCGGCGCTTGCCGCCTTGCGGAATTTCAAACAAGATTTCAAACGTCAAGTCGCTTGAGGCGATGCGTGCTCTGACGTAGGACACGCAACAGTATTGAAAGGTCCCTGCGATGTCCAATCCAGCCAAGCTATCCGCTGCTTCATCCGGCGTCGTCGCGACGCGATGGTGGTGGGTGCGCCATGCGCCGGTCCGCGAGGACAATGGCTGCATCTACGGACAGAAGGATCTTGGCTGCGACACCAGCGACCGCGTGGTATTCGCCGCGGTCGGAAAGATCCTGCCGCGCAACGCAGTGTGGGTTGCGAGCAATTTGAAGCGGACACATCAAACCGCCGACGCGATCTGGGCCGCCGGCTTCCCGAAACCCGCCGTCATGCCGCACGAAGCCGCGTTTGCCGAGCAGCATCTCGGCGAATGGCAGGGCATGAACCGCGCCGCGTTCCTGGCCAGCCTGCCGCTCGGCAGCCACTGGTTCGCGCCGATCGATCAGCCCGCGCCCGGCGGCGAAAGTTTCATGGATCTCTATACCCGCGTGCGCGGCGCGATCGAGCGCATCAACACCGAACACGCCGGCAAGGACGTGATCGCGGTGGCGCATGGCGGCACCATCAAGGCGGCCATCGGGCTCGCGCTGGGCAACCTGCCGGAGAAGTGCCTCGCCTTCGACATCGACAATTGTTCGGTGACGCGGCTCGATCATCTCGCCAGCCACGACCACTCCAGCTGGCGGCTGCCGATGATCAACCAGCAGCCGTGGATCGCCGACGCCTCGCACAATGCCATGCACCAGCCGGCGGGGCCGGAAGTGGTGCCGGTGACGAAACTGGCCTGAGGTGTCATTCCGGGACGGTCCGAAGGACCGGGCCCGGAATCTCGAGATTCCGGGTTCGATGCTTCGCATCGCCCCGGAATGACGTTAGACAAAAGGAACCGGCATCGCCGGATCTAAATCGGGGAGAGAAACGCATGAGCTTGTTCGACATGAAGGGCAAAGTCGCCGTCATTACCGGCTCCACCAAGGGCATCGGCCGCGCCATCGCGGAGCGGATGGCCGAGCACGGCGCCAAGGTGGTGATCTCCTCGCGCAAGCAGGACGTCTGCGATTCCGTCAGTAAGGAAATCAACGACAAGTTCGGCAAAGGCACATCGGTCGCGATCGCGGCCAACATTTCCAGCAAGGAAAACCTGCAGAACCTGGTCAACGAATCCAACCGCGCCTTTGGCAAGATCGACGTGCTGGTCTGCAACGCGGCGTCCAATCCCTATTACGGTCCGCTTGGCGGCATCTCCGACGAACAGTTCCGCAAGATTCTCGACAACAACATCGTCGCCAACAACTGGCTGATCGGCATGGTGGTGCCGCAGATGATCGAGCGCAAGGATGGCTCCATCATCATCGTGTCGTCGATCGGCGGCCTCAAGGGCTCCACCGTACTCGGCGCCTATGCGATTTCGAAGGCCGCCGACATGCAGCTCGCGCGCAACCTCGCCTGCGAATACGGCAAGCACAATATCCGCGTGAACTGCATCGCGCCCGGCCTGATCAAGACCGACTTTGCGAAAGCGCTGTGGGACAATCCGGAAAACCTGAAAGCATCGACGTCGCGCTCGCCGCTGCTGCGGATCGGCATCCCCGACGAGATCGCCGGGGCGGCGGTGCTGATGGGATCGGCGGCCGGCGACTTCATGACTGGCCAAACAGTGGTGATCGACGGCGGTGCCACGATCAGCTGAGATTCCAAAGGTATCTCGTCGTCCCTGCGAACGCAGGGACCCATACGCCGTGCCGCCCGCTGTTCGAATGCGATGGGCAACACGGTGTTACCGTAGGGCCGCGGCGCCGCGATGAGCGTAATTGCGCTCATCGCTGGGGTCCCGGATCGGCGTTCGCTGCCGCTCACTTGTCCGGGACGACGGAGCTTATTTTGCGTGCGGAGTTCTCACTCCACCGCGGCGTACACGGCGTTGCGGAGCACGTTGCGGATATATTCGCGTTGGCCCGGGCCCTGCATCATGAACACGGCGAACATGTCCTCGACCGGATCGATGAAGAAGAACGTACCGGCCATGCCGCTCCAGAAGAACTGACCGGTCGAGCCCGGGAACGGGGCCATGCCGCTCGAGGTGCGCACCGCGAAGCCGAGTCCAAAACCGTGACCGGCGGGCATCAGGGGCGAATCGACCTTGACGTCGGCGCCGAGATGATCCGACGCCATCAACTGCAGCGTCTTGCGGCCGATGATCCTGACGCCGTCGAGCGTGCCGCCGCTGAGCAGCATCTGGCTGAAGCGCGCATAGTCCATGGTGGTCGACAGCAAGCCGCCGCCGCCGGATTCCATCACCGGCTTCTCCAGCATGTTGAAGAACTGCACCTTGTCGCCGGTCCACGGATCGTTCGCAAACGGCTCGGCGAGCCGGCCGGCGTTCTCCTCGCCGGTGTGGAACGCGGTCTCGGCCTTCTGCAACGGTGCCAGGATGCGCTCGGTCAGGAAGGCGCCGAGACTCTTGCCGGAGACGACCTCGATGACGCGGCCGAGAATGTCGGTGGAGCGGCTGTAGTTCCACTCGGCACCTGGCTGGCACATCAGCGGCATG
>NZ_JAUSLT010000007.1 GCF_030646015.1 Bradyrhizobium sp.
GCCGGCCTCGATATCGGCTGGCGCTCGCGCAAGGACCGCGGCATCAAGTCGGAAATCGCCGACGCCTTGTGCGAAGCCGGCCGCTTCGGCCAGAAGACCGGCAAGGGCTATTACAAGTATGAAGCAGGCTCCCGCGCCGCACTGCCCGATCCCGAAGTGGAAAAGCTGATCGACGAGACCTTGCAGCGGCTCGGCCGCAAGAAGCGCGTGGTCTCTGACGACGAGATCCTCGAGCGCATGATGTATCCGATGATCAACGAAGGCGCGCGGATCCTGGAAGAGAAAGTCGCGGCGCGTCCGAGCGATATCGACGTGATCTGGCTCTATGGCTATGGCTGGCCGATCTATCGCGGCGGCCCGATGTTCTATGCCGACCAGGTCGGCCTCAAGCACATCGCTGACCGGCTGTCCTACTACGCCAAGGAGACCAACGATCCCTCGCTGGAGCCGTCGGCGCTGCTCAAGCGTCTCGCCGCCGAAGGCAAGACGTTTGCGTCGTTGGCGCAGTCGGCGAAGGCGGCCTGATCGGATGAAGCGGTGTTCTGCCCCGCACAAGGTGTCGTCCCTGCGAACGCAGGGACCCCAGCGTGAGCGCCAAGGGCGCTCATCGCGGCGCCGTGACGTCGCGTTTGTGTGCGGTGGTAGAGACCTTCCTTCACCTTTGAACTCCGGGATTATGGGTCCCTGCGTTCGCAGGGACGACGCGGAGAGTTGATGACCCATCCCGGCGAGCAGTACTATCCGGAAGGCGTTCACTGGGACGATCCGATCGCGCGCGGCACGCTGCCCGACCTGTTGTCGACGGCGGCGGCCGAATACGGCGTGCGGCCGGCGATCGAATACCGGGATCGTGCGATCAGCTATGCCGAGCTGGAAGCGATGGTCGAGGTCGCAGCCGCTTCGTTCCTGCGCGCCGGCTACGGCGCCAACCATTCGGTGGCGCTGTTCCTCGGCAACTCGCCGGATCATCCGGTCAATTTCTTCGGCGCGCTGAAGGCCGGTGCCCGCATCGTGCATCTGTCTCCGCTCGACGGCGCCATCGCGCTGTCGCACAAGCTGAGCGACTCAGGCGCGCGCGTGCTGGTCACCAGCGATCTCGCGACGCTGCTGCCGACGGCGCTGAAGTTTCTCGAAAAGGGCCTGGTCGACCGGCTGATCGTCTGCCAGGACGACGACTGGGGCGCGGTCGGCAATCCGCACACGCCGATCCCGGACAACCCCGCGATCATCACCTTCAGGACATTCACCGACGGCGCTGTCCGCCCGGCCGCCTGGCCGCAGCTTGCGGCCGACGATGTCGCGCTGCTGCAATATACCGGCGGCACCACCGGCCTGCCGAAGGGCGCGATGCTCAGCCACGGCAATCTGACGTCGGCGGTGTCGGTTTACGACGTCTGGGGCAGGCCGTCGCGCGCCGAGCGCAATAATCCGATCGAGCGCGTGATCTGCGTGCTGCCGCTGTTTCACATCTTCGCGCTGACCGTGGTGCTGCTGAGCAGCCTGCGGCGCGGCCACCTGATCTCGCTGCACCAGCGTTTTGACGTCGAGGCTGTGATGCGCGACATCGAGGTCAAGCGCGCCACCTATTTTCCCGGCGTTCCCACGATGTGGATCGCGATCGCGTCGCTTCCCGATCTCGACAAGCGCGACCTGTCGTCGCTGGTGAGCGTCGGATCGGGCGGTGCGCCGCTGCCGGTCGAGGTCGCCAGGATCCTCGAGCGCAGGGTCGGCATGAAGCTGAAGAGCGGCTGGGGCATGACCGAGACCTGCTCGCCCGGCACCGCCCATCCCAAGGAGGGACCGGACAAGCCGGGCTCGATCGGGCTAATGCTGCCGGGCATCGAGATGGACGTGGTCGCGCTGGACGATCCCAGAAAAATTCTGCCGGTCGGTGTAACCGGCGAAATCCGTATCCGCGGACCCAACGTCACAAAAGGCTACTGGAACCGGCCGAAGGAGACCGCCGAGGCGTTCGTCGGCGACCGCTTCCTCACCGGCGACATCGGTTACATGGACGCCGACGGCTATTTCTATCTGGTCGACCGCAAGAAGGACATGATCATCTCCGGCGGCTTCAACGTCTATCCGCAGATGATCGAGCAGGCGATGTATGAGCATCCCGCCGTGCACGAGGTGATCGTGATCGGAATTCCCGACGATTATCGCGGCGAGGCAGCCAAGGCGTTCGTCAAGTTGCGCGCCGGTGCTGCGGCCTTCTCGCTCGACGAGCTGAAGGCGTTTCTCGCCGGCAAGCTCGGCAAGCACGAAATTCCCGCAGCACTCGAATTCGTCGACGAGTTGCCGCGCACCTCGGTCGGCAAACTCTCGCGCCACGAATTGCGCAACCGTCAGCCGGCGCAACCGAAGCAACCGCAACTGGCAACGGGAGGCGGTTCATGACAACTCCTCCGTCGTCCCTGCCTAGTGCGCAATTGCGCACGGGGCGCAGGGACCCATACCGCGAGATCTCGCGCTTGGGCACGGTGGCGGACGCCTTTTGTTACCCGCTGATACCGGGGGTTATGGGTCCCCGCGTTCGCGGGGACGACATGTTGAGAGATAACGCGTAATTTTCATTCGCACACAGGAGGATCCGATGGATCTCAGCTTCAGCAAGGAAGAAGTGGCGTTTCGTGACGAGGTGCGGGAGTTCTTCAGGAACAACGTGCCGTCGGACACGCGCAAGAAACTGGTCGAGGGCCGTCACCTCTCCAAGGACGAGATGGTGGCCTGGTGGCGGATTTTGAACAAGAAGGGTTGGGGCGTCTCGCACTGGCCGAAGGAATATGGCGGCACCGGCTGGAGCTCGGTGCAACACTATATCTTCAACGAAGAGCTGCAGATGCATCCCGCGCCGGCCCCGCTCGCCTTCGGCGTCAGCATGGTCGGCCCCGTGATCTACACCTTCGGCAACGAGAAGCAGAAGCAGCAATACCTGCCGCGCATCGCCAATGTCGACGACTGGTGGTGCCAGGGCTTTTCGGAACCGGGCTCCGGATCGGACCTCGCTTCGCTGAAGACAAAAGCCGAGCGCAAGGGCGACAAGTACATCATCAACGGCCAGAAGACCTGGACCACGCTGGCGCAGCACGCCGACATGATCTTCTGCCTGTGCCGCACCGACCCCGGCGCCAAGAAGCAGATGGGCATCTCCTTCATCGTGTTCAGCATGAAGTCGAAGGGCGTCACGGTGCGCCCGATTGAGACCATCGACGGCGGCCACGAGGTCAACGAGGTGTTCTTCGACGACGTCGAGGTGCCGGTCGAGAACCTGATCGGCGAGGAGAACAAGGGCTGGGACTACGCCAAGTTCCTGCTCGGCAATGAGCGCACCGGCATTGCCCGGGTCGGCGTGTCCAAGGAGCGGCTGCGCCGCATCCGCGACCTCGCCTCCAAGGTCGAGGCCGGCGGCAAGCCGATCATCGAGGACCAGAAATTCCGCGAGAAGCTGGCCGAGGTCGAGATCGAGCTGAAGGCGCTGGAGCTGACCCAGCTGCGGGTCGTCGCCGACGAGAACAAGCACGGCAAGGGCAAGCCCAATCCGGCTTCTTCGGTCCTGAAGATCAAGGGCTCGGAAATCCAGCAGACCACCACCGAGCTTTTGATGGAAGTGATCGGCCCGTTCGCCGCGCCCTATGACGAGCACGGCGACGAGGGCAGCAACGAATCGATGGACTGGACCGCCCAGATCGCGCCGAGCTATTTCAACAACCGCAAGGTTTCGATCTACGGCGGCTCCAACGAGATCCAGCGTAACATCATCACCAAGGCCGTGCTGGGGTTGTGATCGACTGACTACAACGACAACGGTGTCGTCCTCCGCGAAGGCGGGGGACCCAGTACGCCGCGGCGGTCAGGGTTACGGAGAGCGCCTGCGATTACTGGATCCCCGCATTCGCGGGGATGACGATGGGAGAATGGGCAACAGTCTTGCCCACATCGGTTTCTAGGGAAAGTGGAAGAACATGGATTTTGATTTGTCGGAGGAGCAGCGGCTTCTCAAGGATAGCGTCGACGGGTTGTTGAACGATTCCTACGATTTCGACTCGCGCAAGAAGTACCGCGCCGAGAAGGGCGGCTGGAGCAAGGCGGTCTGGGGCAAGCTCGCCGAGCAGGGCCTGCTCGGCCTGCCGTTCTCGGAAGACGACGGCGGCTTCGGCGCCGGCGCGGTCGAGACCATGATCGTGATGGAGGCGCTGGGCAAGGCGCTGCTGCTGGAGCCCTATCTGGCGACGGTCGTGATCGGCGGCGGCTTCCTGCGCCGCGGCGGCTCGGCCGAACAGAAGGCCGCGCACATCCCCGGCATCATCGACGGCAGCAAGACCTTTGCATTTGCGCAGCTCGAGAAGAACTCGCGCTATGATCTGCAGGATGTTGCCACCACCGCCAAGAAAAAGGGCGGCGGCTGGGTGATCGACGGCGAGAAATTCGTCGTGCTCAACGGCGAGAATGCCGACACCTTCATTGTCACCGCGCGCACCAAGGGCGGCCAGCGCGATGCCAATGGCATCGGCGTGTTCCTGGTGCCCGGCAACGCCAAGGGCATTTCGAAGAAGGGCTATCCGACGCAGGACGGCCTGCATGCCGCCGACGTCACGTTTACGGGCGTCGAGGTCGACGCCGATGCCGCGATCGGCGATCCCGAGAACGGCCTGGCGCTGATCGAGCGCGTTGTCGACGACGCCCGCATCGCGCTGTGCGCGGAGGCGGTCGGCGCGATGGATGAATCGCTCAAGACCACCGTCGAGTACCTGAAGACCCGCACCCAGTTCGGCGTGCCGATCGGCAGCTTCCAGACCCTGCAGCACCGCGCCGCCGACATGTTCGTCGCCGTCGAGCAGGCCCGCAGCATGTCGCTGTTCGCCACCATGGCCAGCGATTTCGACGACGCCAGGGAGCGCGCCACCGCGGTGGCGGCGGCGAAAGTGCAGATCGGCAAGTCGGCCAAGTTCGTCGGCCAGCAGGCGATCCAGCTGCATGGCGGCATCGGCATGACCCAGGAAGCCAGGATCGGCCACTATTTCAAGCGGCTGACCATGATCGAGAACACCTTTGGCGATACCGACTATCACCTGCGCCGCGTAGCCGGCGGCGGCGGGCTGGTCTGATATTGTCATTGCCGGGCTTGACCCGGCAATCCATCGCACTTGTCGTCATGGCCGGGCTTCGTCCCGGCCATCCACGTCTTGACGCGAAAAAGCAAGGCGTGGATGCCCGGGTCAAGCCCGGGCATGACGGGCAGAGAGCAAAAACAAAAAGGAGTACGCGCAGTGAAGGGAACCCCGTTCGATCTCACCGGCAAGGTCGCCGTCATCACCGGCTCCAGCCGCGGCATCGGTCGTTCCTCGGCCGAACTGTTGGCAAAGCTCGGCGCGAAAGTCGTGATCTCCAGCCGCAAGGCCGACGCCTGCGCGGAAGTCGCTGATGGCATCAAAAAGGCCGGCGGCGACGCCCATGTCATTCCCTGCAACATCTCGCGCCGCGAGGAAGTCGAGGCGCTGATTTCGGGGACGACGAAGCATTACGGCAAGATCGACATCCTCGTCTGCAACGCGGCGGTGAATCCCTATTACGGCCCGCTGCTCGATATCAAGGACGAGGCCTTCGACAAGATCATGAACTCCAACGTCAAGAGCAACATCTGGCTCTGCGCGCTGGCGATCCCGCAAATGGCGGCGCGCGGCAACGGCTCGGTGGTGATCGTCTCCTCGATCGGCGGCCTGCGCGGCTCGACCGTGATCGGCGCCTATGGAATTTCCAAGGCGGCGGATTTTGCGCTGTGCCGCAGCCTCGCCGGCGAATGGGGCCCGCAAGGCGTGCGCGTCAATTGCGTCGCGCCCGGCCTGGTCAAGACCGATTTCGCCAAAGCGCTGTGGGAAGACGAAGAGCGCCTGAAGCGACGCTGCGCCACCACGCCCCTGCGCCGCATCGGCGAGCCCGACGAAATCGCCGGCGCGGTGGCCTATCTCGGCTCGGATGCGTCGAGCTTCATGACCGGCCAGACCATCGTGGTCGATGGCGGGGTTACCACGGCGTCGGTGTGATCTCTTACCGTCCCCTGGAGGGGGAGGGTCGACGCGCGTGTAACGCGCGGCGGGGTGGGGTGAAAGTCTCTCACTTCGAACAGTAACAGAGTTGATAGACCTTTACCCCACCCCGTCTCGCATCGTGCTGCGCACGCCGCGAGCCGACCCTCCCCCTCCAGGGGAGGGTAAGCGACGCGTCCGTTCCCCATATTGACGAACCATCCCCAATCCGCTTGCCTTGCCCCCAACACCACCGGGAAGCAACGCCAGGAATCCGCATCATGTCCTTTGTACTGGCCATCGATCAGGGCACTACCTCCTCGCGCGCCATCGTGTTTCGCTCGGACATCTCGATCGCCGCGACCGCGCAACAGGAATTTCCGCAGCATTTTCCGGCCTCCGGCTGGGTCGAGCACGAGCCCGAGGACATCTGGACCTCGACGGTCGCCGTCTGCCGCGAGGCGCTGAAGAAAGCGGGCGCGACGGCCAAGGACATCGCCGCGATCGGCATCACCAACCAGCGTGAGACCACCGTGGTGTGGGACCGCGGCACCGGCAAGGCGATCCACCGCGCCATCGTCTGGCAGGACCGCCGCACCGCCGACATCTGCGCGAAACTCAAGGCCGACGGCCATGAGCCCGCGATCACGGCGAAAACCGGCCTGATCATCGATCCCTATTTCTCGGGGACCAAGGTCGCATGGATCCTCGACCACGTCCCCGGCGCCCGCGAACGCGCCGAGCGCGGCGAGCTCAAATTCGGCACCGTCGATTGCTATTTGTTGTGGCGGCTGACCGGCGGCAAGGCGCATGCCACCGACGCCACCAACGCCTCGCGCACGCTGCTGTTCAACATCCACACCGGCGAGTGGGACGACGAGCTGCTGAAAATCCTGCGGGTGCCGCGCTCGATGCTGCCCGAGGTGAAGGATTCCTCCGCCGATTTCGGCGACACCGTGCCGGAACTGTTCGGCGGCAGCATCATGATCTCGGGGATCGCCGGCGACCAGCAGGCCGCCACCATCGGCCAGGCCTGCTTCTCGCCGGGCATGATGAAGTCGACCTACGGCACCGGCTGTTTTGCCCTGCTCAACACCGGCGCGACGCCGGTGAAGTCCAACAACAAGCTGCTGACGACGATCGCCTATCAGCTCGGGGGCAAACGCACCTACGCGCTGGAAGGCTCGATCTTCGTCGCGGGCTCCGCGGTGCAATGGCTGCGCGACGGCTTGGGCATCATCAAGCAGGCCAGCGAGACCGGCCCGCTCGCCGACAGGTCCGATTCGATGCAATCGGTCTATCTGGTGCCGGCCTTCGTCGGCCTCGGCGCGCCCTACTGGAATCCAAGGGTGCGTGGCGCGCTGTTCGGCCTCACCCGCAACACCGGCCCCGCCGAGCTCGCCCATGCCGCGCTCGAAAGCGTCTGCTATCAGACCTTCGACCTGTGGGCCGCGATGCGCGCCGACTGGCCCGATGCAAAAACCGCCAACATCGTGCTCCGCGTCGATGGCGGCATGACCGCCTCCGACTGGACCATGCAGCGCCTCGCCGATCTCCTGGATGCACCGGTCGACCGCCCCATGATCCAGGAAACCACCGCGCTCGGCGCCGCCTATCTCGCCGGCCTCGCCGCCGGCGTTTACCCGGGGCCGGAAAAATTCGCCGACAACTGGCGGCTGGAACGCAGGTTCAAGCCGGCGATGAGTGCCGCGACGCGGGAGCGGAAGCTCAAGGGCTGGGCGCGGGCGGTGAGGGGGGTGCTGGCGAGCGATGAGGGGGAGGAGTGATCAGCAAGCGCTTTGCCAACTATCTGCCGCTTGCTAGACTTGCGGCATGACCGACATTCTTCCCGACACGATCCGCCGCCTCTACACCGATCCCGGCGAATATATCGACAGCGACCATCCGGCCGTCATGGATTTTGCCGCCGCCGCCGTCGCGGCGGATGCCTCCGACCGCGACAAGGCCAGTCTGCTCTACCAAGCGGTGCGCGACGGCATCCGCTATAACCCCTACGTCAACATGCGCGCGGCCGAGACCTTTCGCGCTTCCAGCGTGCTGGCGGCCGGGGTCGGCTATTGCGTCGGCAAGGCGGCGCTCTATGCCGCCGCCTGCCGCGTCTACGGCATTCCCGCCCGCGTCGGCTTCGCCGACGTGCGCAACCATCTCACCACCGAAAAACTGCGCCGGAGCATGGGCACTGACATCTTCACCTGGCACGGCTACACCGAGGTCCATGTCGACGGCGCCTGGCGCAAGGCCACCCCGACCTTCAACGCCACGCTGTGCGCCAAGGTCGGCGTGCAGCCGCTGGATTTCGACGGCCACACCGACGCGCTGCTGCATCCGTTCGACGGCGCGGGCCGCACCTACATGCAATATGTCACCGACCACGGCGCGTTCCACGACGTTCCCGCCAAGTTCCTGATGCGCGAGATGGCGCGCGACTACGCCAACATGCAGGGCGAAGACCTCTCCGGCCGAGACATGGAACGCGAAGCGGCGCAAGGCTGATGGGCTTGCTGGCGCGGTTCTTTCTTCCTTCTCCCCTTGTGGGAGAAGGTGGCTCGCATCGCTAGATGCGAGCCGGATGAGGGGTCTCTATCCGCGGAGACAGACCCCTCACCCGTCGCCTCACTACGTGAGGCGCCACCCTCTCCCACAAGGGGAGAGGGGAAGGAAGGGCCTTCGCTGCCGCGAACGCTTTGGCCGGCCATGACGATGAGAGAGGTACTTTCAGGTGACCCTGCCCGACGGCTACTCCGACGTTCCCGCCGGCAAGATCGCCGCCGTCGTCACGCATCTGGAGATGACTGCGCGTCCAGCGCTGCGCCCCGATCCTCCGGGCGCATGGACGTTGCGCCGGGTTGAGAACCCCGGCCTCGACTGGTTTCGCGATCTCTATCGCCGTGTCGGCGAGGAGTGGCTGTGGTTCTCGCGGCTGCAGATGGACGATGCCGAGCTCGCCGCGATCATCCATTCGCCGCTGGTGGAGGTGTACGCGCTGATGCAGGACGGCCGCGACGAAGGCCTGCTGGAACTGGATTTTCGCGAGGCCGGCCAGTGCGAACTGGCGTTCTTCGGTGTCACGGCCAAACTGATCGGCAGCGGCGCCGGAAGCTGGCTGATGAATCGCGCGCTGGAGCTGATGTGGTCGCGGCCGGTGGCGCGGGTCTGGGTGCATACCTGCACGCTGGATCATCCCTCGGCGTCGGTGTTTTATCAGCGTGCGGGCTTTCGGCCGTTCCGGCGACAGGTCGAGATTGCGGATGATCCGCGGCTGGATGGGACTTTGCCGCGAAGTGCGGCGAGGCATGTGCCGATTATTGAGTGAGCGGGCCGCCCGACCCTTCTCAGTCGTCATCACCGGGCTTGACCCGGTGATCCACGTCTTACTTCATTATGAGGTGGCAAAGACGTGGATGGCCGGGTCATCTGTGTAAAGACGCGCTTCGCGCTTTTGCCATGCCATGACGAACAATGGAAAGGCGCATCCGACCATGATCCTGATCGGCCAATACGACTCCCCCTTCGTCCGCCGCGTCGCGCTGGCGCTGCGGCTCTATGGCCTGCCGTTCGAGCAGCGGCCGTGGTCGACCTTCGGCGACGCCGGGAAACTGGCGGCGTTCAATCCGCTGCGGCGGGTGCCGACGCTGGTGCTCGATGGCGGCGAGGTGCTGATCGAGAGCGGCGCGATCCTTGATTATCTCGATGAACTGGTGGGGCCGGAAAGGGCCATGATCGCGGAAAGCGGCCCGGCACGACGGCACGCGCTGAAGATATGCGCGCTGGGCAGCGGGCTCGCCGACAAGGCGGTCATCCTGATCTACGAGCGGGTGCTGCGCAAGGAGCAGCTGCAACTGTGGGTCGAACGCTGCCAGGCCCAGATCGGCGGCGTGCTCGAAGTATTGGAGAAGGAACGCGCAGGGGTGGCGACGCCGTTCTGGTTCGGTGACCGTATCGGTCACGCCGATATCATGGTGGCCTGCGCGCTGCGCTTTACCGGCGAGGCGCATCCGGCGTTATTGTCGGCCGCGCGCCATCCGGCACTGACGGCGCACGCCGCGCGGTGCGAGGCGCTGCCGGCGTTTCAGGAGATCGTGCAGAAGCTGGATCCGCCGAAGGGGTGAGCTCTTCCCTTCTCCCCTTGTGGGAGAAGGTGGCGCGAAGCGCCGGATGAGGGGTCTCTATCCCCAGGCACACTGCCCGTTGAGCCAACCCTTCACCCGTCGCCTCACTGCGTGAGGCGCCACCCTCTCCCACAAGGGGAGAGGGAAGGAAGAATCGCTCGCTGCTTACCCCCTCACCCGCATCGCCTCCGGCGTATCCGGCTGCGCCAGCGGATGCGCGCTGGCAAATTCCGGCAGCGTCATCGCGGCGTCGAAAATGCGCTTCACGGTGGGATAGGGCGAAAGGTTGATCTGCTGGGTGACCGCCACGCTGACATGGCCGACCATGCAGATGTCGGCCAGCGAAGGCGCATCGCCATGGCAGAAGCGGCCGGTATCCTTGTGATCGGCGAGATGGGCTTCCAGCGCGGCCAGTGTCTCGATGGTCCAGTGCCGCCGCCACGCCGCCTGCTGCGCATCGCGCAAGTTCAATTCGTGATCGAGATAGCGCCGCACCCGCGGCACCAGCAGCGGATGGCCCTCGCAGGCGACCATCAGCGCCAGCGCGCGCACCCGGGCGCGGCCACGCGGATCGGATGGCAGCAACGGCGGGTTCGGATGGGTCTCCTCGAGATATTCGAGGATGGCGAGCGACTGGAACAGGGTGGTGCCGTCGTCGAGCACCAGCGCCGGCAGCGCCATCTGCGGATTGATTTCGCGATAGGCGTCGGCGCGATGCGCGTCGGCGTCGATATCGACGTAGACCATTTCAGCCGGCAGGCCCTTGAGGTTGAGCGCAATGCGAACCCGAAAACTCGCCAGCGATCGCCAGAAGGAGAAGAATTTCATGGGGGCTCCGCACTTCTCCCCTCTCCCCCGGGGGGAGAGGGTGGCGCCTCACGCAGTGCGGCGACGGGTGAGGGGTCTGTCTCAACGGGCAGTTTTGTCCGGGGATAGAGACCCCTCATCCGGCAGCCTTCGGCTGCCACCTTCTCCCACAAGGGGAGAAGGGAAGAAAGAGGCTACGCCCGTGCCGCCTTCTTCCGGTACGCCAGATGCACCGCGCAGTTGCAGCCCGGCGGGTGCGACGCGACGTCGTTGGCGGGCTCGGCCGCGGCCGGCGCCAGGGTCGGCATCGCCTCTTTCAGGCGGCGATCCTGTTCGGAGCGGTCCTGGGTCGGAATGTAATTCAGCACCGGCGCCAGCCAACGCTCGGCCTCCGCCACGCTCCAGCCTTTGCGCGCGGCATAGTCCTCGACCTGGTCGCGCTCGATCTTGCCGACGCCGAAGTAAAAACTCTCGGGATGGCTGAAATACAAGCCCGACACCGACGAGCCGGGCCACATCGCATAGCTCTCGGTCAGCTGTACGCCGGCCGTGTTCTCGGCATCGAGCAGCGCGAACAACGTCGCCTTCTCGGTGTGGTCGGGCTGCGCCGGATAGCCGGGCGCGGGACGGATACCCTGGTATTGTTCGAGAATGAGCTGATCCGGCGTCAGCGCCTCATCCGGCGCATAGCCCCAGAATTCGCGGCGGACCCTTGCATGCATCCGCTCGGCAAAGGCTTCGGCGAGACGGTCCGCCAGCGCCTTGCACAGGATCGAGGAATAATCGTCATTGGCGTTCTTGAAGCGGTCGGCGACCGCGTCCTCGCCGATCCCGGCGGTGACCACGAAGGCGCCGATATAATCCGGCACGCCGGAGGATGCCGGCGCGATGAAATCCGACAGCGCCGAATTGAAGCGGCCCTCGCGCTTCTCCAGCTGCTGGCGCAGCGTGTGGAAGGTGACGACCTGCTGCTGGCGGCTGTCGTCGGCATAAACCACGATATCGTCGCCCTCGGCATTGGCCGGCCAGAAGCCGATCGTCGCCTGCGCCTTGAACCAGTTCTCCCTGACGATCAGGTCCAGCATCTTGCGCGCGTCGTCATACAGCGAGCGCGCGACTTCGCCGACCTTGGGGTCGTCGAGAATGGCCGGAAAGCGCCCGGTCAGCTCCCAAGTCTGGAAGAACGGCGTCCAGTCGATGTAGTCGGCGAGTTCGGCGAGGTTGTAATCGGCAAAGCTCCGGATGCCGAGAAACGCCGGCTTCTTCGGCGGCGTCCTGGTAAAATCCAGCGTTGGCGCATTGGCGCGCGCATCCGCCAGCTTCAGCCGTTTCTTGTCGGCCTGCGCCCTGAAATGCGCCGCGGAGATTTTGGCGTAGTCGGCCCGCACCTCGGCGGCATAAGCCTCGCGCCGCTCCGGCGACAGCAGCGAGGAGGCGACGCCGACGGCGCGGCTGGCGTCGTTGACATGCACCACGGGGCCGCCGCGGTAGTTCGGGTCGATCTTCACAGCGGTATGGACCCGGCTGGTGGTGGCGCCGCCGATCAGCAGCGGCACGGTCATGCCCTGGCGTTCCAGTTCGCCGGCCAGAAAGCTCATTTCATCAAGGGAAGGCGTGATCAGGCCGGACAGCCCGATGATGTCGGCGCCCTCGGCCTTCGCGGTCTCGATGATCTTCGACGCCGGCACCATGACGCCGAGGTCGATGACTTCGAAGTTGTTACATTGCAGCACGATGCCGACGATGTTCTTGCCGATGTCATGGACGTCGCCCTTGACGGTGGCGAGCACGATCTTGCCGGCGGAATTCCTGCCGTCGCCGACGATGCCGTTGGCCAGATTGTCGGCCTTCTCCTGCTCCATGAACGGCATCAGATAGGCCACCGCCTGCTTCATCACCCGCGCCGACTTCACCACCTGCGGCAGGAACATCTTGCCATCGCCAAAGAGGTCGCCGACGATGTTCATGCCGGCCATCAGCGGGCCTTCGATCACATGCAGCGGACGCTCGACGGTCAGCCGGACGGCCTCGGTGTCTTCCTCGATATATTCGGTGATGCCGTGCACCAGCGCGTGGCTGAGCCGTTTCTCCACCGGCCATTCGCGCCAGGCCAGATCCTGCTCTTTTGTCTGCTTCTCCTTGCCGCGGAACTTCTCGGCCAGCTGCAGCAGCCGCTCCGACGCGCCGGGGTCGCGGTTGAGAATGACGTCTTCGCAGGTCTGGCGCAGCTCGGGATCGATGTCGTCATAGACGATCATCTGGCCGGCATTGACGATGCCCATGTCCATGCCGGCCTTGATGGCGTGATACAGGAACACCGAATGCATCGCCTCGCGCACCGGCTCATTGCCGCGGAACGAGAACGAGAGATTCGAGACGCCGCCCGAGATATGCGCATGCGGCAGGTTCTGCCGGATCCAGCGCGTCGCCTCGATGAAATCGACGCCGTAAGTATAATGCTCTTCCAGTCCGGTCGCGATGGCAAAGATGTTGGGATCGAAGATGATGTCTTCCGGCGGGAAGTTCAGCTGATCGACCAGGATGTCGTAGGCGCGCTGGCAGATCTCGGTCTTGCGCGCGAACGTATCGGCCTGGCCGACCTCGTCGAACGCCATCACCACCACGGCGGCGCCATGGCGCCGCGCGATCCTGGCCTCGTGAATAAATTTTGCTTCGCCTTCCTTCATCGAGATCGAATTCACCACCGGCTTGCCCTGAACGCATTTCAGGCCCGCTTCGATCACGGTGAATTTCGAGGAGTCGACCATGACGGGGACGCGGGCGATATCGGGCTCGGCGGCGACGAGGTTGAGGAACGTCACCATCGCGACTTCGGAGTCGAGCAGGCCCTCGTCCATGTTGACGTCGATGATCTGGGCGCCGTTCTCGACCTGGTCGCGCGCCACCGCCAGTGCCGCGGTGTAGTCGCCCGCGGTGACCAGCTTGCGGAATTTTGCGGAGCCGGTGACGTTGGTGCGCTCGCCGACATTGACGAAGGGGATCGCGGGCGTCAGTTCGAACGGTTCCAGGCCGGAGAGCCGCAGGCGCGGCTCGATCACCGGAATCGCGCGCGGCTTGTGCGGCGCCACGGCGGCGGCGATCGCGGCGATATGGTCGGGCGTAGTGCCGCAGCAGCCGCCGACGATATTGACGAGGCCGGAAGCGGCGAATTCGCCGATCAGGCCGGCCATGAATTCCGGGCTTTCGTCGTACTGCCCGAATTCATTGGGCAGCCCGGCGTTCGGATAGGCGCACACCAGCGTGTCGGCGACGCGGCCGATATCGGCGATATGGGCGCGCAGATCCTCGGCGCCGAGCGCGCAGTTGAAGCCGATGGTGATGGGGCGGGCATGCCGCACCGAATTCCAGAACGCTTCCGGCAATTGGCCGGACAACAGGCGGCCGGATTTGTCGGTGATGGTGCCCGAGATCATCACGGGCACGTCGATCCCGCGGGCCTCGGCGATTTCTGATATCGCATACAGCGCCGCCTTGGCGTTCAGCGTATCGAAGATGGTTTCGACCAGCAGCAGATCGGCGCCGCCGTCGAGCAGGCCGTTGATCTGTTCGCCATAGGCGATGCGCAAATCGTCGAAGGTGACGGCGCGGTAGCCGGGGCTGGACACATCGGGCGAGATCGAGGCGGTGCGGTTGGTGGGCCCGATGGCGCCGGCGACGAAGCGCGGTTTGCCGTCTTCGGCGGTGACGCGGGTCGCCGCAGCGCGCGCCAGCCTCGCGCCCTCCAGGTTCATCTCATAGGCGATGCCGGAGAGGTCGTAATCGGCCTGCGCGATCGAGGTCGAGGAAAACGTGTTGGTGGCGACGATGTCGGCGCCGGCGCGCAGATATTCGGCGTGGATGTCCTCGATCGCCTTGGGCTGGGTCAGGATCAGCAGGTCGTTGTTGCCCCTGACGTCGCGATGGAAATCCGCAAAACGCGCGCCGCGAAACGCGGCCTCGTCATATTCGAGGCCCTGGATCATGGTGCCCATGGCGCCGTCGAGCACCAGGATGCGCTCGCGGGCAGCCGCGAGCAACGCGGTTCGCTTTTCGGAAACGGGAGAGGTCATCGATCAAGCGGCTTTCTGGGCGCCCTGCGGGCGAATACCGAGCAAATGGCTGATCGCGAACACGAGGTCCGCGCGGTTCATGGTGTAGAAGTGAAAGGTGTCGACGCCCTGCTTGGCCAGCTTCTGCACCTGGCCGGCCGCGACGGTAGCCGCCACCAGCTTGCGGGTTTCGGCGTCGTCGTCGAGGCCCTCGAATTTTTCCGCCAGCCAGTCCGGCACCGAGGTGCCGGCGCGGGTGACGAAATTGCGCGCCTGCTTGAAATTATGCATCGGCATGATGCCGGGCACGATCGGAATCGTGATGCCGCGCGCGCGGACGCGATCGAGGTAGCGGAGATAGAGGTCGTTATCGAAGAACACCTGGGTGATGGCACGCGTCGCACCCGCGTCGACCTTGGCCTTGAGCGTGTCGATGTCGGCCTCGATGGTCGGGCTCTCCGGATGCTTTTCCGGATAGGCGGAAACCGAGATCTCGATGTCGGGATAGCGCTTCTTGATGCCTTCGATCAGGTCGGGCGAGCTCTGGTAGCCGTCCGGATGGGCATGGTAGGCGGTGCCGATGCCGGTGGTCGGATCGCCGCGCAGCGCGACGATGTGGCGGACGCCGATCTCGTGATAGCGCGCCACCACGTCGTCGATCTCGCTTTTCGGCGCGCCCACGCAGGTCAGATGCGCGGCCGGGACCAGGCTGGTCTCCTTCAGGATGCGGGCGATGGTCGAATGGGTACGCTCGCGGGTCGAGCCCCCGGCGCCGTAGGTCACGGACACGAAATTCGGCGTCAGCGTCGCCAGCCGGTTGATCGTCTCCCACAGGCTCCGCTCCATCTCTTCCGTCTTGGGCGGGAAGAACTCGAAGGAAATCCTTGGCGAATGCAGCGCGCGGTGCCCGTCAGGCGCGGGCGGCGTAACCTCGGTCATGGCACCACAAACTCCACTGAAAGCGTCGGGGCAGGCTTAGCTGCGAGAGGCTAAAATAAGCCAAACGGGGTCATCGCAACAGCCCATCGGCGATGGGAAATTGCCCAATTTCTGCGTATGGCGTGAAATTTATGCCGTATTATGCATGAAGTGGGCTACCTTTGGAGGCAAGTGTCATCCATCCTGAGTGTCATAAATTTATATTTAATACTGTAAATACAGTAGGATAGTTTGAATAACGAGGTCGGACGCCTCGGATCATTTGATGTGGGCAGAATTCAATTAGGCGGAAGAATGATTTAGTGTCCCACTTGCCGCATCCAGACCGACCATCGCCGGTCCCCGCCGACGCGCGCCTGATCTGCGCTCCCGGCCCCTTTGTGCACCCGACAATGCACACTAGTTTACCGCCATGATTCCTCTCTCCATTCTCGACCTCTCGGTCGTCACCACGGGCACAAGACCCGCCGCGGCGCTGCGCAACAGCATCGATCTGGCGCGGCATGCCGATGGTCTAGGCTATGTCCGCTACTGGCTGGCCGAACATCACAACCTCGCCTCGGTGGCGAGCCCGGCGCCCGATCTGATGATCGGGCAGATCGCGGCGGTGACGAAGAATATCCGGGTCGGCTCCGGTGGCGTGATGCTGCCGAACCATGCGCCGCTGGTCGTGGCCGAACGCTTCAAGATGCTGGAGGCGCTGTTTCCCGGCCGCATCGATCTCGGCCTCGGCCGCGCGCCCGGCACGGATGGCGCCACCGCGCATGCGCTGCGCAGCCGGCTCGACCGCCGCGACGGCGACGATTTTCTGGAGCGGCTGCAGGAACTGATCCTGTGGGAGACCCGCGGCTTTCCGCCCGGCCATCCCTACAACAATGTGGTGGCGATGCCGGACGACAGCCCGTTGCCGCCGATCTGGTTGCTCGGCTCCAGCGACTACTCGTCGGAACTGGCGGCGCAGATCGGGATGGGGTTTGCCTTCGCGCATCATTTCGCGTCGCATGACGCCGTCGACGCCATGACCACCTACCACGACCGCTTCACGCCATCCGGCTGGCGCGCGACGCCGCACGGCATTTTGGCGGTCGCCGTTGTATCAGCCGAAACCGACACCGAAGCCGACAGGCTGGCGTCGTCGATGGACCTCAACCGCCTGCGCCGCGACCGCGGCCAGTATCTGCCGCTGCCATCAGTCGAAGAGGCCCTGGCCTATCCCTACACCGACTCTGAGCGCGCCTCGATCGCCCGCAACCGCTCGCGGCTGTTCGTCGGCAGTCCGGCGACGGTGATGCAGAAACTGCAGCCGATGATTACGGCAAGCAAGGCCGATGAACTGATGATCATCACCGCGGTGTACGACCACGACGCGCGGAAGAAGTCGTACAGTCTGCTGGCGGACGCGTTCGGGCTGGGCAAGCAGGCGGCGGCGTAACTTTCTTACCCTCCCCTGGAGGGGGAGGGTCGACGCGCGTGTAACGCGCGGCGGGGTGGGGTGAAAGTCTCTCGCTTCGGGTAGTGTCGGCGTAGAGAGACCGTCACCCCACCCCGTTTCGCATTTCGCTTTGCTACATGCGAACCGACCCTCCCCCTCCAGGGGAGGGTGAAGAGAGCATCACTCCGCCTTCTCGCTGAACGTCGCCCGGAACGGATGGCCGGGATACACGCCGACGATCCGAAACTCGCGCGAGAAGAATTTCAGCTCCTCCAGCGCGAAGGCCAGCCCCTTGTCTTCGGGGTGGCCGTCGACATCGGCATAAAATTGCGTGGCGAAGAAATTGCCGTCGACCATGTAGCTTTCCAGCTTGGTCATGTTGACGCCGTTGGTGGCAAAGCCGCCCATCGCCTTGTAGAGCGCGGCCGGCAGGTTGCGCACCCGGAACACGAAACTGGTGACCAGCGGCCCCGAGCCCTGCCTGGCCCAGGTCGCTTCGCGCGCCAGTACCACGAAGCGGGTGGTGTTGTGGGTTTCGTCCTCGACGTCCTCGGCCAGGATATCGAGGCCGTAGATGTCGGCCGCGAGTTTTGAGGCGATCGAGGCGCAGGACTTGTCGCCGCGTTCGGCGACGATGCGGGCTGACCCTGCGGTATCGCCGGACACGATCGGCCTGATCTTGAGCTTGCGGATGATGTTGCGGCATTGCCCGAGCGCGTGGACATGGCTCTCCACCGTCTTGATGTCGCCAAGTCTGGCGCCGCGCGGCGCCATCAGTTGGTGATGGATCGGCAGGAAATACTCGCCGACGATGAACAGGCCGGATTGCGGCAACAGATGGTGGATGTCGGCGACCCGGCCGGCCACCGAGTTCTCGATCGGGATCATGCCGAGGTCGGCCTCCCCCGAGGTGATCGCGGCCAGCGCGTCCTCGAAGGTCGGGCAGGGCACCGGCTCGGCGTCGGGATAGGCTTCGGCGATGGCGATGTGGGAATTGGCTCCCGGCTCGCCCTGGAATGCGATTCTCAGCTTCTTTGTCATGAGGCGCCTTGTATCAGCCGTTCAGGCTTTTTCCAGAGCGTTTTCAAGCGAAGTGGAGACCGGTTCGCGTGACGAAAACGCGTCAAAATAAACTGATGAAGCCTCGTTCATTCAGAACGAGGCTTCAGTATGAGGCGGGCGGTTTCGAGGTCCGCCGGGGTGTCGACGCCGCGCGGAACGGTGTCGACGATGCCGATGTCGATCCGCATCCCGGCTTCCAGCGCCCGCAACTGCTCAAGCTTTTCCTGCATTTCCAGCGGCGACGGGGGCAGCGATACAAAGCGCTCCAGCGCCGCCCGGCGATAGGCATAAAGCCCGATATGATGGTAGCGCGGCCCGTCGCCCCAGGGCGCCGTGGCGCGGGTAAAGTAAAGCGCGCGCAGCCTTCCTGCGCTGACGGGCGAGCCGACCGCCTTCACCACATTGGGGTTGGTGGCCTCTTCCTCGGTATGGATCCGGGCGGCCAGCGTCGCGATATCGACCGCGGGATCGTTCAGGGGCGCCAGCACGCTGCGGATGTTGTCGGGCTGGATGGTCGGAAAATCTCCCTGCAGGTTGACGATGATCTGGACCTCGCCCTTGGGGTCGAGCTGGCCGAGCGCCTCAAAGATCCGGTCCGAGCCGGAGGGATGATCGGCGCGTGTCATGACCGCTTCACCGCCATGGGTTGTCACGGCGGCGGCGATCTCGGGCGTATCGGTGGCGACCGCCACGCGGCCGATCCCGGCCGCCTCCGCCCTGCGCAGCACATGGACGATCATCGGCAGGCCGGCGATGTCCAAAAGCGGCTTGCCGGGCAGCCGCGTGGCGGCCATGCGGGCGGGAATCAGCACCAGGGTGCGGGGCTCGGTCACAGGGTTTCGACCCGGCTCACATGATCAGGAATTGGTGGGGATTGGCGGAAAGTCGGGGCGTTTATACGGGTTGCCAGAGCGCGGGCAAACCGATATCTCATCGTCGCTCGGGTGCGGTGCGAAAGCCCGATTCCTGCTGCTCATCCGGCCGTCTCACCGGCCTTACGTCGACATTCCGGCCTGGAGCCTGATCGAAAATGGACTCCTTCGAACTCAATAAAGTCATGGGCGCCCTTCTCGCCACCTGCCTGCTGTTGCTGGTGACGAATTTCACCGCCAACGCGATCTTCACGCCGCAGATGCCGAAAACGCCGGGTTTCGAGATCGCCGTGAAGGAAGCTGCATCAGCCGGCGGCAAGGAAGCCGCGGCGGCGCCGTCCGAGCCGATCGAAAAGCTGCTGCAGACCGCCTCCGCCGAAAAGGGCGCCGGCGCGGCCAAGAAATGCGCGGCCTGCCACACCTTCGAAAAGGGCGGTCCCAACCGCGTGGGGCCGAATCTTTATGGTCTCCTCAACGAGCCGAAGGCCTCTCCGGGGCGCGGGTTCAACTTCTCGGCCGCCATGAAGGCCAAGGGCGGCACCTGGACCTACGACGACCTCAGCAAGTTCATCGCCAATCCCAAGGGCTTCGTCCCCGGCACCGCGATGGGCTTCGCCGGCATCCAGAAGGACAGCGAGCGCGCCGACGTGATCGCCTATCTGCGCACCCTGGCGGAGAAGCCGGCTCCGCTGCCGACGGCGTCGAAGTAGCGTTCCGACGGCCTGCCACGGGCTCCCAAGTCAAAACGGCCAGGCATCGCCTGGCCGTTTTCGTATGTGATTCCTTTGCCGGGCCGTTTTGCTATGATCGCGGCTATTTTATCGGGACCTTTCGCCGCACCGGGCGCGTTATCAGGCTGGTAACATGAGGAAAAAGCAACATAATCGGTCGAAACCTTGCCTTATATTGCGTCCTCAATAGCCCGCGACAGCAATCAGGAAATCATCATTTGACGATTACCCGACGACATCTTCTGCAAGGCAGCGCCTGCGCCGCGCTGGCCCCGGCGCTGGGAATGGCGGTAGGCGTTTCCGCAGCCGGGCCGGCCCAGGCGCAAGCCGCCACCGGCGAGCCGGTCTGGCGCCACGCGCTGTCGCTGTTCGGCGACATCAAATATCCTGAAGGCTTCAAGCGTTTCGACTACGTCAATCCGGATGCGCCCAAGGGCGGCATCGCCCGCCAGATCCTGATCGGGACATTCGACAATTTCAATATCGCGGTTGCCGGCGTCAAAGGCTCGCTCGCTTCCGCCGTCGGGCTCGTCTACGAACAGCTGATGACGTCGTCGCTGGACGAAGTGTCAGCCGAATACGGCGCGCTGGCCGAGGCGGTCAGCCATCCCGAGGATTTTTCCTCCGTCACCTATCGTCTGCGTGCACAGGCGAAATGGCATGACGGCAAGCCGGTGACGGCGGACGATGTGATTTTCTCACTCGATGCGTTCAAGAAGCATCACCCGCAATATTCGGCCTATTACCGCCACGTGGTGAAGGCCGAAAAAATCAGCGATCGCGAGATAAAATTTACCTTCGATGCGCCGGGCAATCGCGAGCTCCCGCAGATCGTGGGTCAGCTCACAATATTGCCGAAGCACTGGTGGGAGGGGACCGACAGCGAAGGCCGCAAGCGCGACATCTCCGCGACCACGCTGGAGAAACCGCTTGGCTCCGGTGCCTATCGCATCAAGGAATTCGTCCCCGGACGATCGATCACGGCGGAGCGGGTGAAGGATCATTGGGGCCGCGATCTCAGCGTCAATATCGGGCGAAACAATTTCGACGAGCTGCGTTACGAGTATTTCCGCGACGCGATCGTGGCGATCGAGGCGTTCAAGGCCGATCAGGTGGACTGGCGCACCGAAAACAGCGCCAAGAACTGGGCCACGGCCTACGATTTTCCGGCGGTGGCGGAAAAGCGCGTGCTGCTGGAGGAGTTTCCAAACCGCAGTTCCGGCATCATGCAGGCGTTCGCGATGAATCTTCGCCGCGACAAGTTCAGGGATGCGCGGGTGCGCCGCGCGCTGAATTACGCGTTCGATTTCGAGGAGATGAACAAGCAGATCTTTTTCGGCCAGTACAAGCGCATCAGCAGCTATTTCGATGGCGCGGAAGAGCTGGCCTCGAGCGGTCTGCCGCAGGGCAGGGAACTGGAAATCCTCGAGACGGTCCGGGCGCAAGTGCCGGCGGAGGTTTTCACGACGGCCTATTCCAATCCGGTCGGCGGAAATCCGGAAGCCGTGCGCGGAAATCTGCGCGAGGCACTGCGCCTGCTCAAGGAAGCCGGTTACGAGGTGCGCGACCGCAAGCTGATCGACAGCAAGACCGGAGCGCCATTCGCCATCGAATTGCTTGGCGCGGATCCCTCGTTCGAGCGGGTCATGCTGTTCTTCAAGCCATCGCTGGAACGTCTCGGCATTGACGTCAGCGTGCGCACCATCGATCCGGCGCAATATGAGAACCGGTTGCGAACCTGGGATTTCGATATCGTCGTAGCGTCGTGGCCGGAATCGCTTTCGCCGGGTAACGAGCAGCGCGAGTTCTGGGGATCGCAGGCCGCCGACATGGCCGGGTCGCGCAACATCCTCGGAATCAAGAATCCCGCGATCGACAAACTGATCGAGCGGCTGATTTTTGCCAAGGGCCGCGACGACCTGATCGCCGCAACCAAGGCGCTCGATCGCGTGCTGCTGTGGAATCATTACGTCGTGCCGCAGTGGACCTATAACAAATCGCGTACCGCGCGGTGGGATCGCTTCGGCCGGCCGGCCGAGCTGCCGAAATATGGCCAGTCGGCATTCCCCTCGATCTGGTGGTATGATTCCGACAAGGCCGCGAAGATCGGCAAACGGTCTTGAGGGACATTCCCCGCATGACGCAATTCGATCGGCGTGACGTGCTGCGGCTCGGTGCCGGCGCCATCGGCGCGGCTTGGCTTCGGCCCGCGCTGGCGAACGATGCCAAGGCGCATGGCCTTTCCGCGTTCGGCGAACTGAAATATCCCGCGGATTTCCACCATTTCGACTACGTCAATGTCGACGCGCCGAAGGGCGGGATGTTCTCGCAGCTGGTCGGCGCGGGCGGATCGACCTTCAATTCGCTCAACGCCTACATCATCAAGGGCGATGTCGCGAACAATATGGGCCTTACTTTCGCATCGCTGATGACGCGGGCGCTGGATGAGCCGGACGCGGTTTACCCGTTGGCGGCGCAGGAGCTGACGGTTTCGGCCGACGGATTGCTCTACCGCTTTCGCCTGCGCCCCGGGATCACGTTTCACGATGGCACGGATATCACCGCGGCCGATGTCGCGTTCTCGCTGACCACGTTGAAGGCCAAGGGGCACCCGGCCTATTCCTCCGTCTTGCGCGAACTCGCCGAAATCGTCGCCGAGGACAAGCAGACCGTGACCTTGCGATTCTCGCCGGCCCGCGGGCTCGATGCGCCGGCGCTGGCGGCATCGATGCCGATCTTCTCGGAAAAATACTACAGCGCAAAACCGTTCGACGAGACCTCGCTGGAGGCGCCGCTCGGCTCGGGTCCCTATCGGGTGGGGCGCTTCGAGCAGGGACGCTACGTCGAGTTCGAGCGGGTCAAGAACTGGTGGGGCGAGAACCTTCCGGTTGCGCGCGGCCAGTATAATTTCGACCTGATCCGCGACGAGTATTACCGCGACCGCGAGGTCGGCCTCGAAGCCTTCATCGGCCGCAATTACCTGTTCCGCGAGGAATTCACCTCCCGGGTCTGGGCGACGCGATACGACTTCCCGGCGCTGCGCGACGGGCGCGTCAAGCGCGAGGTGATTCCCGACGAGCGCCCCTCCGGCGCGCAGGGCTGGCTGCTCAACACCCGCCGCGAAAAATTCGCCGACCGCCGCCTGCGCGAGGCGATGGTGACCGCCTTCGACTTCGAATGGACCAACAAGAACCTGATGTACGGTGCCTATGATCGCACCCATTCGGTGTTCCAGAACTCCGAGATGATGGCGAAGGGCGAGCCGTCGCCGGAGGAGATCGCGTTGCTCGAGCCGTTCCGCGACCGCGTGTTGCCGGAAGTGTTCGGGCCGGCATGGCTTCCGCCTGTCAGCGACGGTTCGGGGCAGGACCGCAAGCTGCTGCGCAGCGCCGGTGATTTGCTCAATGCCGCCGGCTGGACCGTCAAGGACGGCAAGCGGGTCAACGCCAAGGGCGAGCAGCTCACCATCGAGTTCCTGCTGACCGAGCGCTCGTTCGAGCCGCATCACACCACTTTCATCAAGAACCTTCGCGTGCTGGGCATCGACGCCAACATCCGCCTCGTCGACCCGTCGCAGGCCGAAGGGCGGATCAAGGATTTCGATTTCGACATCGCGATCGCGCGTTTCATCTATCCGCAGATTCCCGGCAGCGCCCTGCGAAACTATTTTTCCAGCGAGTTCGCGAAAACCAAGGGTTCCAACAACCTCGCCGGGGTCGCCGATCCCGTCATCGATGCCCTGGTCGAAAAAGCGATTGCGGCGCAAAGCCAGGCGCAGCTCAATACCGCGTGCCGGGCGCTCGACCGCGTGCTGCGCTCCGGCCGGTACTGGATTCCGCACTGGAGCAAGGCGTCCCACTGGATCGCTTATTGGGACCAGTTCGGCTATCCCAAGGTCAAGCCGCGCTACGCGCGCGGCGCGCCGGAGACGTGGTGGTTCGAGGCCAGCAAGGCGGCCAAGATTGAACAGGCGAAATAGCACATGAGCGCCTATATCGCCCGCCGCATCCTGCTGATGATCCCGACCCTGCTCGGAATCCTGTTCGTCTCCTTCATCGTGGTGCAGTTTGCGCCGGGCGGGCCGGTCGAGCGGGTGATCGCCCAGCTTAGCGGCGCCGATACCGGCGCCAGCTCCCGGATCTCGGGTTCGTCGGGCGGCGATTTCGGCGCCCGCACCCAGGTCGGCGCTTCCGCCGACATGACCAACTCCAAATATCGCGGCGCTCAGGGCCTCGATCCCGATTTCATCAAGAGCCTGGAAAAGCAGTTCGGCTTCGACAAGCCGGCGCCGGAGCGTTTTGCGCTGATGGTGTGGAATTTCGCGCGGTTCGATTTCGGCAAGAGCTACTTTCGCGATGTCAGCGTGCTGCAGCTGATCAAGGAGAAATTGCCGGTCTCGATGTCGCTCGGGATCTGGATGACGCTGCTGACCTATCTGATCTCGATCCCGCTCGGTATCCGCAAGGCGGTGCAGGACGGTTCGAAATTCGACACCTGGACCTCGGCGGTGATCATCGTCGGATTTGCCATTCCCGGATTCCTGTTCGCGATCCTGCTCATCATCCTGTTCGCCGGCGGCTCGTTCTTCAACATCTTCCCGCTGCGCGGGCTGACCTCGGACGGCTGGGCGCAGTTTCCCTGGTACTGGAAGATCCTGGATTATTTCTGGCATATCGCGCTGCCGCTGTTCTCGATGGCGCTCGGCGCCTTCGCCACCATGACGCTACTGACCAAGAATTCGTTCCTCGACGAGATCCGCAAGCAGTATGTCATGACCGCGCGCGCCAAGGGCTGCAGCGAGCGGCAGGTGCTCTATAATCACATCTTCCGCAACGCCATGCTGATCGTGATCGCCGGCTTTCCGGGCGCCTTCATCCACGCCTTCTTCTCGGGCTCGCTCTTGATCGAAACCATCTTTTCGCTCGACGGGCTCGGCCTGCTCGGATTCGAGAGCGTGCTGAACCGCGATTATCCCGTGGTGTTCGGCACGCTGTTCATCTTTTCGCTGGTCGGTCTCGTCATCAATCTGGTCTCCGACCTCGCTTATATGTGGATCGATCCCCGAATCGATTTCGAGGCGCGGGAAGTCTGATGACCCTCATTGCGCCGCAGCCGGTCGAAACCTCGATGCAGTCGCCGCTCGGCGAGGTCGCGCCGATGACGCGCCATCGCTTCAGCCCGTCGCCGCTCAACCGCCGCCGCTGGCAGAATTTCAAATCCAACCGCCGGGGCTACTGGTCGTTCTGGATCTTCCTGATCCTGTTCTTCATCTCGCTGTTCGCGGAGCTGATCGCCAACGACCGCCCGTTCCTGATCAAGTTCGACGGCCGCCTGTATTTTCCGGCCTTCATCAGCTATTCCGAGACCACGTTCGGCGGCGATTTCGAAACCGCCGCCGACTACCGCGATCCCTATCTGCAGAAGCTGATCGCGGACAAGGGCGGCACCGTGGTGTGGCCGCTGATCCGCTATTCCTACCATACGCACAATCTCGATCTGCCGACGCCCGCGCCGTCGAAGCCGACCTGGATGCTGACGGAAGCGCAGTGCAAGGAAGTGGTGCAGAAGAAGGGCCTGAAGAGCTGCCGCGATCTCGAATACAACTGGCTCGGCACCGACGATCAGGGCCGCGACGTGGTGGCGCGGTTGATCTACGGCTTCCGCATCTCGGTGCTGTTCGGGCTTTCGCTGACCATCATCTCCTCGATCATCGGCGTCGCCGCCGGTGGCGTGCAGGGCTATTTTGGCGGCTGGGTCGACCTCGGCTTCCAGCGCTTCATCGAAGTCTGGAGCGCGATCCCCTCCCTCTATCTGCTCCTGATCCTGTCCTCGGTGCTGGTGCCCGGTTTCTTCGTGCTGCTCGGAATCCTCCTGCTGTTTTCATGGGTGTCGCTGGTCGGCCTGGTGCGCGCGGAATTTTTGCGCGGCCGCAATTTCGAATACATCATGGCGGCGCGCGCGCTCGGCGTCTCCAATGCCAAGATCATGTTCCGGCATCTGTTGCCGAACGCCATGGTCGCCACCATGACCTTCCTGCCCTTCATCGTGTCGTCGTCGGTGATGACGCTGACCGCGCTCGACTTCCTCGGCTTCGGATTGCCGCCGGGCTCGCCGTCGCTCGGCGAATTGCTGTCGCAGGGCAAGGCCAACGTGCAGGCGCCGTGGCTCGGCTTCACCGGATTTTTCGCGGTCGCCATCATGCTGTCGCTGCTGATCTTCATCGGCGAGGCCGTGCGCGACGCGTTCGATCCGCGCAAGACGTTTCGGTAGGGGCCGCGCATGGACGCCATCAACCAGCCCTTGCTCGATGTCCGCGATCTCTCGGTGGCGTTTCACCAGCCGAGCGGGACCACGATCGCGGTCGACCGGATTTCCTTCGAGATCAAGCGCGGCGAGTGCGTGGCGCTGGTCGGCGAATCCGGCTCCGGCAAATCCGTCAGCGCGTTGTCGATCCTGAAGCTGCTGCCGTATCCGACCGCCTCGCATCCGTCGGGTAGCATTCATTTCAAGGGCCGCGAACTCATCAATCTGCCGGAAGACGAGATTCGCGGCATTCGCGGCAACGACATCTCGATCATCTTCCAGGAGCCGATGACCTCGCTCAACCCGCTGCACACGATCGAGTCGCAGATCGGCGAGATCCTGCAGCTGCACAGCGGCATCAGCGGCGCCAAAGCGCGGGCGCGTACGCTGGAATTGCTGACCCAGGTCGGCATTCCCGAGCCAGAAACCCGCCTCGCCAGCTATCCGCATCAATTGTCCGGCGGCCAGCGCCAGCGCGTCATGATCGCGATGGCGCTCGCCAACGAGCCTGACCTTCTGATCGCGGACGAGCCGACCACGGCGCTCGACGTCACCGTGCAGGCGCAGATCCTGGCGCTGCTGGCGGAGATCCGCGCGCGGCTCGGCATGAGCCTGTTGTTCATCACCCATGATCTCGGCATTGTCAGGCGCATCGCCGACGTGGTCTGCGTCATGAAAAGCGGAGAGATCGTCGAGCAGGGGCCGGTGGAGCAGGTCTTCACCGCGCCGAAGCATCCCTACACCAGGGCCTTGCTGGCGGCCGAGCCGAAGGTCGACCCGGCGCCGCCGCGGCCGGAAAATCCGGTGGTGATGTCGACCGATGATCTGAAAGTCTGGTTTCCGATCAAGCGCGGCCTGCTGCGCAAGACGGTCGGCCACATCAAGGCGGTCGACGGCGTCAGCATCGCCGTGCGCAAGGGCGAGACGCTCGGCGTGGTCGGCGAATCCGGCTCCGGCAAGACCACGCTGGGCCTGGCGCTGTTGCGGCTGATTTCTTCCGACGGCCCGATCGTGTTTCTCGGCAGCAATATTCAGGGCCTGCGCTTCAAGGAAATGCGGCCACACCGCCGCGACATGCAGATCGTGTTTCAGGACCCGTTCGGCGCGCTGAGCCCGCGCATGTCGGTCGGCGACATCGTCGCCGAAGGCCTCAGCGTGCACCAGCCCCAGCTTTCCTACGAGCAGCGCGAGGAACGCGTGATCAGGGCGCTGAAGGACGTCGGCATGGATCCGGCCACGCGCTTCCGCTATCCGCATGAATTCTCCGGCGGCCAGCGCCAGCGCATCAGCATTGCCCGCGCGGCGGTGCTGGAGCCGAATTTCGTGGTGCTGGACGAGCCGACCAGCGCGCTCGACATGCTGTTCCAGGCGCAGATGGTCGACCTGTTGCGCGAACTGCAGCGCAAGCGCGACCTCACCTACATGTTCATCTCGCACGATTTGCGCGTGGTCGCATCGCTCGCCAGCCACCTGATCGTGATGCGCCACGGCAAGGTGGTGGAGGAGGGCCCGGCCTCGGAGCTGTTCAAAAATCCGAAGTCCGACTACACCCGCGCCTTGTTCGCCGCCGCGTTCCGGCTCGAAGCTCAGCCGGGCGGGGCGGCTGCGACCTGATGTAATCCGGCGCTTGAGTCGGCGATGTCCGACCGCATCGATACGCTGCTACTTCCAATCCAGCAGCGGGGTCCCGAATGCCCTTTTCCAGACAGTCAGGAAACGAGGAAACCAGGAGTGAGCGACAGCTCCCCGATAGGCCCACGTACGATATTTGAGGCCCTTATCCGTCAGAAGCTCCTGATATCCGCCATGCAATTCGGTTGCGGCACGAATGTCGCTCAAGATATCTCGAGCGCAGGATCCGTATCTATCGGTTCCTGAAAACTCGTCGTAATCCAGCATGCGGTCAGCGAATTCGACATTAAACGTCGGCCAGGAAGAGCGTCCCTGGTAGGATGGGGACGCGATCTTGTGGAGCATCTTTCTGCGCGGATTATTCGTGGAAACCAGGAAGTGAAACGTATTTGGCACGCGAAACCGCGGTTCCGCGATGATCAGATCTGTCGTGGCTGCGAACAACGCGCGTTCGCTCCCGTCTCTTAAGTCCCAAAATCCCAGCTGCACATTGACGAAGTCGAGGGCGATGGAAGACGCGGGCGGTTCGTTATCGCAATCCAGGGAATGACTGATATAGCCATGCTTGCCGAACAAGCGGAGAAGTTGCGCTTTGTAACATGATAGTTCGCGCCCGAGCAGTTGCTCCAGCTCGCTGATGCCGATGACCCCGAGTTCCATGGCGCGCAGGAAAGTCGCGTAGACGCATGCATTGGTGACGAAACGCCTGCGTTCGGCGCGGGTATCTGTCGCCGCTGAGCGAGGTGCGGCTGCGTCACAAAGCAAATAGCCGGTCCCGCCATCATCGAACGGTTCCAGCGAACTTGCGAGTTGGATGATCGCGTTCTTCAGATCCTCGCGATACTCGATCAGCAACAAGCGGCCCGCATGGGCGCCTTGGGACAATCCCAGATACGACGCTGACGCTCTTTGGTCAGCGCATATGATTTGCTCCAGACCTGCGAGGATGCCCAACAGCGTATCTGAAGGTCGTGAAAAGTAGTTGACACCGATATACCGATTGGGGCCCGCCGGGATGATGGTGGTCGTGACAACGCCGGAGCGAACGGCCTCCAGCATAAGCCGGACACTTCTTTCGAGCAAACGAACCCTGCGAATGGCATCCTCTGAATCCATGATGGTGTCGGGATCGAGAACGTCGGGATAAAACCAGGCAAAGTCCCGCGGATAGTATGCCGATGCGTGCGGCGCTCCCGTGACAAGAAAGGATTCCGTCGCGGAAAATGCGCTGTTCATCGCGTCCGTGTACAGTTCATCGATTCCTGAAGATGAGCGATGCGCCTTTCTCAGGAAACGATCACCGAGAAAATTCGCGGCCTGAATCCCGTTGGCAACGCAGGTGGCAACCAGACCTTGGTAAAACCGGTACTCGCTGTTTAACGAAATAGGGCTCTTCATATCCATGAATGAACAAATGTCCTGCGGCATGGGCGATCACTATTGGGTACCCTAAACATCGTTGATTCGTCTCTGTCAAATGACTGAGATGCCTTCTCCTGGCGCGTTTGGGACATGCTGTGAGGCTCTGACGATGCCTGCTGGCCGGCGAGGGCGACCAGACAAGTGAGTGGAACGAACCAGCTCGGCCTATCTAATTCTCCTGCAGGGCCGCGGAAGTGGCCGGCACACAGCCAAGTGACGCGATTGGCACATCGCGTCAGTTAGTGCGGTGAGGCGATATGTCCGGCGTTGGGAGTGGAACGGACTCGTGACCGAATGTTTCGATTCGGCTCTCCAACCCCATTTACGTCAGCCGCTTGATCGCCAGAACCTCGCTCCCCGCGGCCTTGATGCGCGCGATGGCGTCGCGGGTGTTTTCGATCACGGTGGCCATGTGATGCGCGTTGGCGTGCACGATGGTCTCGGCGTCGCGCGCGATCGCGACGTGGCCGCTCCAGAAGATCAGGTCGCCGCGCTGCAATGGGCTGGATTCCGCCAGTCCGATCAAGTGGCCGAGGCCGTCGCGCTGCATGTCGCTATCGCGCGGGCAGCCGGTGCCGGCGGCGTTCAACGATACCTGCACGAGGCCCGAGCAATCGATGCCAAGACTGCTCTTGCCGCCCCACAGATAGGGCGTGCCGACGAAACGTTCGGCCACCGCGACGAAATCCACCGCCATCTCGTCGAGGCCGCCGACATGCTGCCGCGGCAGGTACCAGTTCTGACGCGTCACGGCGAAGGCGCCTTGCTCGCGCACCACCGCCAGCGTCGTTCCCATTACCAGCGTATCGACGGGCGGCAGTTTGATCGATGGGCCGGGGAAGGCAAACGTCCGGATGGCCGTGACCTTGTGCGTCGCCGCAGCACCGGGTTTTGCCAGCGCGCGGTCAGGCAGCCAGCCGACATAGCCGTCGCCGTTGAGCTGGCCCCACGCAAAGCCTTCGCCATTGCGGTCATAGACCGTGACGCGCTCGCCCAGAAACGCCTGCGTCGCGAGTTCGGCATCGGACGACGGGCCGCTGCGCAGCGGCGCGATCGCTTCAGATATCTCGAACTTCTCGCCGGCGACGAAGCGCGCCGCCTTGACCGTGCCTTCGAGATATTTCGCGGCGAGGTCGCCGCGTGCCGGCGTCAGGCGGGGGTCATGCATAGCGTTCGCCCAATAATTTATAGATCGCGCGGGCGGCCTGGCATTCGCCGCCCTCGGGGCGCGCCGGTTTGGCGGATGGCGTCCAGCCGTAGATATCGACATGCAGCCAACGCGTGGTGTCCTCGACGAAACGCTGCAGGAACAGCGCGCAGGTGATCGAGCCCGCAAACGTGCCTGATGGCGCGTTGTTGAGATTGGCGACCTTGGAATCGAGCCAGGAATCGTACGCCGGCCACAGCGGCAATCGCCACAACGGATCGTTCTCCGCTTTCGCGTGGGCCGCGACGTCGAGCGCCAGCGTCTCATCATTGGTGTAAAACGGCGGCAAATCCGGCCCCAGCGCCACCCGCGCGGCACCCGTCAGGGTGCCCATGTCGATCAGCAGATCCGGCTTTTCCTCGCAGGCCAGCGCCAGCGCGTCGGCCAACACCAGCCGGCCCTCGGCGTCGGTGTTGCCGATCTCCACGGTGAGGCCCTTGCGCGATGTGAAGATATCGAGCGGCCGGAAGGCGTTGCCGGCAACCGCGTTCTCGACCGCCGGGATCAGGACCCTTAAGCGCACCTTCAGCTTAGCATCCATCACCATCTGCGCCAGCGCCAGCACATTGGCGGCGCCGCCCATGTCCTTCTTCATGATCAGCATGCCGCTGGACGGTTTGAGGTCGAGCCCGCCGGTGTCGAAACAGACGCCCTTGCCGACCAGCGTCACCTTGGGATGCCCAGGGTCGCCCCAGGTAAAATCGATCAGCCGCGGCGCCCGCGACGATGCCATTCCCACCGCGTGAATCAGCGGAAAGTTCTGGCGCGTCAGCTCGTCGCCGACGATGGCGCTGAAGTCGGCGCCGAAGCGCTTGGCCAGTTTGGCTGCGGCCAGCGCCAGTTCTTCCGGCCCCATGTCGTTCGACGGCGTATTGATGAGGTCGCGGGCGAGGGTCGCCGCCTCGGCCATTCGCGCGATGTCGGCGATGTCGACGCCCTCGGGCGGCACCAGCCGGACATTGGGTAGATCGTTCTTGCGGTAGCGGCTGAAGCGGTAGCTGCCGAGCGCGAACGCCAGCGCGGCGAGGCGCGCATCATGCGGCGCATTGGCAAACCGGTAGACGCCCGGCGGCAGCAGGCCGGGCAGGGCGCCGGGGCGGAACAGGTCGCGGGACTTGCTGGTTTCATCCTCGAGCCCGAACAGCACCTGCGCGATGTGACCATCCGCCGACGGCAGCGTCAGGCAGGCCCCGGGCTTGGCGGCAAACCCATTGGCCAGCGCGAACTGCCTGTTCTCGGCGGCGAGGCCGGCGCGGATCGCATCCCATGTCGCCTTGGTCGCAAAGGTGATGGGAATGGCTGACGGGACAGGCGCGGTTTCGAACACGGAGGGCATGCGTTTCTCGGTTTCCATTGGCAACGGGGCAGGGCGAGGCGGGTATGGCCCCAATTAACCAGACATTAGGGTTAACGGTCTATTGCTGGCGTGTCCGGCTCGGTCGATTAGCCCGATATCGCGAGTTCATGTGCCATGCGTCAGTCCTCCAGCCTTGCCCGGTTTCTTGCATCCGCGGCCGTGACGGCGATCTTGGCCGCGAGCCTTGGCGGCTGCAAGACCATGTCCGACATCACGGGCTCGATCGGCATGAAGGCCGAAGCCAGTCCCAATCCCGGTTCCGGCGCCGAGGCCGATCCGCGCCGCGCCGTCGAAGTCTACGGCGAACGCTATCGCGCCAATCCAAAAGATGCCGACGCCGCGCTGCGCTATGGCCAGGCGCTCCGCGCCACCGGACAGCGCGCCCAGGCGGTTGCGGTGTTCGAGCAGGCCACGATTGCCCATACCGGCAACAAGGCGCTGCTCGCCGGCTACGGCCGCGCGCTCGCCGACAACGGCAATTCCCAGCGGGCGTTCGACGTGCTCTCCCGCGCCCATTCACCCGATAATCCGGACTGGCGCATTCTGTCGGTGCAGGGAACCGCGCTCGATCAGCTCGGCCGCCATGACGACGCCCGCCGCTATTATGCCGGCGCTCTCGCGATCGTGCCCGAGGAGCCGTCGGTGCTGTCCAATCTCGGCCTGTCCTACGTTCTGTCGAAGGATCTGCCGAAAGCGGAAGAGATCCTTCGCCGGGCCTATGGCAGCGCGCGCGCCGATGCGCGGGTGCGGCAGAATCTGGGCCTCGTGGTCGGCCTGCAGGGTCGCTTCAGTGAGGCTGAAAGCATCGTCAAGGCCGACCTGCCGGCCGAGGAAGCGGCCGCCAATGTCGCCTATCTGAAGCAGATGCTGGCCCGCAAGGACTCGCGCGGCCCGGTGCCGGTGGCGGCGCTCAACCGGCCGAACTGACTCTCTCGCAACCGCCCAGCTTGTCCTCCTCCGCGAAAGCGGGGGACCCAGTATCCCAGAGACGTTGAGAGTAAACCGAGACGCCGCGGCGTACTGGATCGTCCGGTCAAGCCGGACGACGACGACTATTGATGGTTCTTGGATACCATCGGCTTACTGTGCATGGGGTTGTTTTCGATATTTTTGGTTTGGGGCCGCCGGCGTACCGGCTCGCCCGTCGCGAAGCTGCAACTCACTGCATCGCGGCGACCTTGATGCCGGTCGGCCCGAGGATGACCACGAACAGCACCGGCAGGAAGAACAGGATCATCGGGACCGTCAGTTTCGGCGGCAGCGCGGCGGCCTTCTTCTCGGCCTCCATCATGCGCATGTCGCGGTTTTCCTGGGCCATCACGCGCAGGCTGGTGCCGAGCGGGGTGCCGTAACGTTCCGACTGCATCAGCGCCAGGCAGACCGACTTCACGCCCTCCAGCCCGGTGCGCTTCGCCAGATTTTCATAGGCTACCTTGCGGTCCTGCAAATAGGACAGCTCGGCCGTGGTCAGCGTGAACTCCTCCGACAGCGCCACCGACTGGCTCACGATCTCGGTGGCAACCTTGCGGAAGGCGACTTCGATCGACATGCCCGACTCGATGCAGATCAGGAGCAGATCGAGCGCATCGGGAAACGCGCGCTTGATCGAGAGCTGGCGCTTGGAGATGGCGTTCTTCAGGAACAGCATCGGCGCCTGCAGGCCGAGATAGGCCGCAGCGATGCACATCCCGATCTTCACCGGCGTCGATTGTTGCATCTGCGAAATCACGAAGACATACAGCACCGCGCCGACGAACATCAGGATCGGCGTCACCAGGCGGAAGAACAGGAAGGTGATGTAGGGCGCCTGGCCGCGATAGCCGGCCATGGTCAGTTTTTCGCGCGCGGCTTCCTGCGCCAGCCATTTCGTCAGGTTGAAGTCTTCCACCACCCGGGAGACCAGCTGTTTCGGCGTCGCGCGCAGCGATACTTTTTCGGTCTTGGTGAGCCGGTCGCGCTCGCGCTGCCGGATCCGCTCGCGCTCGCTGGCAACCGCCTTCATGCGCTTGGAGAGGCCCTCACCCGCGAACAGCGGCATGATCAGCGTGTAGGCGGTCGCGCTCGCGGCGATCGCGGCGAGCAGCATGGTCATGAACCGTGCGTCGTGGAGCTTTGTGACCAGGAAATCAATCATACTGCACCGTCAGAAGTCGAAGTTGATCATTCTCTTCATCACGAAGATGCCCATGGACATCCAGATCACGCAGCCGACCAGCATCAGCTGGCCGGTCGGATGGGTCCACAGCAACGAGATGTATTCGGGGGTCGAGAGGTAGACCAGCAGCATGACGATCGGCGGCAGCGAGCCGATGATGCCGGCGGACGCCTTGGCTTCCATCGACATGGCCTGGATCTTCTCGGCCATCCTCTTGCGGTCGCGCAGCACCTTCGACAGGTTGCCGAGCGCTTCCGACAGATTGCCGCCGGACTTTTGCTGGATCGCGATCACGATCCCGAAGAAGTTCGCCTCCGGCACCGGCATCCGCTCGTACAGGCGCACGCAGGCATCGCCGAGCGGCATGCCGATCGCCTGCGTCTCGATGATGGCCAGGAATTCACCCCGGAGCGGTTCGGGCGCGTCCGCGGCGACCACCTTGATTGATTCGAACAACGGCAGGCCGGCCTTGATGCCGCGCACGATGACGTCGACGGCATCCGGCAGCGCCTTGAGGAATGCCTTCTCGCGGCGTTTCTTGAGATAGCCCAGGGTCCAGCGCGGCAGGCCGAAGCCGGCGGCAAACGCAAGGCCCAGCGCGCCGAGCAGTCCGCGCATGCCGCCTTCGGCGTTGACGAAAACGTCGTAGGTTGCGATCGGCTTTCCGGTGTTGTCCAACGCCACGATGCTGGCGCGGCCTTCGGTGGCGGAGGTGACGAAGATCTGCTGCGCGGAGCGCACGCTCGCATTCGCAATCGTCGGTTCGCTCGAGCGGACGCTGGAAACGTTGCGGCGCAGATCGATCACCAGCGACCTTCCGAGACCGAGTTCGACGGTACTGCCGGGCGACGCTGGATCGACCATGACCGGAGCTGTCCCGGAACTGTCCGCAGGCTTGAGCGACGGCATGAACACCACGGCGAACGTCACCAATCCCAGAGCGGCCGAGATCGTCACGAATTTCCTGGGCGTCCAGTCCAGCCCGGCCTGGGTGAGGCGGACGCTGAGCGAAACCTTCTTGTCCTTCTGGCGGCGGGCGTCGAGATCCTTCAGCGACCCTTCGACCTGCTCGCGGCGCGAGCGCTGCGCCTTGTCGACGTTGCGGGCGACCGGCTCCGGGCTGGCGACGGAAGCGCGGCGATTTTCGGCCTTTCGCTGTCCCGATAGCAGCGGATACAGAAACACCCATGCCACGCCGCCGATGGCGGTGAAGGCGAGAAAGGCCAGTGCGAGCGCTTGAATGTTCATGGCCCGCTCCCTCAGACTTCCACGACGACTTCGGCGGCGTCGAGCGCTGCCGCCAGCCGCTTCTCTTCACCGTAATATCGCGCGCGATCCCAGAAGCGGGGCCGCCCGATACCGGTGGAGCGGTGCCGGCCGATGATGTGGCCGTTGGCATCCTCGCCGACCATGTCGTAGATGAACAGATCCTGGGTGATGATGGTGTCGCCTTCCATGCCCATCACCTCGGTGATGTGGGTGAAGCGGCGCGAGCCGTCGCGCAGGCGCGCGGCCTGGATCACCACGTCGATCGAGGCGCAGATCATCTCGCGGATGGTCCGCGACGGCAGCGAAAATCCGCCCATCGTGATCATGGATTCGCAGCGGGACAGCGCTTCACGCGGATTGTTGGCGTGCAGCGTTCCCATCGATCCGTCGTGACCGGTGTTCATGGCCTGCAGCAGATCGAAAGCTTCGGGTCCGCGGACTTCGCCGACGATGATGCGTTCGGGCCGCATACGCAGGCAGTTGCGCACCAGTTCGCGCATCGTGACCTGGCCTTCGCCCTCGATGTTGGGCGGCCGGGTTTCCAGCCGCACCACATGCGGCTGCTGCAGCTGAAGTTCGGCGGCGTCTTCGCAGGTGATGATGCGCTCGTCGTCGTCGATGAACTGGGTGAGGCAGTTGAGCAGGGTGGTCTTGCCGGAGCCGGTGCCGCCCGACACCAGGCAGTTGACGCGGGCACGCCCGATGATGCGCAGGATTTCGGCGCCCTGTTCGGTGATGGTACCGAACTTGACCAGCTGGTCGAGCGTCAGCTT
>NZ_JAUSLT010000014.1 GCF_030646015.1 Bradyrhizobium sp.
TGCAGTTCGTCGACCGCGCGCTGGATGTTGGTGGTGGCGACCTCCAGCGGCACGTCGGGAAGCAGGTCGAACGACACCGTGGTCGAGGGAAACGACTGCGAGTGATAGACCGCGAGCGGCGACAATCCCCTTGTATAGCGCACCACTGCGGATAGCGGCACCTGCGCGCCATTGGCGCCCGCGACGAAGATCTGCTCGAGGTTGGATGGATCGGCCTGGAATTTCGGGTCGATCTCCAGCACCACCATGTACTGGTTGCGCTGGGTATAGATGATCGAGATCTGCCGCTGCGAGAACGCGTTGTTGAGCGCGTTGTCGATGTCCTGGACGCGAACGCCGAGGCTCGAGGCGGTCTTGCGGTCGATCGCCAGCGTCAATTGCAGGCCACCTGGATCGCGGTCGCTGGAAATGTCGGTGATGCCCTCGACGCTCTCCATGCGCTTGGCCACGATCGGCGCCCATTTCTGCAAGAGATCGAGATTGGGGCTGCTCAGCGTGTACTGGTAATCGGAATCGCTCTGCCTGCCGCCGGCGCGGATGTCCTGCGCCGCGAACATGAACAGCCGGATTCCGGCGACCCGATAGAGATCCTTGCGCAGCCGGTCGATCACCATCTGGGTCGACATTCCCGCGCGCTGCTCCGGCGGCTTCAGACTGATGTACATCACCCCGCGATTGGCGCCGCCGCCGCCGGGACCGCCGGGGCCGCCCAGCGTCGAACCGATTCCGGCAACGGCCGGATCGGCCATCACGATATCGGCGAGCTGCTGCTGCAGCTTCAGCATGGCCTGGAACGAGGTGTCGGGCGACGCCCGGGTCGCGCCGATCACGAAGCCGGAATCGTCGACCGGGAAGTAGCCCTTCGGGGTCTTGATATAGAGCACCACCGTCAGCGCGATGGTGGCGAAAAACACGATCAGGGTCAGGATCGGGAAGCCCAGCACCGTCCGCAGCGTCCGCGTATAGAACGTGACGATGCGCGACAGCGTGCCTTCGACGGCGCGGTCGAACCAGGTCGCGTTATCGGAGGTGGCCTGCTTGATGTAATGCGCGCAGATCATCGGCGTGATCGTCAGCGACACCAATGTGGAAACCACGATGGCGAAGGTCAGGGTCAGCGAGAATTCCCGCAGCAGCCGGCCGACGATGCCGTCCATGAAAACCAGCGGCGTGAAGGCGGCGATCAGCGACAGGCTGATCGACAGCACCGTGAAACCGATCTGTTTGGCGCCTTCGAGCGCGGCCTGATAAGGCTTCATGCCCTGCTCGAGGTTGCGGTACATGTTCTCGATCATGACGATGGCGTCGTCGACCACGAAGCCGACCGAAATCGCCAGCGCCATCAAGGTCAGATTGTTGATGGAGAAACCGGCGAGCCACATCCCGGCGCAGGTGCCGGCCAGCGCCAGCGGCACCGCGACGCCGGCCGCGATCGTCGGCGTGATCCGGCGCAAAAAGGCAAACACCACCACCATGACCAAAAACGCCGTCGCCAGCAGCGTCCACTGCATGTCCGCCACGCTGGCGCGGATGGTTCCGGTACGATCGACCAGGGTCGAGATCTCCACCCCGGCGGGAATCCACTGCTTTAGTTCCGGGATCAGCGCTTTCACCCGGTCGACGGTGTCGATGACGTTGGCATCGCCCTGTTTTGTGATTTGAATCAGCACCGCCGGCTGCTTGTTGAACCAGGCGATCGACCGGCTGTTGCGCACGGAGTCCTCGACATCGGCGACATCGGACAACCGGACGTAGTTGCCTTTCGAACTCTTGATCAGGATGTCGCGGAATTCGGCCGCGGTCCGCATCTGCGGGTTGGTCGACAGCGTTTCGCTCTGGCGGTCGCCATTGAAAATTCCGACCGGGCCGAGCGGATTGGCGCCGATGATGGCGAGCCTGACCGCGTCGGTCGAAATTCCCGCATTGGAGAGCGAGACCGGGTTCAGCGCGATGCGAACGGCGGGCTGGTCGGCGCCGCTCACCGTCACCTCGCCGACCCCGGGCACCTGCGAGATGCGCTGGGCGATCACGGTGTCGGCCACGTCGTACATCGCGTTCGACGCGATCGTCTTCGAGGTCAGCGCCAGCACGAACACCGGCGCCGCCGCCGGATTGGCCTTGCGGAACCGCGGCAATGAAGGCAGGTCGGTCGGCAGATCCGCCAGGGAGGCGTTGATGGCGGCCTGCACGTCGCGCGCGGCGCGATCGATGTCGCGGCCGATGGCGAATTGCAGCTGGATGCTGGCGGTGCCGAGCGAACTGGTCGAGGTGATCTGGGTGATGCCGGCGATCACGCCGAGCCGGCGCTCCAGCGGGGCCGCCACGGTCGCCGCCATGACCGAGGGATCGGCGCCCGGGCGCGACGCAAACACCCGGATCATCGGGAAGTCGACATTGGGAACCGCGGCCACCGGCAGGAACACGTAAGCCACCATGCCGACCAGAAAAAGCCCGATCGCCAGCAGCGTGGTGCCGACCGGCCGGCGAATGAACGGCTCCGAGATCGATGCCATTACTGCATCCCCTCGGTGGCTCCCGCGACCGGCGGTGACGGCAATCCCGGCGCAGGCGGCGGCACCGCCTTCTCGATCCCGCGATTGAGCCGGTCGAGCGCCAGATAAATCACCGGCGTCGTGTAGAGCGTCAACAGCTGGCTCAGCAGCAGGCCGCCGATGATGGAAATGCCGAGCGGAAAGCGCAGCTCGGCGCCGGTACCGCTTTCGACCGCCAGCGGCAGCGCGCCGAACAGGGCGGCCAGCGTCGTCATCATGATCGGACGGAACCGGAGCAGGCAGGCCTGCACGATCGCATCGGTCGGCGACATGCCCTGGTGCCGCTCCGCTTCCAGCGCGAAGTCGATCATCATGATGGCGTTCTTCTTGACGATGCCCATCAGGAGAATGATGCCGATCAGGCCGATCACCGACAGGTCCTGGCCGAACAGCATCAGCGCGACAATGGCGCCGACGCCCGCCGACGGCAGCGTCGAGAGAATGGTGATCGGGTGAATGTAGCTCTCATAGAGCACGCCGAGCACGATGTAGATGGTGACCAGCGCCGCCAGGATCAGCCAGGGCTGGCCGGCCAGCGACTTTGAAAATTCGGCGGCGTCGCCTGAATAGACGCCGACGATGCTGCCGGGCATGCCGATGCGCTGCTCGATCGACTTGACGGCGTTGACGGCATCGCCGAGCGCCTCGCCCGGCGCCAGGTTAAAGCTGAGCGAGACCGCGGGAAATTGCGCATGATGCGAGATCGCGAGCGGTGCGGTGGTGCGGGTCAGGGTCGCCACCGCCGACAGCGGCACCTGCGCGCCGGCCACGCCGGGCAAATAGAGTTTCGACAGGATCGAGGGATCGCGCTGATACATCGGCATCGCCTCCAGCACCACGCGGTACTGGTTGGCCTGGCCGTAGATGGTGGAAATCTGGCGCTGCGCGAAGGCGTCGTTCAGGGTGTCGTTGACGGCCTGAATGCTGACGCCGAGCTGGCCGGCGCGCTGCCGGTTGATGTCGAGCGAGGCGCGCAGGCCGCCATCCTGGGCCTCCGACGAGACGTCGCGGAACAGGGGATCCCGGCGCAGTTCGGCCACCAGCCTGTTGGCCCACAGGCTCACCAGATCCGCATCGGTGCCGGTCAGCGTGTACTGATATTGCGAGCGGCTCGCCTGGGTCGAGATCTGCACGTCCTGTACGGGCTGAAAATAGATCGTCATGCCCGGAATCGACGCGGTTCGTTCCTTGAGGCGCAGGATGACCGCCGAAACGTCGTCCTTGCGCTCGCCGCGCGGCTTCAGCGTCATCACCAGACGACCGACATTGGTGGTCGGGTTGACCGAACCGGCACCGATCACCGAGACGACGCCGGTGACGTCGGGATCGACCTTGATCGCCGCCGCCGCCCTGCTCTGCCGTGCCTGCATTTCCGCGAACGACACGTCGGGACCGGCCTGTGTCACCGCTGTGATCGATGCGGTATCCTGCAGCGGCAGAAATCCCTTGGGCGCGATGACGTAGAGGATCAGGGTCGCGGCGATGGTGACAAAAGTCAGCAGCAAGGTCGCGCGCTGGCGCTGCAGCACCCACAGCAAGGTGCGGTGATAGAATTCGACCATGTGGTCGATGCCCCGGGAGACGGCGGCGAGGCCGGGGACCTCCCACTCCTCGTGCACATGCTTCAGCAGCCGCGAGCACATCATCGGCGTCAGCGTCAGCGAGACCACCGCCGACGTCACCACCGCGATCGTCAGGGTCAGCGCGAACTCGCGGAACATGCGCCCGACCAGTCCCGACATGAACAACAGCGGGATGAACACGGCGATCAGCGACACCGTCAGCGAAATCACGGTAAAGCCGATTTCTTTTGCGCCCTTCAGCGACGCCTCCATCGCGGAATCGCCGTTCTCCATATGGCGGACAATGTTCTCGATCATCACGATGGCGTCGTCGACCACGAAGCCGGTGCCGATCGTCAGCGCCATCAGCGACAAATTGTCGAGGCTGAAGCCGGAGAAATACATGATGCCGAACGAGGTGATCAGCGACAGCGGCAGCGCCACGCCGGCGATCAGGGTGGCGCGCAGCGAGCGCAGGAACAGCAGCACCACCAGCGTCACCAGCACCACGCTCAGGATCAGCGTGAACTGCACGTCACGCACCGAGGCGCGGATGGTGACGGTGCGGTCGCTGACCACGGTCAGGGTGACGCCCGCCGGGATGGCGCGCTGCACCTTCGGAATCTCGGCACGGATCTGGCGCACCACCTCGATCACGTTGGCGCCGGGCTGGCGCTGGATGTCGATGATGACGGCCGGCGTGCCCTGGTACCAGCCGCCGGTACGGTCGTTCTCCAGCCCGTCGACGATGATGGCGACGTCGCCGATGGTGACCGGCGCGCCGTTGCGGTAGGCGATGATGATCGGCTTGTAGGCTTCCGCTGCCGCGATCTGGTCGTTGGCGGCGATGGTGTAGGCCTGCTGGGCGCCGTCGAGCGATCCCTTCGGTCCGGAGACGTTGGCGCCGGCGATCGCGGCGCGCAGATCCTCCATCGAGATGCCGTAGGCGGCCAGCCGCGCCAGATCGGCCTGCACCCGCACCGCCGGCTTCAGCCCACCCAGCACGGCGACGCGTCCGACCCCGGAGATCTGGCTCAGGCGTTGCGCCAAAATGGTGTCGGCGAGATCGCTCATGGCGCGCAGCGAGATCGTCTCCGACGTCAGCGCCAGCGTCATCACCGGCGCGTCGGCGGGGTTCACCTTGGCGTAAACAGGCGGATAAGGCAGGTTTTTCGGCAGGATTCCGGCGGCGGCATTGATCGCGGCCTGCACGTCCTGGGTCGCACCGTCGATGTCGCGGTTGAGATCGAACTGCAGCGAAATCTGGCTGACGCCGAACGAGCTGGTCGACTGCATCGACGACAGCGACGGGATCTGCCCGAGCTGGCGCTCCAGCGGTGCTGTTATCAGCGAGGCGATCACGTCGGGACTGGCGCCCGGCAATTGCGTCGTCACCTGTACCGTCGGGAAATCGACCTGCGGCAGCGCCGACACCGGCAAGGCCCAGTAGCCGAGCGCGCCGCCGATCATGAGCGCGATCCCCAGCAGCGAGGTCGCGATGGGACGGCGAATGAAGGGTTCCGAGACGCTCATGGCTGCGCCCTCACGCTTGCGAAGTCACGCGTCAAGAATTCTGCAATCAGTCGATGGTTGGGTCATGGCTGCGACTTCGCCCCGCTGCCTGACTTGGCGCTCCCCTCCGCCGGTCCGGGTCCGGTCTGCCCCTTTTGATCGCCCTCGCCCTTCTTGCCCCGGCGCTCGCCGTCCTTGCCTGCCGAGTCCTTGCCTGCGGCGTCCGGCGCCCGCGTTCGCTTGCGCGGGGCGAGATCGGCGGATGGCGTCTGATCGTCCCTGCCGATGAAGACCTTGGCGCCATCGGACAGATTGGCAAAACCAGTGGTCACCACGCGGTCCGACGGCGACAGTCCGCTTGATATCACGGCATCGGTTTCGTTCTGTTGCGTCACCACGACGGGCTTTGCCGTAGCGATGCCGTCAGCGCTGACGACATAGCTGAACGTGCCCACCGGCCCGCGCTGCACGGCGGAGGTCGGCACCACGATGGCCTTGGCGAGGGTTTCGACCTTCAGCCGGATGTTGACGAACTGGCCCGGCCACAGCTGGAAGTTCGTATTGGGAAATTCGGCCTTGAGCTTGAGCGTCCCGGTGGTCGGGTCGACCTGGTTGTCGATGCCTTTCAGCGTTCCGGTGTCGACCACCGTGACGCCGTCATTGCCGAACACGTCGACAGTCAGCGCGCCCCTGGCCGAAGCGGCATTGACCCGCACGATCTGCTGCTGCGGCAGGCTGAACTGCACGGCGATCGGCTGCAACTGGGTGATGATGACGAGACCGGTCGCGTCGGAAGCGCGGATGATATTGCCTTGATCCACCTGCCGCAGCCCGGCGCGGCCCGACAACGGCGCGATGATCCTGGTGTAGCCGAGCGTGGCCTGCGCATTGTCGATCGCGGCCTGGTCGGCGTTGACGAGCGCTTCCTGCTGCGCCACTACGGCGCGCTGGGTGTCGGCCTGCTGCTTGGAGCCAGCGTTGGAGGCGGCGAGCTGCTGATAGCGCGCGAGGTCGAGGCGCATATTCGAAAGCTGCGCTTCGTCCTGCGCCTTCTTGGCGACGGCCTGGTCGTACTGCGCCTTGTAGATCACAGGATCGATCTCGCCGAGCACGTCGCCCTTCTTGACGTCCTGCCCCTCGGTGAAATTCACCGCGATCAGTTTGCCGTCGACCTGGGCGCGCACGATCACGTTGTTGAGCGCGCGGACCGAGCCGACGCCGTCGAGATAGACCGGCACGTCCTGGACACGCGGCGTCGCCGCCAGCACCGGGACCGGAAGATCGCGCGGCAAGCCGCCGCCTCGGCTGGCGTTCTGCTTCTGCTGCAATGCTGTCCAGCCGATATAGCCGAGGCCGCCGAGGATCACGAGCGTGAGCGTGATCGAAACGATGCGGCGGGCCGCGCCGCGCGCAACGCTTTTGCCGGTGGTTTTCGCAGTGTCCAAATCCGGCTTAAAGAGCATCGACCGGCCTTTCCATCCTAGGCTCCCAGCCGCCCCCCAGCGCCTGATACAGGCTGACGATCGCCAGCAGCCGGGCCAACTGGGCCTGCGACAGCGAATCTTCCGCCTGGAATAACGTCAATTGCGTATTTAGCACAGTAACGATGTCCGCCGTGCCGGCGCGCAGCTGCTGCTCGGACAGTTGAAATGCCCGCCGCGAGGCCGCCAGGACCTCGCGCTGCAGCCGCAGCCGGTTGGTGGTCTCGCGGATCGCCACCAGCGCGTTGTCGACGTCGGCAAACGACTGGATCACCGTCTTGCGATAGGTCTGCAGCAGTTCGTCCTGTCTCGCCTTGGTGAGTTCGAAATTGCCCAGGATTCTTCCACCGTCGAAGATCGGCTGCGTCAGGCTGCCGACGACGTTGAAGAATGCGGCCTGAGGCTGGAACAGCGACACCAGCGACGAGCTCTGGTAGCCGCCCGCCCCGGTCAGCTGGATCGAGGGAAAGAACTGGGCGCGGGCGTTGCCGACATTGGCGGTGGCGGCGGCGAGGTACGCTTCCTGGCGCCGGATATCCGGACGCTGCGTCAACAATTCCGACGGCAGGCCCGGCGTCACCCGCGGCGACGAAATCCGGTTGAGCGAGCCGCCGGTGACGCGCACGCTTTCCGGCGGCCGCGCCACCAGCGTGGCCAGCGCATTGACGTTCTGCGCCAGCGTCTGGCGCAGCGTGGGCACTGCGGCGCGCTGGTTGGCCAATACAGCTTCCTGCTGCGCGACGTCGAGGTCGGTCCCGGTGCCGGCGCTCAACCGCTGCTTGATGGCGTCGAGGATGCGTTGCGCGCTGGCGATGTTGCGTTCGGCGGTGCGAATCCGGTCCTGTGACGCCAGCACCTGGAAATAGGCGTTGGCGACGCTGACCAGCGCGGTGAGCGCCACCACGTCGCGATCGAAGCGGGTGGCGATGGAAGTCTCCTCAGCCGCTTGGGCGGCGTCGCGGTTCTTGCCCCAGAAATCGAGCTCGTAAGCAGCGCTGAGCGAGGACTGGTAGTTGACCACTTCGCGGCCGCCATTGGTCAGCCCGCTGGAACTGGACCCGGAGCTGCGGGAATAGGTCTGCTGACCCGTGCCGCTGAGGCTGGGCAGCAGCGCCGCGCCCGCCACGCGTGCCTGGGCGTCCGCCTGGATGAAGCGCGCCGTCGCCGCCGCGATGTCCAGATTGACGGTCTGGGCCTCCTCCATCAGCGTGGTCAACTCCGATGAACGGAAGCCGCGCCACCAGTCCAGCGTCGGCGGCGCATCGGCGCGGGTCAGTCGCGCGGCCTTGTATCCTTCCGGAACATCCAGCGCCGGGTCGGGCAGATCCTTGGTCAGAATGCAGCCCGCGGAACTCACGACCACGCAGAGCGTGGCGAGCCATCGTACGACACGATTTCCGCTGGGAATGGCCGCAAGCCGGCCGTCCAGGACGACCTCAGCGGCTCCCTCGGCGCGCTGTTTCACGTCCGCCCTCCGCCGGGCACAATACCCGGCATCCGGCGATGCGGGAGGCACCCGACCGGTTCGCTGACGACGCTGATGGAGACGGCCTGCGACACGGTCACCGCTGTGATGCTTCCTCTGGAACCCCTGATGACATCCTAGCCGGGCGACGCCGGGGCGGACAGTCCTGTTGCGCCCGTTATCCCGGGGCTGTTGCTGACGGCGCCGGACAACAAATCTACACTTAGGCCCGTGCTTCAGGGGTTTTTGAAGTTTTGACGCGGCAGGAAGGCGCGGCTGCCTTACCAAGATTTCATGTGGCGCGGCGGTCGCTGCGCTCGAATGGATGCTCACGATCCGCGTCAGGTGCCCTACCTCCGGAATCCGCCCGTGATCCAGACAGGAATTTTCTTCGTTACAGTCCTGCGTTCACCAGATCCGATCGATGCCGCCGCGGCGTTGGTCCAGTATTGGGCATTCGAAGATGATTTATGTCACCGCTTACTTGTCGACCCTGGTGGTTTTCGTGGCTGTCGACATGGCTTGGCTCGGAACGATGGCGAGCCGGCTTTATCGCCCGACGCTGGGCGATATCATGCTCGCGACCGTCAACCTGCCGGCGGGAATAGCGTTCTATCTGATCTACCCGGTCGGGCTGGTCTATTTCGCCATCCTTCCGGCGCTGAAATCCGGAAGTCTCTCCCAGGCGATCCTCAGCGGCGCGCTGTTCGGTTTCTTCACCTACATGACCTACGACCTGACGAACCAGGCGACACTGCGGAACTGGACCACGCAACTCACCCTGATCGACGCGGGTTGGGGAACTCTGCTCGGCGCCATCGCAGCGGCGACGGGCTTCTGGGTGACGCTCAAGCTGGCGGTCTGACGAGCGAATGAAGCGGTGAATTATCGCTTCGGGAACGGAAAGAACGCCCGCGTGCGGGCCTGAACGGCGCGAAATTGGTCGCCGCGGGTTCGCAACATGTGCGCTTCCAGCGGCGGAATGCCGGAGACATGCACCAGCACCCAGTACATGCAGGCGGGCGCCAGCAGGCTGATCCAGCCAAGCGGGTTGGCTCCCGACAGATCGATCGCGATGACAGGATAAGCGACCCAGCACAGCCATTCGAAGAAGTAGTTCGGATGGCGCGACAGCCGCCAAAGTCCGGCCTCGCAGATCCGCCCGCGATTGGAGGGGTTGGACCTGAACCGACGCAATTGCCAGTCTGACACCGCCTCCCCGGCCAGCGCGCCGACCAGCAGCGCGATCCCGAGGAAATCCTGCCAACCGAGATTCGGACGCGGATTGTGGGCCGCAAGCGCTACCGACACCGCCAGGATCAGGCCGACCGCCGCCTGCGACTGCAACTGCAGGAACATCCGCCAATCAGCATTGGCGCCCCATTGCGTGATGAGGTCCCGGTAGCGCGGATCGTCGCCGACTTCGCGGGTGCGGAGCAGAATGTGCCCGCCAAGGCGCAGCGACCAGAATGTTATGAGGATCGCGACCATGATCTGCCGCGCGCCCGGCGGGTGATCAGCCTGGAGCGGCGCCAGGCTGCCCAGTGCTGCGACGATGCCGGTTCCAAAGGTCCAGCAGACGTCGATCCAGCCGGTATGCCCGGTGGTCCGTTGCACCTGCCAGGCGATGGCCATGATCGCCGACAGCGCTAGCCCCATCGCGGCCGCCAGCAAAGCCAGTTGGAGCCAACTCATGTCACGTCTTCCGTCGGATACATGCTTGCTGCAGCGGTTCGCGAAATCACATCCGGATCAGCGGCTGAAGCAAGCGGCCGATCATGCCATTCAGTTTGAGATCGCCCTGCATCGCGATCAGACAGATGCAATCGTCCTGGGAGTCGATCATGATCTCGTGATCGTCATCGCCTTCACCGAGATCGAAATCGCCCGGTCCGAAATGTCCGCCGGCATGAACAAAGCTCCCCGACAGCACGCAGCTCATTTCGAAACCAGTGTGGGTGTGCTCGATCATTTTGGTGCCCGACCGTGATTTCAACAAAAACACCCGCGTCGAGCTCGCTTCGGGCAGCTGAATGGGACGCAAATGCACCTTCGGCGCGATCCATCGCCATGGACCGGCGGGGTATTCGCGCACGAATTGCGGCAGACCCGGTACGTCGGCAAGGCCCGCAGCACGCCGTGGCGGCGATGTGGTGGCAGCGACAAGCCTGTCCAGCCCCGCCTCGACGCTGGCAAGGGCACCGCCAGACATCGCGGTCGGCAGCAGGCCGGCGAGCACGGCGCCGCCGACATGCTCCATCGCGCGCACGGCATCGCGACAGCGCGCACAGCCGACGAGGTGCGTTGCAATGGCCACATGCTGGCCCAGATCGAGCAAGCCCGCCGCAAACGCCGTCAGCAACTCCTCCGGGGGGTGGTGATGGATCGTCATGAGAGGTCACCCAACAGTCCGCGCAACCGATTCATCGCCAGCCGCAGTCTCGACTTCACCGTTCCGAGCGGGATCTGAAGCGTCTGCGCAATTTCCGCATGCGCCTTCTCATCAAAGAAAGACAATTCGATCACCCGCTGCTGATCCTCGGACAAATGGGTCAGGGCATTGCGGACCCTCGATTCCACCTGCGACACGGCCAGGCCTGCATCCGGCAGCGGCCCTTCATCGACGTGAAACTCCGGGTCGATCTCGACCGTATAGTCCCTGCCGGCTCGCTTTTCACGGCGGAGGACATCGATGCGCAAATTGCGGGCAATCGTGAATATCCACGCCGTAGCGCCAACGCTGGCGGGATCGAATAGTCCCGCCTTCGACCAGACCGCCAGCAAGGCTTCCTGCGCGAATTCATCCGCGCTTTGCTCGCTGGCGCCGGATCGCCGCATGAAGGTTTTGATCCGCGGCGCGAAATGTTCGAACAGCGTCGCAAACGCCTCGCGATCCCGGCGCGTCGCCACCGCTTCGATCAGGGCGGCCCACCGCGCAGCGTCCGACGTCGCGCCGTTGGGTGTCTCGTTCACCATGCCGCCCGAACGCTCCGATCCGCCAACGCGTGTCCGACGTGAGTACCGGATCGCCGTGGCGCTGGCCAGAGCGCCGTAGGGTGGGAGATGTCGCGCCAACGTTTGCATACCGATCAAACGCAGGGTTGTCCGGTTTGGATCACCTGTAGTGATCCAAACCGGCATACGGTTCGTTTTGAGTGGGGCGTCTAACTGCCGAGCGGGCCGCTGGGCGGGCGAAACCGATGGAGTAGACTTGGTGCGGGATGGTGTCCGATTGAAGGTGGCGGTGGTGGGAACCGGGATTTCCGGCCTGTCCGCCGCCTGGCTGCTGAGCCAGCGCCATGATGTGACGGTGTACGAACAGTCCGAACGGATCGGCGGCCATTCCAATACCGTCGTTGCCCGCGTCGGTGAACACAAAATCCCGGTCGATACCGGCTTTATCGTCTTCAATCGTCAGGCCTATCCCAACCTGTCCGCGATGTTCCGTCATCTCGGAGTTCCCACCCAAACCTCCGATATGTCGCTGGCCGTGTCGCTCCATGACGGCGGGCTCGAATATTCCGGCACCGGCCTGCGGGGCCTGCTCGCGCAGCCGGACAACCTGTTCCGTCCCCGTTTCTGGTCGATGCTGCGCGACCTCGCAAGATTCTACCGGCAGGCGACGCGGGATGCGGACCTGTTGAAAGACGAAACCATAAGCCTCGGCGACTATCTCAGGGACGGTGGCTATGGCGCCGCGTTCCGGGACGATCACCTGCTGCCGATGGCAAGCGCGATCTGGTCGGCGCCGCCGAGCGAGATCCTTTCATTTCCGGTTGCGACATTCATTCGATTCCATCGCAATCACGGCTTGCTGCAGCTGACGCAGCGTCCCGCCTGGGAAACCGTGGTCGGCGGCAGCATCGTCTATGTTCACAAGCTCATTCAGCCCTTTGCCGACCGGATCAGGCTCGACACCGGCGTCGTCGCGGTGCAGCGCACCGCGGAAGGTGTCATCGTGACGGACTCGCGCGGCGGATCTGATCGTTACGACCATGTCGTGATGGCCACCCACGCCGATCAGGCCTTGTCGGCGCTCGCCGATCCGACGTCGGACGAGACCGAACTGCTCGGCGCGTTCCGCTATAGCCGCAACCTGGCCGTTCTGCACTCGGACCCGAGTTTCATGCCGAAGCGTCGCGCGGCCTGGTCGAGCTGGAACTATATCGGCTCGCGCGATGGTTCCGCCGACAGTGTCGGCGTCACCTACTGGATGAACCGGCTGCAGGGCATTCCGGATCATTCGCCGCTGTTTCTCACCCTCAATCCGCCGCGTCCGCCGCATGCCGGGATGCTGCATTACAGCGAGGTTTACCATCATCCGATCTTCGATGCCGCCGCGATATCGGCGCAGCGCCGGCTCTGGTCGCTGCAAGGAAGGGGCAATTTGTGGTTCTGCGGCGCTCATTTCGGCGCGGGCTTTCATGAAGACGGACTGCAGGCAGGCCTTGCCGTCGCCGAACAGCTCGGCGGACTGCGGCGGCCGTGGAACGTGCCCGACGAGTCCGGACGCATCGTGCTCGGACGCGACGCCGCAGACGCCGTGATCCCGGAGCTGCAGCGATGATGTTTCGATCAGCGCTCTATGTCGGCGCGGTGATGCATCGGCGGCTGCGACCCAGGGTGCATCAATTTCGCTACCGCGCCTTCTGGCTGCTGATCGACCTCGATGAACTGCCGGTCCTGGCCGTGCGGCTAAAACTGTTCTCGCACAACCGCTTCAACCTGTTCGCATTGCACGAGGCCGACCTCGGCGACGGCAGCCCGACACCGCTTCGCATTCAGGCCGAACGGCTGCTGTCGGAAGCCGGAATCGACATTGCAGGCGGCGCCATCCGCCTGCTTTGCATGCCGCGAACGCTCGGTTACAGCTTCAATCCGATCAGCATCTATTACTGCCATCGGCCCGGCGGAGAACTCGCCGCGATTATTTACGAAGTCCACAACACCTTCGGCGAGCGCCACTCCTACGTCGCCGCCATCGAGGCCAACGCCGGCGAGATCCGACAAAACTGCCGCAAGGTATTCTACGTATCTCCGTTTATGGATATGGACCTCGCTTACCACTTTCGGCTGACCGAGCCCACCGAGCGCGTCGCGGTCGGCATCAACGCCAGCAAGGGCGGCGACCGTGTTCTCCACGCCAGCCTCGCCGGGCTTCGCCGAGAACTGACCGACCGCGCGCTGCTGCGGATCTTTCTCGCGATTCCGCTGATTACCGCAAAAGTCACCCTGGCGATCCATTGGGAGGCGCTGCGTCTCTGGCTGAAGGGAATGCGGTTGCGCACCAGACCCGCTGCACCTGCCCGCCATGCCACCCCCGTCATCAACACATCGAACCGGATCGATACGCATGTCATCTGAGAACCAGCAAACCGCGCCCGGCTCGCTCGACCTTGCGGGGACACCAACGCCACCTGCCCTGCTCAAGTCCTTCCTGCAGCGCATGCTTCGCAAGATCGATTGCGACGAGATCCTGCTGCAGACACCCGGCGGACGGCGCGTCCTGATCGGCGGCAAACGATCGGGCGAGCAGGCCCAGGTGACGATGCATAGCTGGAAATGCATGATCCGCCTGCTGACCAGCGGCGATCTCGGTTTCGCCGAGGGATATCTGGCGGGCGAGTGGTCGACGCCCAATATCTACTCATTCCTGAGCGCCGCGGGACGTCGTTCAAACGATACGATATCGTTCGAAGGACTGAAGCCGCCCCAGCCCCTGACCAAGGTCCGTCATGCGCTGAACCGCAATACCAGGCGCGGCAGCCGCCGCAACATCGCGGCTCATTACGATCTCGGCAATGATTTCTATCGGTTGTGGCTCGATTCCAGCATGATGTATTCGTCCGCGATTTATTCGTCGCCGGGCTGTTCCCTCGAGGATGCACAGCGCGCCAAACTCGATCGCGTGATCGACAGGCTCGGACTCGTTGGTGGCGAAAAACTCCTGGAAATTGGTTGCGGTTGGGGCGGACTTGCCGAGCGTATCATCGAGCGCAGCGGCAGCCATGTGACGGGATTGACGCTGTCCACCGAACAACTCGCTTATGCCCGACAGCAACTGGCCCAGCGCGGGTTTGCCGATAAATCCGACCTCCGGCTTCAGGACTATCGCGACGTCGGCGGCACTTACGACCGTGTGGTGTCGGTCGAGATGCTGGAAGCCGTCGGCGAGGCCTATTGGCCGACATTCTTCGAGAATCTGCGGCAAAGGCTGAACCCGCAGGGCGCGGCCGTCCTCCAGGTGATCACGATCGACCAGAGCCGCTTCGAGAGTTACCGCCGGAGACCGGAATTCATTCAACGCTACATTTTTCCGGGCGGCATGCTGCCGACGACGGGAATTCTCGAACAACAGATTGCGAAGGCGGGATTGCGGCTGGTTTCCTCGGAGTTCTTTGGCGACAGCTATGCGCGCACACTTGCCGAATGGCACGCCCGGTTTCTGCAGGCCTGGCCTGATATCAGCGCGCTCGGGTTCGATCTTCGCTTCAAGCGGATGTGGGAATATTATCTGGCCTACTGCCGCCTCGGCTTCGAAATCGGAGTCCTGAACGTCGGGCTCTATAAAATCGAACGACAATGATCAAGGCCATCGTTCCGGCCTGACGCTGCCTCTCCAATCGAAGCAGCAAGCGCGTCCTTCCCGAACGTCTGTTCGGGCAATTTTATTCCATGTCGGGCCATGCCTGCAGGTTGGTTCGATTACGTGGCTCCACGAAGCACACTCACAGGTATGCTCTACGTCGGCTTGTATGCGTCGCAGCGGTCCTTTAGGGTCGTCGGCGGTGAGGAAACAACTGGCAATTTTCAGAACATGACCTTCAACAACGACGTCGTTCAGGCGATCGGCAATACGCCGCTCATCAAGCTGAAGCACGCCTCGGAGGCGACCGGCTGCACCATCCTCGGCAAGGCCGAATTCATGAATCCAGGCCAGTCGGTCAAGGACCGCGCCGGCAAATGGATGATCCTGGAAGCCGAGAAGCGCGGCGACCTCAAGCCCGGCGGCCTCGTGCTGGAAGCAACCGCGGGCAATACCGGTATCGGTCTTGCCGTGGTGGCGAGCGCGCGGGGGTACCGGACCATGATCCTGATCCCGCAAACCCAGAGCCAGGAAAAGAAGGACATGCTTCGGCTGTGCGGCGCCGAGCTGATCGAAGTGCCTGCGCTGCCTTACAGCAATCCGAACAACTATCAGCATGTCGGCAAGAGGCTGGCCGCGCAATTGCGCAAGACGGAGCCGAACGGCGTGCTGTTCGCCGATCAATGGAACAATCTGGACAACGCCAAGGCGCATTACGATTCGACCGGCCCCGAGATCTGGGAACAGACCGGCGGCAAGATCGACGGTTTTATTTGCTCGGTCGGCACCGGGGGCACGCTCGCCGGCACCAGCCGGGCGCTGAAGGAGAAGAACAAGGACATCGTGGTCGCCTGCGCCGATCCCTACGGTTTCGCGATGTATGAACTGTTCAAGAATGGCAAGGCCAAATCGACGCCGGGCGATTCGATCACCGAAGGCATTGGCCTCGGCCGCGTCACGCCCGTGATCGAGACCGCCGTGGTCGACGACGCGTTCCTGGTTTCGGACGAGGAAGCCGTGACCGTGATCTACGATCTGCTCGAGCACGAGGGCCTGTGCCTCGGCGGCTCCAGCGGCATCAACGTCGCCGGCGCGATCCGGCTCGGCAAGCAGCTCGGGCCCGGCAAGACCATCGTCACCATCCTCTGTGATTCCGGCGGTCGCTATCAGTCGAAGCTGTTCAATCCGGCCTTCATGCGCTCGAAGAACCTGCCGGTGCCGGCGTGGCTGGAGAAGCGCAGCCAGATCGAGCTGCCGTTCGAGTAAGCGAATGGCGGGTAGCGAATGGCGAATGGAATGGAATCCCCATTCGCCATTCGCCACTTACTATTCGCTTTGATCAACGAAGAATCTGGCTCAAAAACAGCTTCGTCCGCGCGTGCTGCGGATTGGCGAAGAAGTTCGCCGGCGTGTTGGACTCGATGATCTGCCCGGCGTCCATGAAGACGACCCGGTTGGCGACTTCCTTGGCAAAGCCCATTTCGTGGGTCACAACCAGCATGGTCATGCCTTCGCTGGCGAGATCGACCATGGTGTCGAGCACTTCCTTGACCATTTCGGGATCCAGCGCCGAGGTCGGCTCGTCGAACAGCATGACCTTCGGGTTCATGGTCAGCGCGCGCGCGATCGCGACCCGCTGCTGCTGGCCGCCCGACATCTGGCCGGGAAACTTGTTGGCCTGATGCGGGATTTTTACCCGCTCCAGATATTTCATCGCGGTGGCTTCGGCGTCCTTCTTCGGGATGTTGCGCACCCAGATCGGCGCCAGCGTGCAGTTGTCCAGCACGGTCAGATGCGGAAACAGATTGAAACTCTGGAACACCATGCCGACTTCGCGCCGGACTTCATCCACCCGCCGCAAATTCGGCCCGAGTTCGATGCCGTCGACGACGATCTCGCCTTCCTGAAATTCCTCCAGCGCGTTGATGCAGCGGATCAGCGTCGACTTGCCCGAACCCGAGGGGCCGCAGATCACGATGCGTTCGCCTTTGGCGACATCGAGGTTGATGTCGCGCAGCACGTGGAAATCCCCGTACCATTTGTTGAGGCCGTCGATGGTGACGATCGAGTTCGCAGTCATGGTCATCCCACTCAGTTACGCTGGTGTGCGTTCAGCCGGCGCTCGACGAACAGTGAATAACGCGACATGCCAAAACAGAAGGCAAAATAGACCAGGCCCGTGAAGGCGAAGCCGGTGAACAATGTGGTCGGCGTCGACCAGACCGGATCGGCGAAGGCCGCCCGGAGGATTCCGAGCAGGTCGAACAATGCTACGATCGACACCAGCGAGGTGTCCTTGAACAGCGCGATGAAGCTGTTGACGAGGCCGGGGATGACGTGGCGCAGCGCCTGCGGCAGCACGATCAGCGCCGTGGTCTTGCCCCAGGACAGGCCGAGCGCGCTGGCCGCTTCGCCCTGCCCGCGCGGGATCGCCTGCAGGCCGCCCCGGATCACCTCGGCCTGATAGGCCCCGGCAAACAGCGCGATGCCGATCAGGGCGCGCATCAATCCGTCGATGGTGAAACCCGTTGGAACGAACAGCGGCAGCATATAGGTCGCGAAGAACAGCACCGTGATCAGCGGCACGCCGCGCCAGAACTCGATGAAGGCGATCGAGAAGATCCGGATCAACGGAATCGTCGAGCGCCGGCCCAGCGCCAACGCGATGCCGACCGGCATCGAGGCGACGATGCCCACCACCGACACCACCAGCGTCACCAGCAGGCCGCCCCACAGCCGGGTGCCGACGACCGGCAATCCGCCGCGGTCCAGCCCCATCACTAATATCACGACGAAGATGCCGGCGAAGGTCAAAAGGCTGACGGCCAGCGCGCGCCATCCGGTACGAACGCCGCCGGCCAGGAAAAACAACAGCAGCGACACGATGGCGGCGGTGGCGGCGAAGTCGGCCCAGAGCGGGCTGGCCGACGCCAGGATCTTGTCGTTGAGCCAGGTCAGCGGCAAGAGCACATAGAAAATAGCCATGCTGAGCAGGACGAGGAATTTGCCCAGCAGCCAGAGCAGCGATCCGATGATCGGGACTGTCTGGCTGAACGTCACGAGTTTGCCGCCGCCATCGCCGATGCTGTCGTTGAAACCGGACAACAGCCCTTCCATCCAGCTGACGCCGAAACCCTTCAATCCGCCGCCATGCAGCAGGAAGAAGGCTACGCAGGGAAGCGCAATGAAGAACAGGCCGGCATTGAGAGCCTTGGCCGGCAGCCGCGGAATCAGAAGCGGCAACAGCAGCAACCCGGCAAGGGCGAAAGTCAGGTCGACCCGCCACCGCTCGGCCTCCGGATAGAAGCCATAGATGAACTGGCTGAACTTCGCCTTGATGAACGGCCAGCATGCGCCGACCACTTGGTCCGGCCCCTGTGCGAGGCATGCGGTACGGTCCTTCCCGGTCCATACCGCATCGATCAGCAGGAATTTCACCGAGGGAACGACGGTGAACCACAGCAGCAGGAGGCCGCCGATGGTGAGCAGGACGTTGATTGGCGAGTTGAACAGCCGGGTGCGCAGAAAACCGACAAAGCCGGTGGTCTTGATCGGCGCGGCGCGCTCCGGAACGAGCTCCTGGCGGACGAAGGGTGGCGGCGCGAAATCGCTCATGGGCCAAGAATCCTCATGGACTAAGGCTCCGTCCAAGCCGCCATCCGTAGAAGCTCATGATCGCACTGGTCACCAGCGAAATCAGCAGATAGACGCCCATCGTGATCGCGATGATTTCAATCGCCTGCCCGGTCTGGCTCAGCGTCGTCCCGGCGAAGACCGAGACGAGGTCGGGATATCCGATCGCCACCGCCAGCGACGAGTTCTTGGTGAGATTGAGATACTGGTTGGTCAGCGGCGGCAGGATTACCCGCATGGCCTGCGGCACCACGATCAGCCGCAACGTCGAACCGCGCTGCAGCCCGAGCGATGAGCCTGCTTCCATCTGTCCCTTGTGCACCGACTGGATGCCGGCGCGCACGATCTCGGCGATGAAGGCCGCCGTATAGGTCGACAGCGCCACGGCCAGCGCCACGAATTCCGGAATGACGCGCGAGCCGCCGGCGAAATTGAAGCCTTTGAGCTCGGGAATTTCGAACTTGACCGGTGCGCCGAATATGAGCGAACTCACCACGGGCAGCCCGATCATCATTCCCAGCACCCAGGGCCAGATCCGGATCATCCGGCCGTGGTCGAACATTTGCTTGCGGGCGTAGCGCTGCAGCAGCAGCGAGGCGATCACCGCAATCACGATCGCCGCCATGAATGGCTCGAAGCCGGGATTGCCGATCGGCTTTGGAACCACGAAACCGCGGTTACTGAGAAAGAAGCTGCCGAACAGCGAGACGCTCTGCTTCGGACCGGGCAGCGCGGCCAGCACCGCGAGATACCAGAACAGGATCTGGAACAGGAGCGGCAGGTTGCGGATCAGCTCGACATAACCGCCCGCGATCCGCGACAGCAGCCAGTTCGGCGATAGCCGGCCCAATGCCACCAGGAATCCGAGAATGGTCGCGAAGAAGATTCCGACAATCGAGACCGACAGCGTGTTGAGCAGGCCGACCAGAAAAACGCGGATATAAGAATCGGATCCGGAATACGGGATCAGGTTCTGGCTGACGTCAAACCCGGCCGTATTGGCCATGAAGCCAAAGCCCGCCTTGATGTTCTGCGTCTCCAGGTTGGCGCGGGCATTGGCGACGATTTCATAGGCGATCCAGGCGAGCGCTGCCACGAACAGGATCTGGATGACGAACCCGCCCCAGCCCGCGCGGCCACCCAGCGCGCGCTGCAGTTTGGCGACAAATTGCGGCGGAGGTTTTCGGGGTTCGATGGCCATCGCCGCAGCCTCTGGGCTGGCGATCAGCGGATCGGCGGCGCGTACTGAATTCCACCCTTGCTCCAGAGCGCGTTGATGCCCCGGGCAATGCCGAGCTTGGAGCCGGCGCCGACATTGCGGTCGAAGGTTTCGCCGTAATTGCCGACGGCCTTCACGATCCGCGCGACCCAATCCTTGGTCAGGCCGAGCTGTTCGCCGAGATTGCCATCGGTCCCGAACACCCGCTTCATCTCCGGCTTGGTCGATTTCGCCATTTCATCGACGTTCTTCTGGGTGATGCCGAGTTCTTCGGCGGTGATCATCGCGTAAAGCGTCCATTTCACGATGTCGAACCACTGGTCGTCGCCATGGCGCACCATCGGACCGAGCGGCTCCTTCGAAATCACCTCCGGAAGCACGACATGATCGGCGCTGTTGGCAAGCTTCAAGCGATCGGCATAAAGGCCTGATACGTCGGTGGTGAAGACGTCACAGCGTCCGGACTCGTAGGCCTTGACGGCTTCGTCGTTGGTGCCGAATGCGATCACCTCGTACTTCATGTTGTTGCCCTTGAAGTAGTCGGCCAGATTCTGCTCCGTCGTGGTGCCGATCTGTACGCAGACCGATGCGCTGTTCAGCTCCAGCGCGGAATTGACCTTGAGGGACTTTTTCACCATGAAGCCCTGGCCATCGTAATAGGTCACACCGGTAAAATTGGCGCCGAGCGAGGTGTCACGGGAAAGCGTCCAGGTGGTATTGCGCGAAAGCACGTCGATTTCGCCGGACTGCAACGCCGTGAAGCGATCCTTGGCGGACAACGGCACGAACTTGACCTTGCTGGGGTCGTTGAAGACGGCGGCGGCGACCGCGCGGCAGACATCGACATCGAGCCCGGTCCAGTTGCCCTTGTCGTCAGGCGACGAGAACCCCGGCAGACCCTGGCCGACGCCGCAGGATAACAGGCCGCGGTCCTTGACCGTTTTGAGGGTTTGCGCGGATGCGGCCTGAGCCGTCATACCGGCGGCGAGAGCAAGGGTGAAAACCAGGGATACACGTTTCATGGCAAGGCCTTTCAAGGATCGTCCGGAACTTTTGCCTATCCTCGCGCACGTCGATGGGCCGATCCGATAATCCATCCCTGCCCCTGCAAACGGCATGCCTAACAGGCAGTTTGAAGCGCAGTCCGGTCAGGCGATGGATCGGCGGTCGCGGCAGGCCCCTCAACGTGCAGCGACGGAATAGCTCGCCCGCATCACAGAACGACTGGCGAGCCGGGTCAAGGGGTTGACGGCTGTCTTCTGTGGCCCGCGACCAGCCAACCCAACCCCAACCCGCCGTCCGGCGGAGCATTCGGAGCTCGCGGCCGGGCAAAAATGGGTAACGGGGGCGCAAGAGCCATTCAGAGGATGGCGGGCCGCGACACCAGGGCGCAGAGGGCTTCGTCAATCCGGCGGTGGTCCGCGGTTCCACCCTGCTCTGCCCGACCGCAGCCTTCAGCGCCGTGTCGGGCTGCGCGCGGGGGCTTCGGGACGCGGCACAACAGGCGCGGCCGCGCTCGTAAAATAGGGATTGGCGAAGCACATGGCGGAGCGGCCGCCCGATGCCGCCTGCGTGCACTGCGCCAGCGATGTGAAACCGCATTCGACGACGCTGCCGTCTTCGCCGTAGACCTCGAGGCAGACCGGATATTTCGGATCATAGGTTTGGGCCCGAGCCGGCGCCGCCGTCAAGATCGTCGCGATGGTCACAATCGCGAAAGCAGCAATGCGCATCGGTGGGTTTCCTCGCCATACCATCTATTCCAGGGCGGCATGATTGCGCCCCAGATCAGTCGGTTGAACTAACATCGTTCGCTTGGCACGTCACGCGCGGAAAAACACCAGCGCCGGAAGTCACTGCTTCATCGCGTCACTTCCGGGCGTTCACGGCCGGGCACGACGCTAGGCCTTGACGTCGACCAGGGCCTGCTGCTCGGCCTGTCGCTGAGCCTCGACAAGCGCCTTCACGTCGCTGTTGATCACCGTCGCATGGGCTTTTGCGGTCTCGTCGATGACAAGCTGGATCTTGGCCTGCGTCACCGCGGCAGGCACGGGATAAATCACCATGGCACCCTCCTGGACTTCAGCAGACTGCCAGCCGGGCGTTTATGATTTGCAAATAGACTCGGTTAATGACGATTCTTTAACCAGTCATCCGGGCCGGATTTCATGCCCCCTGTTCGTTCTCCGTGAACAGAAAGAGTCCATGGGACCGCGTGACAGGGCAAGAAAAGAGCAAGAAAGCCGTCCGCCCGGTACGCCTGAAATTTCATGCCCTGAAACTTTAAGGTCCGGCACGCAAAAGCGTCTTGCGCGCGCCGCCAAAACAGCCGAAGCCAGCCAATTCGGGGCCTGCCCTTGCCGCTTGCAGCTTGGCGTCCCGATCCGGACCAATGATCACCATTGAGGAGCCCGTCTGATGCTGAACGATCGCGAGAAGATTCTGACCGCGCTCCGCGAGAAGCCGCTCAAGATCTATGAGGTCATGAAACGCGCCAATCTTCCCAACGAGGAGGCCTGCCAGTCGTTGCTGATGAAGATGCGCAGCGAAGGCGTGGTCAAGTTCGACATCCACAAGGGCCGATGGCTGATCGGCTGATCGACGCAAGCGAAACCGCCTGACCGTTCGTGCGAATGCTAGGCCGTGGCAACGACAATATGTGCCTGAATTTTGGCGACAACCTCGCCGCTTCCGTATTTGTTGGCGATCCTGGAGGCGGCGTATTCGGTTGCTGCCTCCAGCTTGCCCGCATCCCTGGCTTCGATCTCGTTGCGTAGCGGAGTTCCCTGACAGTAGGCGACAGCAGGATGCCGCGGCGAAGACCCGCGGCTCAGATCGGTCCTGGTCTCGATTGCGACGCGGGAGAATCCGGCTTGCTCCAACTCACGACGGATCAGCGCGGGGTCATGATAGCCGTGTGGCGTTCGTGCCAAGAAGCGCGGCGGGTCGCCGGGAAAAACTTCCGCGAGGGCATCGGTCACCTCGTTCGCGAATACGTTCTCCTCAATGCGATCCCATATGTTGAAAAGGAAACATCCTCCTGGCTTGAGGACCCGCTTTGCCTCGCGGTAGCCCGACCCGCGGTCGGGGAAGAACATGACCCCGAACTGGCAACAAACGAGATCGAAGGCACCGTCTTCGAACGGCAGCGCCAGTGCGTCCGCCTGGAGCCAGCGAATACGACCGTCGACGACCTGACGCGTGGCTGCGTAGTCCAGCATCGGCTGGTTGAGGTCCGTTACGACGTAGCTGGCGTCGGGCGAAAGCCTCGGCGCCAGGGCGCGCGTGACCACGCCACTGCCGGCAGCGGTTTCCAGCACCGCACCCGGCGACAGCGCAGCCGCGCGCTGCGCCAGATCCTGGGCGAAGCTCTCGAAGATCAAAGGGACCATATAGCGGTCGTAGTTTTCCGGGATCGAGCCCGCGAACACCTTGTCGGTTTCAGACATCGTCTGCTCCCTCCCATAGTTGCCCGCCAGCCTTTGACCAGTCGATATTACTCGATCACCCCCGTTGCCTCCAGCGCAACGACCTACTGATACGCCGCCACGATATCCGACACCGCCCGCTCCAGCTGCTTCGCCGTCGAGCACTGCCGCACCACGGTGCAGAAGGCGGAATAGCGCGGCATTTCGGAATCGCCCCAGCCCCAGGCCATCCGCCCTTCCGGGTTGAGCCAGACCAGCCGCTTGGATCGTTCCGAGATGGTACGAAGAATGTCGGCGCGCGGATCGAGGTTGTTGGTGCGGGCATCGCCGAGCACGATCACCGTCGTCTTCGGCGTCACGCTGCGCATGAAATCCTTCTCGAAATCCTTGAACGAGCCGCCATAGTCGGACGACCCGAAACCGACCTTCGACATGATCTCGCTCATCGCCTCCTCGGGCGATTTGGTGTCGAGGATGTCGGAGACCTCGATCAGATGGCCGGAGAATGCGAACGAGCGCACGTCGTCGACCACCTCGTGCAAGCTGTGAATCAAGAGCAGGAAGAAGTCGGACACCTGCGCCACCGATCCCGAGACGTCGCAGATCGCCACGATTTTGGGCCGGTCGCGATGGCGGCGTTTCCAGGAGGTGAGGAACGGCACGCCGCCCCAGGCGGCGTTGCGCCGCAGCGTCTTTCGTGTGTCGAGATGGCCGCGGCGCTGGCGCTTGCGTGGCTTGGAGTAGCGCTCGCGCAGCCGCCGCGCGATGGCGCGGATCAGCGCCTTCATCTGCTCGACCTGGCGGCGTTCGAGCCGGGCCAGCGGCGCGTTGCGCAGGATCTCGTTGCGCAGGTTCTCGGTTTCCTCGCGGCCGTACAGCACCAGCGCCTGGTTGACGACCTCGCGGACGTTTTCGCGCAGCGCCTCGAGGGCCGCCGCCAGCCGTTCGGCGTCGCCGGGATTGCTCGCCGTCAGCGCGTCCAGATCGTCGCGCAGCCGCTCGATGCCGAGCTGTTCGAGGATCCGCGACGAGAAGATGCCGCGCTGGGTGAAATAGCGGATGTCGGACAGCGAGGCGGCATTGCTCGCCGCCGCCATCGCGGCCGCAATCGCGTTGCGATCGCGGGACATCAACATCTGCGCGAGATCGCCAAGCTCCGGCGGCGGTGCGCCCTCGCCACCCGGCTGGTTTTCGCCTTGCGACGAATCCCCACCCTTACTGTTTTCAGTATCATCAGGCTCGGCGTGTTCCGGTGTCTCAGGCTGGCTGAAGAACAGATCAAAACAGTCGCCGAGCGCCTGCTTTTCCTCCTGGCTCTTGGCCAGCGTCAGCAGCAGCGTGTCGCGCAGGATGCCGCGTTCGGCAAAGCCGACATCGGCCACCGCCTTCATGGCATCGATGCTTTCCGCAGGGCTCACCCGTACGCCGGCGCCGCGCGCCGCCCGGAAGAAGCGATGCAGTTCCTCGCGCATCAGCCGAACACGCCCTGGCGGCCCGCCTTGGCGACGAAACTCGACACCTGCGGGATCGTGGTCTCTATGTCGGCCTCGTATTTCAGCAGCACATTGAGCGTGTCCTTGACCGTCTCATGATCGAGCTCCGAGGACTGCAGCAGCACCAGCACGCGCGCCCAGTCGATGGTCTCGCTGACCGAGGGCAGTTTCTTCAGGTCCAGTGCGCGGACCTGGTTGATGAAGCCGACGATCTGCTTGCGCAGCGTTGCGGAGATGCCGGGGACGCGGCTTTCGACGATGCGCTCCTCCAGCTTCTGCTCGGGAAAGCCGATATGCAGATGCAGGCAGCGGCGCTTCAGGGCGTCCGAGAGGTCGCGCTCGCCGTTGGAGGTCAGGATCACCGTCGGCTTGACGATCGCCGTGACGGTGCCGAGTTCGGGGATCGAGACCTGGTAGTCGCTGAGGATCTCCAGCAGCAGGGATTCGAATTCGGCGTCCGACTTGTCGATCTCGTCGACCAGCAGCACGCAGCCATTGGCCTGCTCCAGCGCCTGCAGCAGCGGCCGCGGCTCGACGAATTCCTTGGAGAAGAACACGTCGCCGAAATCGTGCAGCTTGCCGAGCGCGGCGGCCAGCGTGTCGGCGCCGCCGAGCACTTCGCCGAGCTTGTCCTTCAGGATCTGGGTGTAGAGCAGCTGTTTGGCATACTTCCATTCATACAGCGCCTTGGCTTCGTCGAGGCCTTCGTAGCACTGCATCCGGATCATCTTGAGCCCGCGCCATGCCGCCAGTGCCTTGGCCAGTTCGGTCTTGCCGACGCCGGCCGGCCCTTCCACCAGGATCGGCTTCTCGATCCGCTCGGCCAGATAGACCGCGGTCGCGATCTGCTTGCTGGCGATGTAGCCGGCTGACGCCAGCCCGCGGGTGACGGCTTCGATCGAATGCGCCGGCAGATGGGTATTCATTCTTGTTTCTCGCTTCTTATTGAATTTCCAGGCCTTATTGAATTAGCAAGCCTGATCTGCCTGATCTTGCGCGGCTCGCGCGCCACCGAGGCCAGCATGTCGAATGCGGCCAGCGCCCGCGCAATCGCAGGTTCGTCCGTCGCACCCTGCCCCAGCAGCTCGCGGATTTCGCCGACAATGTCGCGCGCCAGCAACCTTACGCCAATCACGCGCGCCGGAACATCATCTCCCTCGCCATCGAGTGCTGCCACCGCCAGCCGGCTCGCCGCCTGCACCAGCGACACCAGACCCGCGATGCGGCCGAGCCGCAAGGCATTCTCCTCCGTGCGCTCGATCTGCGCGGCGGCCTTGTCGAGCAGCCAGCTCAGCAATCCCGCGACATTCGCCGTTCCGACGGTGTCCTCGACATCGCGAAATGGCAACGCCATCGCCGGATAGGCGTCAGGCATATCGCCGATTTGCGCCGACGCAGGCAGCTCGCATCCATCGAGTTCCAGTTCGCAATGCGTCGCCGGCAACAGCGTATCCAGCGCCTTCATCGGCTTTATCGAAAGTCCGGCCGTTTCCTTCGGGACCATGAACAGGCCATAGCGCTTGCGGCCTTCTTCGACCGCGACCACCGCCAGCACCAGAAAAAGATCCGCGACCGGGCCATTGGTGACCCAGGCCTTGCCGCCGCGCAGGACAAATCCCGCGTCGCGGGATTCCGCAGCCGTCTTCAGATGCTTCGGATGCGCGCCGGCGCCGGGCTCGGAGATCGCGATCGCCGTGCAGACCTCGCCGGCCGCAATGCGCGGCAGCCATGTCGCGCGCTGATCCTGGCCGGCAAAGCCTGCAATGAAGAACCGCGCCGCCAGCTGCCGCGCGGCGAACGCGCTCGCAAGCCCCAGCAGCCCGGTCTTGGCGGCAATCGCCTGCTCGGCGAACGCAATCGCGCCATAGCTGTCGAGCGCAGCACCCGCGCCCGGCAGGCCGATCTGGAACAGGCCGGCTGTTGCCATCTTCGCGAACGGATCGCCCAGGAGGTCGTCCTTCGCGATCGACCACCAATGATCGATCCGGGCAGACATTTCGAGCCTCGAACGATGCGGCATCTATTGAAACACCTTGGTTTCGAGAATGAGGCCCGCGCAATAAAGGCAATTAAGCACCGATAAAGCACCTCGCCCGGCGGGCGAAACACTATACTTTACAAAGGGTTGCTGACTGTGCATGGGGTTGTTTTCGAGCTTTTTTGGTAGAGCCGCCGCGACAGGCCGCGCCGCGTCCGGATACGTTTCGCTTATTCCTTCGCCGACGACTGCCGTCCGGTGACGATGATGAAATACAGGTTGCGGAAGTAGACCAGCAGGCCGAACGCCTGCCCTGCGATGAACACCGGATCGCGGCGGTACAACGCATAGACCAGCAGCAGGATGCCGCCGCCGATCGAGAAGAACCAGAACGCCACCGGGATCACGCTCTTGCGCGCGCGTTCGGACGCGATCCATTGCACCACGAAGCGCATGGTGAAGAATCCCTGCGCCACGAATCCCAGAATGACCCAGCCATCGAACTTGATGACGAAGACGTCATGCAGATAGGTGGCGAGCATGTTGAACAGGTCAGTCATGAGACGTCACCTCGGTCGCAACGGGCGTCGGTTTCTTGCGGCGGATCAGCCACCACACGCCGGCGAGATCCATGATCCCGATCCATAGCCGATCGAAAAAGCCGTAATTTGACACGCCGGAATGTCTGGGACGGTCGATGACGTCGACATAGACGATGTCAAAACCCTCGCGGCGCACCAGCGC
>NZ_JAUSLT010000022.1 GCF_030646015.1 Bradyrhizobium sp.
GCCGGCCAGCGAGGCCACGATCGGTTTCTCGATGCCCTTGGCCTTCATCTCGTTCTTCACTTCGACCATGTTCCTCGCGAACACCATCGGCGGCGTCACGATGGTGTGCCAGTAGCCCAGGATCAGCGCGTGGATGCGCGGGTCTTCGAGCCCGAGCTTGACCGTGTTGACGTAGGTGATCGGCGGTTCGCCGCCGGTGATGTCGATCGGATTGCCGGCGGCGCCGAACGGCGGGATGAATTTGCGGAACGCGGCGTCGAGGTCCGGCGGGATCGTCATCAGCGACAATTTATTGTCGATGCAGGCATCCGACAGCAGCACGCCGGAACCGCCCGCCCCCGTGATGATGACGACGTTCTCGCCCTTCGGCGTCGGCAGCACCGGAATGCCGCGGGCAAATTCCAGCATGTCCCGCAGCGAGCGCGCGCGGATCACGCCGGACTGGTTGAACACGTCCTCGTAGATCTTGTCGTTGCCGGCCAGCGCCCCGGTGTGGGAACTGGCGGCCTTGGCGCCGGCCGAGGTGCGTCCAGCCTTCAGCACCACGATCGGCTTCTTCTTCGACACGCGTTTTGCCACTTCGGCGAAGGCACGGCCATCCTTCAGGTCCTCGCAATGCTGCGCGATGATCTGGGTGTTGTCGTCCTGCTCGAAGAAGGTGAGCAGATCGTCCTCGTCGATATCGGACTTGTTGCCGAGACCGACGATCGCCGAGACGCCCATCTTGGCCGAGCGCGAAAAGCCGATGATCGCCATGCCGATGCCGCCGGATTGCGACGACAGCGCCGCCGAGCCCTTGACGTCGTAGGCGGTGCAGAAGGTCGCGCACAGATTGGCGTGGGTATAATAGAAGCCGTAGATGTTCGGCCCCATCAGGCGAATGCCGTATTTCTGGCCGATCGCCTGGATTTCCTCCTGGCCTTTCATGTTGCCGGTCTCGGCATAGCCCGAGGGAATCAGGATCGCGCCGACGACTTTCTTCTCGCCGCATTCGGTCAGGGCCGCCGCGACGAAATTGGCGGGAATCGCGAACACGGCAATGTCGACCTCGCCGGGGACGTCCTTGATCGACTTGTAGACCTTCTTGCCCATGATCTCATCGGCCTTGGGATGGATCGGGTAGATCTCGCCCTTGTAGCCGCCGTTGATGAGGTTCTTCATCACGGAGTTGCCGATCTTGCCGTTCTCGGCGGATGCGCCGATCACCGCCACCGCCTTCGGCTTCATGATCCGGTTCATCTGGCGCACGACATCGTCATGGTTGGGGCGCGGACGCGGCGCCGGCGGCGCGAAGTCGACGACGATGCGGACGTCGGCGGCGATCGCGTTGGCCTTGGTCGCGAATACCGGATTGAGATCCATCTCCGAAATCTCGGGGAAATCGGTGATCAGCTTCGAGACGTTGACGATGATGTCGGCGATGGCGTCGCGGTTGGCGGGATCGCTGCCGCGCACGCCCTTCAGCATCTCGTGGGCCTGGATGCCGTCCAGCATCGACAACGCGTCGTCCTTGGTCGCGGGCGCAAGGCGGAAGGTGATGTCCTTCAACACCTCGACCAGCACGCCACCGAGGCCGAACGCCACCAGCTTGCCGAACGATCCGTCGGTGACCGCGCCGATGATGACCTCCTGGCCGCCCAGCAGCATCTGCTGCACCTGGATGCCTTCGATCTTGGCGTCGGCCTTGTATTTCTTGGCGTTGGCCAGAATGGTCGCGTAATTCGCCTCGGCGTCGGCGGCATTCTTGACGCCGACCACCACGCCGCCGGCTTCGGTCTTGTGCAGGATGTCGGGCGAGACGATCTTCATGACGACCGGGAAGCCCATGTCGGCCGCGAGCCTGGCCGCCTCGGCGGCGGACCTGGCGACGCCCTCCTTCGGAACCGGGATGCCGTAGGCATCGCAGACCAGCTTGCCTTCCGGCGCCGTCAGACTTGTGCGCTTGTCCGCCTTGACCGCATCCAGAATTTTGCGGACCGCATCTTTGGAACTCGACATTGGCTTCCTCCTTGACGTCTGTTTTTTAATTCCATCGGCAGCGGGCGCGAACACCGGAACCGCGCTTGGTGGCGCCGATTCGGTCGGGTTCCGGAGATCTCAAACGCGGGTCCGCGTCCACTGCAGCATCTGGTGTGGCCGATCCTGGCCAGTTATGGCATTTGGTATGCCAGAGACAAGATTGTCAAGGCAGGCAAAGGTTTGGAAATGCCGAAAACACTGGCAACTTGACATGGTGGTATTTGGTATGCCAAAAATTGTTTCGGATTTCTTCTGTTAAAAGACGTCTCCCGACCTGAGGAGACCAGTCATGCCCGCACGGAAACCAACCAAGGCACCGCCACCCATGGCCGAGGCTGAAATCGCGATCGTCCGCATTGCGCCGGAGACCAGCTTCAAGAACAAGGCCTACGAAGCCTTGAAGGAAGCCATTCTCAAGATGGACATCTACGCGACTCCCGAACAGGTGATGCTCGACGAGCGCGCGCTGTCGGAACGCCTCGGCGTCAGCCGCACCCCGATCCGCGAAGCCATCGCGATGCTGGAGCAGGACGGATTTGTGAAGACCGTGCCGCGCCGTGGCATCGTGGTCGTGCGCCGCACCAAGAACGAAATCGTCGACATGATCCGCGCCTGGGCGGCGCTGGAAAGCATGGCGGCGCGGCTGATCACGACGACCGCGCGCAAGAAGGACATCTCGGCGCTGCGCGACTTCTTCAAGGATTTCGGCAAGGACCGCCTGCCGCAGGATCATGTCGAGGAATATTCCAAGGCCAACATCGCCTTTCACCAGGCGCTGATCTCGCTCTCGGAATCGCCTGTGCTGGTCGACATGACCAACGACATCCTGCTGCATGTTCGCGGCTACCGGCAGCTGACCATCGGCCGCGTGGATCGCACCGCCACCTCGTTGCCGGAGCACCTGGCCATCATCGAGGCGCTCGAGGAGCGTGACACCGAGCTTGCGGAGAAGCGCGCCCGCGATCACACGCTCGGCCTTGCCGCCTATGTCGAAGCCCACGGGCAAGAACTTTTCTGACAGGGCACTCTTGATAACAACGACAGCGGTTCCAACGAAGCGACGGACCAGTCCGTAACAAAAAACGATCAGGGAGAAGCGGAATGTCCGCAGTAGTACAAAGCATCGATGCCAACGCGGCCGATGAGGCCGAACAGACCGACGGCTTCAACCTCATCATCGATGCGCTCAAGCTCAACGGCCTGAACACGATCTACGGCGTGCCGGGCATTCCGATCACGGATTTCGGCCGCATGGCGCAGGCCGCGGGCATCCGCGTGCTCTCGTTCCGCCACGAGCAGGCCGCCGGCTACGCCGCCTCGATCGCGGGCTTCCTGACCAAGAAGCCCGGCGTCTGCCTGACCGTCTCGGCCCCCGGCTTTCTCAACGGCCTCACCGCGCTGGCTCACGCCACCACCAACTGTTTTCCGATGATCCTGATCTCGGGCTCGTCCGAACGCGAGATCGTCGACCTGCAGCAGGGCGACTACGAGGAAATGGACCAGCTGGCCATCGCCAAGCCGCTGTGCAAGGCCGCGTTCCGCGTGCTGCACGCCGCCGACATCGGCATCGGCCTCGCGCGTGCGATCCGCGCCGCCGTTTCGGGACGCCCGGGCGGCGTCTATCTCGATCTGCCGGCAAAACTGTTCGGACAGGTGATGGACGCCGAAGCCGGACGGAAGTCGCTGGTCAAGGTGATCGATGCAGCCCCCGCGCAAATCCCCGCCCCCGAAGCGATCAAGCGCGCGCTCGACGTGCTCAAGAGCGCAAAGCGTCCGCTGATCATCCTCGGCAAGGGCGCAGCCTATGCGCAGGCCGATGACGCCATCCGCAGCCTGGTCGAGAAATCAGGCATTCCGTTCCTGCCCATGAGCATGGCCAAGGGCCTGTTGCCCGACACCCATCCGCAATGCGCCGGTGCGGCGCGCTCGACGGTGCTCAAGGACAGCGACGTCGTGATGCTGATCGGCGCGCGGCTGAATTGGCTGCTGTCGCACGGCAAGGGCAAGAGCTGGGGCGACGCCCCGAAGAAATTCATCCAGATCGACATCGAGCCGAAGGAAATGGATTCCAACGTCGAGATCGTCGCCCCCGTGGTCGGCGATATCGGATCCTGCGTCGCAGCCCTGCTCGCGGGCATGGGCGGTAGCTGGACGACCCCGCCGTCCGACTGGACTGCTGCTGTCGCCAAGAAGCGCGACGAGAACGTCGCCAAGATGGCGCCGCGACTGATGAACAATAACTCGCCGATGGACTATCACGGCGCGCTCGGCGTGCTGCGCACCGTCATCAAGGAGCGGCCGGACGCCATCCTGGTCAACGAAGGCGCCAACACGCTCGATCTCGCCCGCGGCATCATCGACATGTACCAGCCGCGCAAGCGCATCGACGTCGGCACCTGGGGCATCATGGGCATCGGCATGGGCTATTGCATTGCGGCTGCGATCGAGACCGGCAAGCCGGTGCTCGCCGTGGAAGGCGACTCGGCCTTTGGTTTCTCCGGCATGGAAGTGGAGACGATCTGCCGCTACAATCTGCCGGTCTGCATCGTCGTCTTCAACAATGACGGCATCTATCGCGGCACCGTCGTCAATTCGGCAGGTTCGGATCCAGCGCCGACCGTGTTCGTCAAGGGCGCGCGCTACGACAAGATGATGGAAGCCTTCGGCGGCGTCGGCATCAACGCGACCTCGCCGGACGAACTCCGGCGCGCCGTCAACGCGGCGATGGATTCCGGCAAGCCGACCCTGATCAACGCGGTGCTGGACCCGGCCGCCGGCAGCGAGAGCGGCCGCATCGGCAACCTCAACCCGCAAAGCAAGCTGAAAAAGAAATAACGCAAAGCACAACCCATCGGCGTCATTCCCCGCGAAGGCGGGGAATCCGGTAGCCACCGAACTATCGACTGAGACAACGGTGATTACGGGATGCCCGCCTTCGCGGGCATGACGGCAACAAAGTAGATCTGAGGAGAAGTACCATGACTAAGGCGCTGAAGGGCGTTCGCATTCTCGATTTCACCCACGTCCAGTCGGGGCCGACCTGCACCCAGTTGCTGGCATGGTTCGGCGCCGACGTGATCAAGGTCGAGCGCCCCGGCGTCGGCGACATCACGCGCGGCCAGCTGCAGGACGTGCCGAACGTCGACAGCCTGTATTTCACCATGCTCAACCACAACAAGCGCTCGATCACGCTCGACACCAAGAACCCCAAGGGCAAGGAAGTCCTGACCGCGCTGATCAAGAGCTGCGACGTGCTGGTGGAAAACTTCGGGCCCGGCGTGCTCGATCGCATGGGATTTCCCTGGGAGAAGATCCAGAGCATCAATCCCAAGATGATCGTGGCCTCGATCAAGGGCTTTGGTCCCGGTCCCTATGAAGATTGCAAGGTCTACGAGAACGTCGCGCAGTGCACCGGCGGTGCGGCCTCGACCACCGGCTTTCGCGACGGACTGCCGCTGGTCACCGGCGCGCAGATCGGCGACAGCGGCACCGGTTTGCATCTCGCGCTCGGCATCGTCACGGCACTTTACCAGCGCACCGTCACCGGCAGGGGACAGAAGGTCACCGCCGCGATGCAGGACGGCGTGCTCAATCTCGCGCGCGTCAAACTGCGCGACCAGCAGCGCCTCGCCCACGGTCCGCTCAAGGAATACAGCCAGTTCGGCGAAGGCATTCCGTTCGGCGACGCGGTGCCGCGCGCCGGCAATGATTCCGGCGGCGGCCAGCCCGGCCGGATCCTGAAGTGCAAGGGTTGGGAGACCGATCCCAACGCCTACATCTACTTCATCACCCAGGCCCCGGTGTGGGAGAAGATCTGCGACGTGATCGGCGAGCCCGGCTGGAAGACCCATCCGGATTACGCCAAGCCGCCGGCCCGGCTGTCGCGCCTCAACAATATCTTCGCGCGCATCGAACAGTGGACGATGACCAAGACAAAATTCGAGGCGATGGACATCCTCAACAAGGACGACATCCCCTGCGGCCCGATCCTGTCGATGAAGGAATTGATCGAGGATCAGTCGTTGCGCGCCACCGGCACCGTGGTCGAGGTCGACCATCCCGAGCGCGGCAAGTACTTCTCGGTCGGCAACCCCATCAAGATGTCGGACTCACCGACCGAGGTGACCCGTTCGCCGCTGCTCGGCGAACACACCGACGAAATCCTGCGCCAGGTGCTCGGCTTTACCGACCACCAGGTCGCCGAGATCCACGATTCCGGCGCGCTCGACCCGCCGCGCAAGGTCGCCGCCGAATAGACGGCCCTGCCAACACCGATTTCAAAGGCCGCCGGACTTTCCGGCGGCCTTTTTCGTTGTGCGTTGCACACGAAGACGATGGCTTGGGTGAGAAATCTTGCATCTGGCATTTGGTATACAAAAGCCTCGCGAATTCGATTCCACACCACCTCTACGCCGGGAACGTAGGCCAAAATATCCGGCGATTGCTGCGATCGGATTGGTGTCTTGCAACCGCTGCGTCGCTTGCTTGATCGCCTCTGTCGACCAGCTGCCGGTGATCCGCGGCCGCGTGTCGTCTCGCCACCCGACTTGCTTATTTTTGCCTGCGAAGCCGCACGATCCAGTTGGCTTTGCCGATGCACGATCTCCTTGGCCGCGCATCCCGGCCGGGCTGATCGGTCCAGTTTCTCAGCTGCCTGTATGACGAAGTCTCGAGCAGTGCCGAGATGACAAATGCGACAAATTGGCACATCCTCGATCCCGCGGGACTATTCATTTGCACTCTGGCATATCGCATACCAATATGTGCTCGTTAGCGCACCAAGAACAGAAGCGCAGCATGGGGGGAAGTCACGGCAAGGTTTTCGGAAGGTTTCGAAATGACTGGTCCGCGGGACCGTCAATGCTACCTTTCGGGGAGTTGGATCGACGATGGATCGTGCTACCCATTCGGATATCTAAAACACTCTGAAAATACCGGATGCCACGCTGGAAGACCCTCATACAATTCTAACTGGCAACCGTCCCGCAGGAACAATCTCTGCGGTACGATCGACCGGGACAAAGCCTTAAAGGCTGCCCGGAATCAGTTGATGGCAAAGCCGGCCAAGACCGGCGCGCTTGAATGCATTGGGAGAGAGACATGAAAAGTTCTGTTCTGCGTATTGCGCTGGCGACGGTTGCTGTACTTTGCACCGGCGGCATGGCCTCCGCGGCCTGGGAGCCGGTTCGCCCGGTTGAATTCATCGTACCCGCCGGCACCGGCGGCGGCGCCGACCAGATGGCGCGCACGATCCAGGGTATCGTCACCAAGCACAATCTGATGAAGCAGCCGCTGGTCGTCATCAACAAATCCGGCGGCGCCGGTGGTGAAGGCTTCCTCGACGTCAAGTCGTCGGTGAACAACCCCCACAAGATCATCATCACCCTGTCGAACCTGTTCACGACACCGCTCGCAACCGGCATTCCCTTCAACTGGAAGGACCTGACGCCGGTCGCCATGCTGGCGCTCGACGAATTCGTGCTCTGGGTCAACGCCGACAAGCCCTACAAGAACGTCAAGGATTACATCGACGCCGTGAAGAAGGCGCCCCCCGGAAGCATCAAGATGGGCGGCACCGGATCGAAGCAGGAAGACCAGATCATCACGGTCGCGGTCGAAAAGGCCAGCAGCACAAAGTTCACCTACATTCCCTACAAGGGCGGCGGCGAAGTCGCCGTTCAGCTGGTCGGCAACCACATCGATTCCTCCGTCAACAATCCGATCGAGGCGGTTGCGCAGTGGCGCGGCGGCAAACTTCGTCCGCTCTGCGTGTTCGACGGCAAGCAAATGGCCTATGGCGATCCCATCGCGGACGGCAAGGGCTGGAAGGATATTCCGACCTGCAAATCGCAGGGTCTCGACATGGAATATCTGATGCTGCGCGGCGTCTTCATGTCACCCAAGGCCACCAAGGACCAGGTCGACTACTACATCGAGCTGTTCAAGAAGGTGCGCGCCACTCCGGAGTGGCAGGACTTCATGAAAAGCGGCGCCTTCAATACGACCTTCCTGACCGGGGCGGACTACGCCAAATGGGTCGAGGTCGAGGAAAAGCGCCACGAAGTTCTCATGAAAGAGGCCGGTTTCCTCGCCGGAAACTGATCCCTTAAACTGAGACTAGAGACGAACGCGTGACGCAGAAACGGCTGCGAATGCGAAGCTGCGATTCCGCATGGAGTTTTCATGACCACCAATAGTTCAAGCGCCGCCGGCCCAAAGCACAGGGTCGTGGAAGCCGGCATCGCCGTGCTGATCGCGTTGTTCGGCGTTATCGTGATCATCGGCAGCGTGAAGGCCGGGATCAACTGGGGCGCGGAGGGTCCGCGCGCCGGATTCTTCCCGTTCTATATCGGGATCTTCATCGTCGTCTCCAGCGCCATCAATTTCTGGCACGGGTTGCGTGACGGGGACGACGGCCTGTTCGCCGAGTGGGGACAGCTTCGCCAGGTCATGAGCGTCGTCATCCCCACCGCGATCTATGTCGGCTCGATGCCGTTCACCGGCCTCTACCTCGCCTCGCTCATCTTCATCGGCTACTTCATGCGATGGCTCGGCAAATACCGCTGGGTGACGGTGCTCGGCGTGGCGTTCGGCATGCCGATCATCACCTATTTCATTTTCGAGCGTTACTTCATGGTCCCGCTTCCCAAAGGGCCCATCGAGGATTGGCTCGGCATCTAAAGCCAGAGTCGCAACTAGATTCGTCAAACGCGTCAGCTCAATACAAGCGTCAGCTCACGGTTGCAGGACTTACACCATGGAAGAAATCGTCAATCTATTTCACGGCTTCGCCGTGGCGCTGCAGCCCTTCAACATCATGGTGATGCTGCTCGGCATCGTGCTCGGCGTCATCATCGGCGTGTTGCCGGGACTGGGCGGCGCCAATGGCGTCGCGATCCTGCTGCCGTTGACCTTCAGCATGCCGCCGACCTCGGCCATCATCATGCTGTCCTGCATCTATTGGGGCGCCTTGTTCGGCGGCGCGATCACCTCGATATTGTTCAACATCCCCGGCGAACCATGGTCGGTGGCGACGACCTTCGACGGCTATCCGATGGCGCAGCAAGGCAAGGCCGGCGAGGCCCTGACCGCCGCCTTCACCTCCTCGTTCGTCGGCGCGCTGTTCGCCGTCATCATGATCACGCTGGTGGCGCCGCTGGTCGCAAGCTTCGCGCTGCAATTCGGGCCGGCCGAGAAGTTCGCGGTGTATTTCCTGGCGTTCTGCAGTTTCGTCGGCCTGAGTAAGGAACCACCATTCAAGACCATCGCGGCGATGATGATGGGCTTTGCGCTGGCTGCCGTCGGTCTCGACTCCATCACCGGTCAATTGCGCCTGACCTTCGGCTTCACGCACCTGCTCAACGGCTTCGACTTCCTGATCGCCGTCATCGGCCTGTTCGGAATCGGCGAGATCCTGCTGACGATGGAAGAAGGACTGGCCTTCAAAGGCGGCAAGGCCAAGATCGATCTGAAGGTCGTGCTGCAGACCTGGAAGAACCTGCCCAAATACTGGCTGACCATGCTGCGCTCCTGCTTCATCGGCTGCTGGATGGGCATCACGCCGGCGGGTGCCACGCCCGCGTCGTTCATGAGCTACGGCATCGCCAAGCGGGTTTCGAAGAACGGCAACAATTTCGGCAAGGGCGAGATCGAAGGCGTGATCGCACCGGAGACCGCGGCGCATGCCGCCGGTACCGCGGCCTTGCTGCCGATGCTGTCGCTCGGCGTGCCCGGCTCGCCCACGGCTGCCGTGCTGCTCGGCGGCCTCCTGATCTGGGGCCTGCAGCCCGGCCCGATGCTGTTCGTCGAACAGAAGGAATTCGTCTGGGGCCTGATCGCCTCGATGTATCTCGGCAACCTGTTCGGCCTCATCGTCGTGCTGACCTGCGTGCCGATCTTCGCCGCCATCCTGCGGGTGCCGTTCAGCATCATCGCGCCGCTCATTCTGGTGCTGTGTGCGATCGGCGCCTACTCGGTTCACTCGAGCACCTTCGACGTGATGATGATGCTGGTGTTCGGCGTCGTCGGCTACCTCCTGAAGAAGTGCAACTACCCCCTCGCCCCGCTGGTGCTGGCCATCGTGCTCGGCGACAAGGCGGAAGAGGCGTTCCGGCAGTCGCTGCTGGGATCCCAGGGCTCGCTCGGCATCTTCTTCTCGAACCCGCTGGTCTCCACGATCATGGTGCTGGGGTTGATCGCGCTGTTCTGGTCGGCCATCCAGGAAGGCATCACCCGGTTGCGGGGAACCCGGACCGCCGCCGCCTGATACCCCCGTCACATTGCTCTGCTACGAAGCGCGCGCTCGCCCCACGATGAGCGCGCGTTTTGCGTTGTGCAGCGTTCACGCTGGTATACCTGTGCACTTTTGATCGGCCATTTATGGACGTGCCATCAAGGCGGCACGCGCCGATGAATCGGAAGAAACGTCAGTCAAACTGCCACTTCTTGCCGATCTTCGGACAAGCGATCTGAACGATTCCGCATTGACAATTGGCATAATGTATACCAACATTATACCATCAGAAGCCCCTAGGCCGGTTACCAGAAGGAGGTTGCGATGCAAGTCGGAGACATCCTGCGCAAGAAGACGGCGCGTGTTGCGACAGTTCGGATGAACGAAACCGTGGGCATCGCCGCCCAGCTCATGCGCGCCAGCAATATCAGCGCGCTCGTGATCAAGGACGTGGTGCGGACCGAGGGCAATACCGCGGTCGGCATGTTCACCGAACGCGACGTGGTTCGCGCCATCGCCGAGCATGGTGCGGCCGGCGTCAATCTGAAAATCTCGCAACTGATCTCGGTGCAGGAGCTGGTGTCATGCAGCTCCACCGATACGCTCGAACATGTGCGTCACGTCATGAACAAGAACCATATCCGCCATCTGCCTGTGATCGACAATCACAGCCTGATCGGCGTCATCAGCATCCGCGATATTTCGACCGCGTTCGACGACGAGGCCATGGCCACGCAAACCGTCTTTGCCGCCTGACACGCAATTTCTTCCGTCGGGTTGAAGCTCCCGGTTTTGATTTGATCAATTCCGGCAAATGATCTCTTGCCGAATTTTGTTCTCAGCTCGCGAAAGAGCAGCGGTTCATTCGATCCCGTCATCGCGTCGCGACGCCACAGGCCTGCAAATCGCCGCCGGTGGCCCGCTATTTCCGCATGACGCGGCCTGCCCTGCCCGGTAGACTTTTGCCGGCGGGACCGGCATCCTGCCCTCGAAATCCAAGAAAAGATGGCGCGCGATATTCCGCGCCGGGGAAACAGAGGGCAGACAATGATCAAAACGCGATTCACCGAACTCGTCGGCGTTGAACACCCGATCGTCCAGGGCGGCATGCAGTGGGTGGGGCGCGCGGAGCTGGTGGCGGCGGTGGCCAATGCCGGCGCGCTCGGCCTGATCACCGCGCTGACGCAGCCGACTCCCGACGATCTCGTCAAGGAAATCGCGCGCTGCCGCGACCTCACCGACAAGCCGTTCGGCGTCAACCTCACCATCCTGCCCTCGATCAAGCCGCCGCCTTACGCCGAATACCGCCAGGCCATCATCGAAAGCGGCATCAAGATCGTCGAGACCGCCGGCAACAAGCCGCAGGAACACGTCACCGAATTTAGGAAGCACGGCGTCATCGTGCTGCACAAATGCACCAGCGTCCGCCACGCGCTGTCGGCGGAGCGGATGGGCGTCGACGCCATCTCGATCGACGGCTTTGAATGCGCCGGCCATCCCGGCGAGGACGACACCCCCGGCCTGATCCTGATTCCAGCCGCCGCCGACAAGGTGAAAATTCCGATGATCGCCTCGGGCGGTTTTGCCGACGGCCGCGGCCTGGTCGCGGCACTGGCGCTCGGCGCCGAAGGAATCAACATGGGCACGCGCTTCATGTGCACCAAGGAGAGCCCGATCCATCAGCTGGTGAAGGAAAGGATCGTCGCCAATGACGAGCGCGAGACCGAGCTGATCTTCCGCACCATGCGCAACACCTCGCGCGTCGCCAAAAACGCCATCAGCACCAAGGTGGTCGAGATGGAAAAGGCAGGCGCCAAATTCGAGGACGTCCGCGAGCTCGTCGCCGGCGCGCGCGGCAAGATGGTCTATGCCACCGGCGACGCCGATGAAGGCATCTGGTCGGCCGGACAGGTGCAGGGATTGATCCACGACATCCCGACCTGCGCCGAACTGGTGGGGCGCATCATGCGCGACGCCGAAGCCATCATCCAGGGCCGGCTCGCAGGCATGATGTCCGGCAGCCATCGCCAGGCCGCCGAATAAGCGGCGGCACAACCGGCCAACAGAGAAAGATCGCATGAAGGCCTATGTCTACGGCGCCAATGGCGCTGAAATCACCGATGTCGCCAGGCCGGTGCCGAAAGCGCACCAGGTGCTGGTTCGCGTGCGCGCCTGCGGCCTCAACCGCGCCGATCTCGGCATGACCAAGGGCCATGTCCATGGCAGTGCCGGCGGCGCCGGCACCGTGCTCGGGATGGAATGGGCCGGCGAAGTCGCCGAAGTCGGTCCCGACGCCAAAGGCGTCGTGGTCGGCGACCGGGTGATGGGCTCCGGCGGGGCTGCTTTCGCGGAATACACGTTGGCCGATCACGGCCGGCTGTTTCACATTCCCGCCAACGCCAATATGAATTTTGAGGACGCGGCCACCCTGCCCGTCGCGCTTGCCACCATGCACAATGCGGTCGTCACCAACGGCGCGCTGCAGCCCGGCCAGTCCGTGCTGATCCAGGGCGCCAGTTCCGGCGTCGGGTTGATGGCGATGCAGATTGCAAAATTCAAGGGCGCGAAAACCGTGATCGGTTCCTCGACCGACGCGACGCGGCGCGGGCGCCTGAAGGAGTTCGGCGCCGACCTTGCGGTGGATTCGTCCGATCCCGGCTGGGTCGACCAGGTGTTGAAGGCGACGGATGGCGAAGGCGTCGACCTGATCGTCGACCAGATCTCGGGCCCGGTCGCCAACCAGAACCTGAAAGCCACCAAGGTCAAGGGCCGCATCGTCAATGTCGGCCGGCTCGGCGGCACCCATGGCGATTTCAATTTCGATCTGCACGCGGCGCGCCGCATCAGCTATATCGGCGTCACCTTCCGCACCCGCACGATCGAGGAAATCCGCGAGATCTTTGCCGAGGTCCGCAGGGATATCTGGGGCGCCGTGGAGTCGCGAAAACTGCAACTGCCGATCGACAAGGTGTTTGCCTTCGACGATATCGGCAAGGCGTTCGAACACATGGAAGCCAACAAGCACCTCGGCAAGATCGTGGTGGCGTTGTAGCCCTTGTCCCGGACGCGGTGCGGCACCCTTGTGCCGCTCCGCCGAGCCGGGACCCACACCTTCGTCCCGTACATTGTGGACCCCGGATCAGCAGCGCACCGCAATGCGCTGCGTCCGGGGAACGCCGTCAGTAGATCTAGAATCAGAATAATTCGCAATAATCCTTGCTGCGAGTGAGTGGCGACTACACGAGCCCGATCGGTGCTTTTAACCTGCATGCCGGGCTGCTACACCGCCGCGCATGGTTCATCCCGTTCACAACGTCAAAGCCCGCGTCGCGGCGATTTCGATCTTCGCCAGCGCCGCCATGGCCGCGGCGAAACTCGCCGTCGGCATCTACATCGGCTCGCTGGCGCTGATCTCCGACGCCTTGCACAGCGTGATCGACATGGTGGCCACCATCATCACCTGGGCGGTGGTGCGGGTTTCGGACCAGCCGGCGGACGCCGAGCACCATTACGGCCATGGCAAGTTCGAGAGCCTTTCGGCGCTTGGCATCACCGCCCTGCTCTATGTGCTGGCGGGGGGCATTCTGGTCGAATCCTGGAGCCGCCTCCGCGAAGGCGCACCGCCGCCGACCATCTCGGCAATCCCCTTCATCGTGCTCGTGGTCGAGATCGCCGTGAACTTCTGGCGTGCCCGGGCGCTGAACCGTACCGCGCGCGAAACGCGCAGCCAGGCGCTCGCAGCCGATGCGCTGCATTTCGCCTCCGACATGTTCGGTTCCTTTGCCGTCATCGCCGGCCTCATCCTGGCCGGCCTCGGCTTCTGGTGGGGGGATGCGGCTGCCGCCATCGTCGTCGCCCTGATCATCGGCCTGCTGGGCGTGAGGATGACGCGTTCCACCGTGGAGACCCTGCTCGACCGCGCGCCCGAGGGCGTCTCGGAGAAGGCCGACGCCGCGATCAGGACTGTTCCCGGCGTGGTCGATATCGAACGCGTGAGGGTGCGGATGGTCGGTTCGACGCACTTCATCGATGCCATCGTGCAGGTTCCCCGCACCTATCCGATCGACCGCGTCGAACAGATCAAGCGGATGGCGCAGGAGGCCGTCACCAGGGCGCTCGGTGACTCCGACCTGACCTTCACCGCGGTCCCGGTGGCGCGCAACAATGAGAGCGTGCGCGAGCGTATCATGGTGATCGCGCGCAATTCGGGCCTCGCCATCCACCATGTCACCGTGCACGACCTCGGCGGCAGGCTGACCGTCAGCATCGACCTCGAAGTCGACGGCGATATGCCGCTGACGGCGGCCCACGACATCGCCCATGGGCTGGAGCGCAATATCCGCGACGAGTTCGGCGAGGACGTCGAGGTCGACACCCACATCGAGCCGCTGGAGCCGGAACTGCCGCTGGGAACCGATGCCGCGCCGGACCGCGTCGAAACCATCAAGGCAGCGCTGTCGCGCTTTGCCGCCGACGGCGCCATCCACGACGTGCACAATGTGCGGGTGCGCAACACCGACGCCGGCGAGATCGTCAACTTCCACTGCCGCGCCGCGCCCTCGATGAGCGTGATCAAGGTTCATCAGAACGTCGACGAGATCGAGCGCGCATTGCGCCGCGCCTTCCCCACGGTGAAGCGCGTCATCAGCCACGCCGAGCCGCCGCACGCGCGATGAAATTCCGGCACGGCCGCGCGTTCTCCTTTCGGACTCACCAGCCCGGTAGAATTGCGGGCAAAATGGAGTCCCGATTCGCCGTTGGACAACATTTATTTTAATTAACGAATCGTTGACTCTCGACAGCCCGGCCAAACTGGATTCAAATCCCTGTGATTCGGAAGTGACTGGGGCCACCTCCGAATCGGTGCAGAAAAGTTCTCCGAGGGGGTCTAGGTATGGCGCGCGCACACGCGGCGAGCGCGTGCGTCCAATCCGATTCGATCAAGGGATTGGCGCAGTCGATCGCGAAACCGGCCTACCATCGGCTATTGGTAGCGGAGCCTGCGCTCCGCCGCGCGGTGCCCACCCTGATCATTGCCTTCCTGATCACGATTTGCCTCGGCGCATTCGTCCAGGTCGTCGATCAGAACCGGCAAAAGCGCGGGACCCTCAAGCGCGACCTGACGGCGGTCGCCGATCTGCTCACCGAGCGCCTCGATCGCATCACCTCCGTCCGGCAGGACCGGGCCGCGACCATCGAGCGTCTGCAGAGCCTCTTACCCGGCCTCATTCCGTCGTGGGGCGTCGCCGCCGGCCGCCACGTCATCGTGACCGGCGCCGACCAGCGGGTTCTCGCCCGCGTCCCGATCGAAACCGTGCTGGGCGACACCGCCGGCATTCTCGAGGCCATCAGCGCCGCGCTGGCGCTGACCGGAATGTCGCAGCAGGGCAACGTCACCGACATCGTGCTGCCGAACGGCAACGGCGCGCTGGCGATCCAGCGTGTCGTCAAATCGCTGCCCGGTCAGGTCATCATCATCCAGGAGAAGGTCGATTCGATCTGGCGGTCGGATGCCGCGCTGTCGGTGACGCTTTCGGCCACCACCGGCTTTGTCGTGCTGATCCTCGGCTTTGCCTTCCACTGGCAGTCGACCCGCGCGCGCGAGGGCGATCTCATCAATGACGCGGTGCGCGGCCGGATCGATACCGCGCTCAATCGCGGGCGCTGCGGATTGTGGGACTGGGACCTGTCGCGCGGCCGGATTTTCTGGTCGCAATCGATGTTCACCATGCTGGGGCTCGACACCCGCAATGATCTTCTGACCTTCGGCGAGGTCAACGCACTGGTGAAATCCGACGACATCGACCTGTTCGCCATCGGCGACCAGCTTATTTCCGGCAAGATCGACCACATCGACCAGAGCTTCCGGATGCAGCATGCCAACGGCCACTGGATCTGGCTGCGGGTGCGCTGCGAGCTCAGCCAGGGCCAAGGCCAGAGTCAGGGCGATGCCGGCCTGCATCTGATCGGCATTGCCGTCGACATCACCGAGCAGAAGAGCCTCGCCGAGCGAACCGTGGAGGCCGATCTGCGGCTGCGCGATGCGATCGAGACCATCCCGGAAGCGTTCGTGCTGTGGGACGCGGAAGACCGCCTGGTGCTCTGCAACTCGCATTTCCAGCGCCTGCACCGGCTGCCGGATTCCGCCGTGACGCCGGGCACGTCCTATGAAACCGTGATCGAAGTGGGCTCCATGCCGGAAGTCCGCACCCGCCTGCACGAAAACGCCAGCCACGCGCCGGGCGCGCGCACCTTCGAGGCGCAACTCGATGACGGCAACTGGCTGCACATCAGCGAGCGCCGCACCAAGGACGGCGGTTACGTTTCGGTGGGCACCGACATTACCCGCATCAAGGAGCACGAGCAGAAGCTGGTCGACAACGACCTGCGCCTGCGGGCTTCCGTGATCGATCTGAAGCGTTCGCAGATCGAACTCGCCGACCTCGCCGAAAAATACTCCGACGAAAAGAACCGCGCCGAGGAAGCCAACCAGACCAAGTCAAAGTTCCTGGCCAATATGAGCCACGAGCTGCGCACGCCGCTCAATGCCATCATCGGGTTTTCCGAGATCATGGAAAGCGGCATGTTCGGCACGCTCGGGTCGGAAAAATACCAGGAATACTGCCACGACATTCTCACCAGCGGGCACTATCTGCTTGATGTCATCAACGACATCCTCGACATGTCGAAGATCGAGGCCGGCCGCATGAAGCTCGACATGGAGCAGCTCGATTTGTCGAAGACGCTGGCGGAATCGCTGCGGGTGGTGTCCGGTCGCGCCGACGACAAGCACCTGCAGCTCGACGCCGATATCGACGGCAGCATTTCGGTGGTGGCCGATCGCCGCGCGGTCAAGCAGATCATCGTCAACCTGTTGTCCAATGCGGTCAAGTTCACCCCCGACGGCGGCAAGGTGGTGGTGCGAAGCCGGCTGCTCGCCGATTCCATCGTGCTGATGATCGCCGACACCGGCATCGGCATCGCCCCGCATTCGCTGCAGAAGCTGGGCCGGCCGTTCGAGCAGGTCGAGAGCCAGCTGACAAAAACCTATCACGGCTCCGGACTGGGGCTGGCGATCGCACGGTCGCTGACCAATTTGCACGGCGGCTCGATGAAGCTGCGCTCGAAACTCGGCACCGGCACCGTGGTCTGCGTCTCGCTGCCGCGCGACGCCCGCAAGGCCAAGGCGAAGATGTCGGTGGCGGCTTAGGGCGCTTTACAGTTCACCGGAGCCAGCGTGCTTTTCTTCTCCCCTCCCCCCGCAAAGCGGTGGGGAGGGGTCGGGGGTGGGGGGTCTATCGGCGTACTCCGCTGGCAGCGAATTCGCTGAGACACCCCCCCCCCCCGACCCCTCCCCACCACGCGCAAGGGCGCGTGGGAGAGAGGGGAGCTCAAGCTAGCTCCGGCCCTCGACAATATCCCTGAACACCCGCCTCACCTCGGTCTGGGTCTCCTTGACCCGCGCCTCCAGCGCGGAAAAGTCGGGGACATCGCCGGCCCGCGCCATCACGCGCAAGAGGTCGTCGCCCGCGGTTTCCGGCTTGAATTTTTCGGTGACACAGAGCCGCAGGATTTGGGTGAGGTCATGATAGAGCCGCGTCGACGAACGCAGCGTCTCCGCCGCCGGTTGCGGCAGCACGCCGAGCCGTGCGGCGCTGTCGAGCACCTGCAGCGTGGAGACGTCGAGAATCTCAGGGCGGTCGGCGGCGTGAACCAGCTGCAGATATTGCGCGATGAAGTCGATATCGACCATGCCACCGGCGGCATATTTCAGATCCCAGACCTCGTTCTCGCCCTTCTCCAGCGCGATGGCGCGGCGCATGTCGGCGACATCGCCGGCAACGCTGGCGCGATCGCGCGGCCGCGTCAGCGCGGCGCGAATGATGCTCTCGATGCGGGCGCGCAATTCCGGCGGCGCCGAGATCACGCGTGCGCGGGTCAGCGCCATGTGCTCCCAGGTCCAGGCTTCGCGTTCCTGATAGTCGGCGAAGGAGTCGATCCGCGAGGCCACCGGCCCCGCGCGCCCCGACGGGCGCAGCCGCATGTCGACGTCGTAGAGCACGCCGTAATTGGTCCGCGTCGTGAAGGCGCTGATCAGCCGCTGGGTGAAGCGGGCAAAATATTGCGCGCCGTGCAGCGACCGCTCGCCGTCGGAGTCGGGATAGTCGTGATCGAAATCATACAGCAGGATCAGATCGAGATCGGATGACGCGGTCATCTCGCGGCTGCCGAGCCTGCCCATCGCCAGGATCGCGGTCTGCTGCCCCTTGATACGGCCGTGCTGGGCCGCGAACCGGTCGGTGACCAGGCCATGCACGGTGTGGACGATGCCCTCGGCGACGTCGGCGAAGGCGATGCTGGCCTGCTGGGCGGAGACCGTGCCGGACAGGATTCGCGTGCCGATCAGGAACAGGCTCTCCTGGCCGAACAGCCGCAGCCGGTCGAGAAACTCTTCATAGGCATTGGCGTCCGCCAGCGTCGCCGCGAGCCGCATCGACAGTTCGCGCTGGTCCGGCATGGCGCCGAAAAAGCGCGGATCGATCAGCCCGTCCATGATCTGCGGCTGCCGCGCCAGCATATCGCCGAGCCGGGGTGCGGCGCCGAGGATCAGCGCCACCAGCGCGACCAGCTCGCGGTTCTGGCTGAGCAGCGAGATCAGCCGCCCGCCGCGCTGCAATGCCCCGAGGAAGCGGTCGAACGCCGCGACCGCATTGTCAGGCTCTTCCGAATGCGCCAGGCCGTCGATCAATCCCGGGATGAACTCGACGAAGGCGTTGCGCGTCGCCTCGATGCGCAGCGCGCGATAATCGCCGGTCAGCCATTGCTGCACGGTTCCCGCCACCACGACCGGCTTCTTGAAGCCGAGCGAGACCAGATGCTCGATCAGCCTGGGATCGTCAGGACCGGCGCTGTAATCCGCCGCCGGCAGTTGCGCGGTGCCGGCCGGATCGCCCTCGAACAACTTGCCGTAATGCCCCTGCACGACGTTGAGATGACCCAGCAGGTCGCTGGCGAAGGTGGCGCGGCTGGCGTAGCCGAAGAAGGCGGCGAACTGCTCCATCGCCTCGGCGTCGTCGGGCAAGGCATGGGTCTGCTCGTCCGCGACCATCTGCAGCCGGTGCTCGACCCGCCGCAGGAAGATGTATGCCGCGGTGAGTTCATCGCGGGCCTCAAAGGTGATCCAATTGCTCGAGGCCAGCACATTCAAGGCCTCCAGCGTCGGCCGCACCCGCAATTCCGGGTGCCGGCCGCCGGCGATCAATTGCTGGGTCTGCGCGAAAAACTCGATCTCGCGAATGCCGCCGCGCCCGACCTTGACGTTGTGCCCCTCGACCGCGATCTCGCTCTGGCCGCGAAACGTCTGCATCTGCCGCTTCATGTCATGGACGTCGGCCAGGGCCGCGAAATCCAGATGCTTGCGCCAGACGAAGGGGGCGATTTCCGCCACCAGCGCCTCGCCGGCCCTGGCGTCGCCGGCGCAGGGCCGCGCCTTGATCATGGCGGCGCGTTCCCAGGTCCGCCCGTCCCGCTCGTAATAATGCAGCGCCGCAGCCATCGAGATCGCCACCTGCGTCGAGGATGGATCCGGCCGCAGCCGCAGATCGACCCTGAACACGTAGCCGTCGCCGTTGCGCTGCTGCAAGATCCGCGCAAGCGCCTGGGTGACGCGCACGAAAAACGTCTGCGGCTCGATGTCGGGCGCCAGCGTCGGCGCTTCGGAATCGAAGAACACGATCAGGTCGATGTCGCTGGAATAATTCAGCTCGCCCGCGCCCATCTTGCCCATCGCGAGCACCACGAGGCCGCTGTTGTCCTCGGGGGAATCGAAACTGGGCGGCGTCAGCCTGCCGCGCCCGGCTTCCTGCCGCAGCAAAAAGCGCAGCGCCGCCTGCACCGAGGCGACCGCGAGATCGGTCAGCGCCGCCGTCACCTGCATCACCGGCCAGAGGCCGCCGATGTCGCACAGCGCGATCAGGAGCGCCGCTTCCGATTTCATGCGGCGAAGCAGTTGCATCACGTCGGCTTCAGCCGACGCGGCGGCAACATCGCGGCAGGTATTTTCGATCAGACGGGCCAGATGCGGCTCCGGCTCGCATTCGAGCAACCGGATCGCGCGCGCGCCGTCGGCGCGCAGCAGGTCAAACAAATAGGGAGAGGCTTCGGCGATACCGAGAAGAATGGTCCTGGCGCGCGGGAACCGGCCGGTCAGCTCCGCGATCACAGCTGCCTGCGCCGGCGCCAGATCGGTCAGCCAGTCTGCCAGTCGCGCTTCGGCCTTGTCGGGAGCGGACACATGCGGTCCGTCCACAAACCGCGCGGCCAGACGATGTTGGTCCGCGTCGCCCTTCGCGGATGAGGTCATGACACCTTCTGTGGCACATCCGGCGTTTGAGCCGCAAGCCTGTCGCTGGCGCCGGCCCGGGCCGGGATCGCCAGTGTCGCCGTCAGGCCGGGATTGCTGTCACCGAGCCTGAGTTCGCCGCCATGCAGCGTCGCCACCGCCGAGGCCAGGCTGAGGCCGAGCCCGGAGCCGGGCTGGGTGCGGCTGGCCTCCAGCCGGACAAACCGCTCCACCGCGTGGCTGCGATCGGCTTCCGGTATCCCCGGCCCGTGGTCGGTGACGCTGAGCAGCACGGAAGCGCCGTCGCGCCGCGCCTCGATCAGAATTTCATTGGCGCCGTCCACCGCGCCATCGCCGAGCGGTTGAATGGAGGGAAGCGGCTTGCCGTATTTGATCGCATTCTCCACCAGGTTGGCCAGCGCCTGGCTGATCAATTCGCGGTTGCCGTGAACGGGCGCCTGCGTGGTCTTGACGCGCAGGGTCATGCCGCTGTCTTCGGCCAGCGGTTCATAGAGCTCCTGAATGCCACTGGCGACGTCGGCGGCATCGAAATCATCCATGTTGCCGCGCGCCTGTCCGGACTCCGCGCGCGCGATCATCAACAGCGCGTTGAAGGTGCGGATCAGGCCGTCGGATTCCTCGATGGTTCGTTCCAGCGCGCTGCGGTACTCGGCCTCGCTGCCGGATTTCGCCAGCGCCTCCTCGGCGCGGTTGCGCAGCCGCGTCAGCGGCGTCTTCAGATCGTGCGCGATGTTGTCGGAAACTTCCTTCAGCCCATTCATCAGGGCTTCGATCCGCTCCAGCATGGCGTTGAGGTTTTCCGCCAGCCGGTCGAGTTCGTCGCCGCTGCGCCCGACCGGCAGCCGCCCGCTCAGATCGCCCGCCATGATGCGCTGGGTGGTGCCGGTCATGGCGTCGATCCGCCGCAGCACCCGTCGCGCGACAAAGATGCCGCCGCCGAGCCCGAGCACGACGACGACCAGCAGCGACCAGTTCGCGGCCTTCACGACGATGCCGAACAGCCGCCGCCGTTCCTCGAGGTCGCGCCCGATCAGGAGGCGGAAGCCGCTCTCGAGTTCACTGACGCGCACCAGCGCGCGATGGTCGCGGCTGCTCTGCTCGTCGAGCCGCCGGTAGGCGGTCTCCGACCAGCCCTGGCTTGCCATCACGCCCGGAGCCAGCGAGCCGACATTGCCGGCAATCGCCTGCCCCGTCGGGGTGGTCACGAGATAGAGATTGGCGCCCGGCCGCAGCGCCCGGTTTTCGATCGTAAACACCAGCCCGCGCAACCCACGCCTTGTATAGATGTCGGTGATCTCGCTGAATTCCGCATTCACGGTCGTGGTGATCTGCTCGGTGATCAGCCGGCGCGTATTCCAGGCGAAATAGCCCAGCAGCGACGCGGCAAACAGCGCAAACAGCAACAGATAGACCAGCGTCAACCGGAACGCGGTGGTGCGGATCAGCTTACCGAATGCCGTCACGGATCATGTATCCCGCGCCGCGGATCGTGTGCAGCAGGGGCCGCTCGAAGCCCTTGTCGATCTTGGAGCGCAGCCGCGAAATGTGCACGTCGATGACGTTGGTCTGCGGATCGAAATGATAGTCCCAGACGTTCTCCAGCAGCATGGTTCGCGTCACCACCTGCCCGGCATGCTTCATCAGATATTCCAGCAGCCGGAACTCGCGCGGCTGCAGCGTCAATTCGTCCTTGCCGCGCGCGACGCGGTGCGACAGCCGGTCGAGTTCGAGGTCGCCGACGCGATAGGTCGTTTCCTCGGCCGGACCGCCATGGCGGCGCGACAGCACTTCGACCCGCGCCAGCAGTTCGGCAAAGGCATAGGGCTTTGGCAAATAATCGTCGCCGCCGGCGCGCAAACCCTTGATGCGGTCGTCGACCTGCCCGAGCGCCGAGAGAATCAGCACCGGCGTTCGATTTCCCTTTTCGCGGAGGCTGCCGATCAG
>NZ_JAUSLT010000033.1 GCF_030646015.1 Bradyrhizobium sp.
ATTAAGTGCGGGCGGATGTTGGGCATGCAAGAATGCGAGACCGATGCACTGCAGCGGCCCGTAATTTCGCGGGATTCTTACGAGTTCCGCTTCAATAATTCAGCTTCGGATACCAGTCGGTGCCGCGTCCTTCCGGCGTCATGTCGAGAATGGTCCATAGCGGCATCAGGTCCGGCGCGCCGCGCGGATCCTGTCCGGGATCGGAGGATGCGCCGTTCATCTCGCCGCCCCAGAAATGCCTGATTGTGCCATCTCGCCGCGTGAACACGCTGAAGCCTGCGTCGTCGCCGCCGTCTTTTGTCATGCCGTGATAGTCCCGGCTGAACTCGCCGGAGATATCGGAATACAGCGGCAGATGATGCCAGCCGCGTTCGCGCTTGAAGGCGACCAGCCGCGCGATCGGCGATCGCGCCACGATCGCGAGCGCGACGCGCTGCTGAATATCCGGTACCTCGCCGTCCCAGGCTGACAACAGTGACGTGCACATCGGACACGGCCGCTCGCGCTGCGGACCGTACATGTAGGTGTAGACGACGAGTGAATCCCTGGTCCCGAACAGATCGGCAAACGACGCCTTGCCGTTCTCGCCCTCGAAAGCATAGTTCTTCCTGACCTCGCCGCCCGGCGGCAACGCGCGGCGCTGCTCGGCGACGCGCTCGATGTGGCGGCGAAGCTCGATCTCCTCGGCCAGCAGCGCCTCGCGGGCGCGGCGATATTCGGCGCTCTCGTTGGGAAAGCGCATACCGCTGGCGCGCGCGAGCTCAGTGGCGGGTTTCAGGGGGGAACCGTTCATTGCATGACCTCGCTGTGGATGGACATGAACACAGGACGTTCGAAGAGCAGCGGATCCGACAGGGGGGAGAGATTTCTTACCCTCCCCTGGAGGGGGAGGGTCGGCTCGCATCGCAAGATGCGAGACGGGGTGGGGTGACAGCCTATCAATTCGGGCACTGTTGGGGAGGAGAGACCGTCACCCCACCCCGCCGCTCATTGCATTCGCGTCGACCCTCCCCCTCCAGGGGAGGGTGAAGAGATCGCCCCCGCCCCCTACTCCAGTTCCGGCGGCGGCGAGCGGTCGAGCACGCTGCCCTTGGCGCCCTGGAGCAGGTCGATCCCATAGGTTTCGACGACGAGCGGCCCGCGCATGCGCTTGAGTTCGGCGACTCTCTCGACCCCGGTGAAGTTTTCCGTCTGCCAGGACCGCGCGCCGGGCCGCGCCTCGTCGACGAACAACAGTTTTCCGGACAGTTGCGCGGCAGACGGTTCGGGCATGTTGACCCAGCGAATGCGCTGGGTCGGCTGCACCACGCAAGTCCCCTTCGGCAGATAGAAGGCGAGCCAGCCGGTGGTGCCGTAGTCCGGCGTCAGCACGCAAACAGCACCGGTGCGCAGGCGCAGTGCCTCGATCTCGCCGGCCAGTTCGCGCCAGCCGACGCCGACGCTGCGCACGGTGGCGTCGCGGCGATAGCCGGTAAACACGCCGGTATTGGCCTGCACGATCAGAAACGCAAACAGCGCAACGCCGACCGGCGCGGCCCAGCGCAGGCAGAAATCGGCGAGGCGCTGGCGCCACCCGTCCCACCGCGTGAGGTGAGCGGCCACCGCGGCTGATATCGCCAGCGCCGGATAGACCGGCGCGAACCAGTTGGCCTCGACGCGCGCGTGCAGCGAATGCCAGATGAAATACGCCACGATGGTCCAGAACATGGTGTTGACAAGCATGCGGGCGGCAAACGCGCCGGTGTTGCGCCAGGCCAGGGCGTGAAGCCCCATCGCGCCGAGAATGAATACCAGCGGCGTTGCGAAGGCGACCTGGGTCGGCACCAGTTCGGCGATGAAGGCCGGACGGAAATTCTCTATTCGGGCGCGGCCGAACAACTGCTTGAGGAAGGAGACCCAGTGGTGATCGGCGTTCCAGAGAATGACGGGCGCGAACACCGCCAGCGCCACCAGGCCGCCGAGATAGGGCCAAAGCGAGATCAGCCAGCGCCGCAGTTTTGGTACCGCCACCAGCCAGATCAGAATCGCTAGGCCGAAAAACAGCGCGGTGTATTTCGAGAGCAGCGCGACGCCGACCGCGGCGCCGACCGCGAGCCACCATTCGCCGCGACCGGTCTCCAGCACCTTGGCGAGAAAAAACAGAACGAAGCTGGAGGCCACCAGCAGCGGCGCATCCGGCGTCACGATCAGGGTGCCGACCGCGGCCATCATGGTGACGTTGAGCAGGATGGTGGCGGTGGCCGCCACCCGGACGCCGCCGAACAGGATAGCCGCTGAACGATACACCGCAAAGCTCATCGGCAGCGCCAGCAGGATCGAGACGAGTCGGACGCCGAGTTCGGTGTCGCCTGCGATCATGGTGCCGGCGCGGATCACGAAAGCGACGGCGGGCGGATGATCGTAGTAGCCGCCCGCGAGATGCTTCGACCACATCCAGTAATAGGCTTCGTCGAAGGTCAGCGGCGTCCAGGCGGCGGCGACCAGCCGCAATGCCACCAGCGCCAGCACCGTGAGAACCGTGTTGCGGGCGAGGCGTCCATCGTTCGAACTCATTTTTGGTTCATTGCTTGCGCCAGACGAACAGTCCGGACATCGCGTAATTCCACACCACGCCCATCAGCGCGCCCGCCGCACCGGCCACCCACCAGTTCCACTCCTGATCGTAGACCGAAAACGCGACGCCGACATTGGCGACGAGGCCGACGCCGCAGACCAGATAGAACAGCAACAGGCCGCGCAGGATGGCGAAGCCCTTCAGCCGCTGGTCACGATAGGTGAGAAAATTATTGAGGACGAAATTGGAGGTCATGGCGACCAGCGCGCCGGCCGCCTGCGCCTCGGCGAACGGCACGTTGAGAACTTCATGCGCCACGAACAGCGTCGTCAGGTGCACGACCAACCCGATGGTGCCGACCATCGCGAACAACAAAAAACGCAGCGACACCACGTCGTGGGTCAGCTTCGCCAGCACCAGCCCGAGGAAATCCAGCGCCACCATGGAATCGAGCTTGCTCTCGCCATGCAGCCTGGTGCCGAAGGTGAAGGGAATTTCCTTCACCCGCAATTCGCCGCGCGCGGTGGCGACGATATCGAGCAGGATCTTGAAGCCCTGGGTGGAGAGCTGCGGCGCCAGCGCCTCGAAGCGGTCGCGGCGGATCATGAAGAAGCCGCTCATGGGATCGGCGATCTGGACGCGCAGCACGCGCTTTGCCACTTCGGTGGCCAACTGGCTGGCCCCGGCGCGCTGCTTGTTGAAACTGTCGGCGCTGCCGCCTTCGATATAGCGGCTGCCGACTACGATATCGAATTCACCGCCTTGCAGCAGGGCCAGCATCTTCGGCAGCTGGGTCTCGTCATGCTGCAGGTCGGCGTCGATCACGGCGGCGTAGGGCGCGCTCGCCGCCAGGATGCCCTCGATGCAGGCGCCGGACAGGCCGCGCCGCCCGATCCGCCGGATGCAGCGGACGCGGGTATCCATCCGCGCCAGGCCCCGCACCACATCCCAGGTCCCATCAGGGGAATTGTCGTCGACGAACACGACTTCCCAGGCGATGCCGGCGAACGTCGCCTCCAGCCGCCGGTACAGCGTGGTGACGTTGTCACGTTCGTTGAAAGTGGGGACGATGACCGAAAGCTGAGGTGCCACAGCGGATTGCGGCGGGTTTTCGGTGGCCCCTTGGACGGCTTTATTCATGCCGCCAGCGTATATCCGCAGCGTCGGGGGAAGCCAAGGGAACCCGGCGCGGGGAGCCAAAAATGGGCAGTCGGAGGGGTAAAACGGCCAAAACAGGCCCCAAAATGCCAACGACCACCAACAGAGGGCGCGCGTACATCCGGCGCAGCCTGACTATTGAGTGGTCGTCCCAGCGCCGGAGCTATGAAGCGTCGACGTCGCCGTTAGAAGCAAAATAGGGACGATCAGGCCATTCCGCAAGGGCGCAGATGCCGCACCCGCGAAGCTTACTGCGGCACCTCCCGCACCACCGGCCCCCGGACGGCAGGCGCGGCCGGAACCGCCGCCTTTGGCGCCTCGATCTTTTGCACAGTCGGGGCCGGCTTGCCCCCCTGCCCGATCGGTCCAAACACGACCGCAGCCACCAGAACGATGGCCACGATGATGCCGCCCAGTATTTTCGCGATCGCTTCCGTATCCATCCCGCTTCTTCCCTGGTCGCCCGTTGCGGCCGGCTGATCCGCGCGAGCCGATCGAGCTGTCCCCGCCGCCACCTTAAGCCTGTTTCTTACGCTCCAGAAAGCGCCTCAGCCGTTGATTGATGTCACCGGCGGCGGTCTCCCCCACGGTCGCCCTGTTGTCGCGAAGCCTTTGCACCGCCAGGGCGATCTCGGCAACCGTATGTTCAATGCGCTCAAGCTGCTGTTCGAGCTCGTCAGCCATCGCCCATCCTAGCTTGGCGGCGCGGGCGCACAAGACGGCCGGGTTCCCGATTCTTGATGCCAACACACCAGCGCCGCGCTCGGAACAAGCCGGAAGCGCTATTTCCACGCAACCATGGCTGACTCGCGCCGTTGGTTCGATACAGCAACGGAGATTTCCCCCATGTCCAAACCCAAGCACAACAAGCCAGGCGGCAAGCCCGGCCAGCCGGCCCAGAAGCTCGATCCGGCCCGAAACCAGAAACCGGATCACGCGCCGGCTTTGAGCCTGAAGTCGGCCCGGCCGCCCGAGACCATCACGCCGGTCCCGGCGGCCGCCGCCACACCGCCAGCCGCGGCCTCCCCCGACGCCTTCTCGACCGGCGCCGCGGCACTGGCCGACACCGCTTCGATCGACATGCAAACCATCGCGCTGGCCTATGGCGAATACACCAGAAAATCGTTCGAACAGACCAAGTCGTTCGTCGAAAAGCTCGCCGGCGTCCGCTCCCTCGACCAGGCGATCGAGATCCAGACCGAATTCGCCAAGCAGGCCTACGAGACCTTCGTGATGGATGCGCAGAAGATCCGCGAACTCTATAGCGGCCTTGCCAAACAGACTCTTGAGGGCGCGGTCGCCCAGGTGATCCCGGCCGCGCGCTGAATGTTATGGGGCGTTAATAGAGCGACGGTCTGCCTCGATGCAGGCTGTGTCAAACAAGAGGCTCCGGTTTTTCCGGGGCCTTTTTTTTGCGCGGGTGGCGAGCGTTGTCGCCTGCGCGCCTGTCCTGACGGACCTGTCCTGTTGGCGAGTGACTGACGAACTGGCCAATCGCGATCGGTTTGATTAGGTTTGGCGCGACACATATTCCCTCGCGCCATGAGTACAGCCCGTGACCAAGTCCCCGAAATCAACTTCCAAGAAAGCCGGCAACATCTACATCGGCATCGGCGGCTGGACCTTTGCGCCGTGGCGCGGGGTGTTTTATCCGGAGAAGCTGACGCAGGCGAAGGAGCTGGAATATGCGGCGTCGAAGCTGACGTCGATCGAGATCAACGGCACCTATTACGGCTCGCAGAAGCCGGAGAGCTTTCGCAAATGGGCGCGCGAGGTGCCGGACGGGTTCGTGTTCTCGCTGAAGGGGCCGCGCTTCGCCACCAACCGGCGGGTGCTGGCGGAGGCCGGCGATTCCGTCAAACGGTTTTACGATTCCGGCGTGCTGGAGCTGGGCGACCGGCTCGGTCCGGTGCTGTGGCAATTCGCGCCGACGAAAAAGTTCGACGAAGCCGATTTCGGCAAGTTCCTCGAGCTGCTGCCGCGCAAACTCGAGGGCCGGAGCTTGCGCCATGTGGTCGAGGTGCGGCACGACAGTTTTGTCGCGCCTGACTTCATCGCGCTGCTTCGCCAATTCGAGACGCCCGTGGTGTACGCCGAGCACGGCAAGTATCCGGCGATATCAGACATCACCGGCGATTTCGTCTATGCGCGGCTGCAGAAGGGCAATGACGAGCTGAAGACCTGCTATCCGCCGAAGGCGCTGGACGCCTGGGCGAAGCGGTTGCAGGTCTGGGCCGCCGGCGGCGAGCCGGACGATCTGCCGCGCGCCGACGCGACCAGCGCGAAGAAGGTCCCGCGCGACGTGTTCGCCTATGTGATCCACGAGGGCAAGGTGCGCGCGCCCGCCGGCGCGATGGAGTTGATCGAACGGGTGAAGTGATTGACTCCCTCTCCCCGTTCTTCACGGGGAGAGGGTTGGGGTGAGGGGCTCTCTCCACGGCACCAGACTCGCGGATAGTCCCCCTCACCCGACGCGCTCCGGCGCGCAAGTGCGCTGCCGAGCGCGTCGACCTCTCCCCGCAAGCGGGGCGAGGTGAAGTAATAACTCAATCCAGCTTGATGCCGGCCTCGCGGATCAGTTTGGTCCAGCTCTCGTACTCGGACGCGACGAAGCCGTTGAGCTTGTCGTCCGGGAGATCCCACACTTCGCCGCCGCTCTTCTCGAAGCGCTCCTTCAGGTCGGGCAGCGAGGCGCGGATGTCGCTGCGCAGTCTGGCGATCACCGCCGGCGGGGTTTTGGCCGGCGCGAAGATGCCGAGCCAGGAATCGACGTCGAGCCCGGGCACGCCGGCCTCCGACATCGTCGGCACGTCGGGCGCCAGCGGGCTGCGCTTCGAGGCCAGCACGGCGATGCCCCTCGCCTGCCCCGACTTGACGTAAGGCAGGCCCGCGGCGGCGGAGTCGAAGAACAGATCGATGCGGCCGGCGAGCAGGTCGGTGAAGGCCGGCGGCGAGCCCTTGTAGGGCACCTCCTGCAGCTTGACGCCTGATGCCTTCATGAACGCCGCCGCCACCAGGTGCTGGCCGGTGCCGACACCAGCGGTTGCGACCGTGATCGAGCCGGGATTGGCTTTGGCCGCCGCGATGATGTCCTTCAGGCTCGCCTGCGGCAGATCCTTGCGGCCGACCATCACGTAGCCGAACTTGTAGATCAGCGCGACTGGGACGAAATCCTTCTGCGGGTCGTAGGCCAGTTTGGAATACAGCGCCGAATTGAACGCCATGTTGGAGAGACCGCCACCCACCAGCGTATAGCCGTCGGGATCGCTGGTCGCCGCGGCCTGGGTGCCGACGACGGTGCCGGCGCCGGGCTTGTTCTCGACCACGAAACTCTGGCCGGTGCGTTTGGCGAGCACATCGGCGACCAGCCGCCCGACCAGGTCGTAGCTGCCGCCGGGCCCGATGGGAACGATGATTTTTACCGTTCGATCAGGATACGCGGTCTGCGCCTGCGCCGTTGCCGTACCCAGCGCGAATGCGGTGGCGATCCACGCCAACGAGCGGACAAATCCAGTCATCGTATTGTATTCCCCCCGAAGAAACGGCCATCCAGCGGCTCTTTTTCTGACCTGAGTATGCGACATGCCGCCCCCGGCGGCAACGGATGTCGGGGCTGTTGTCCGCGGCATAACCTCGGCGGTTATGGTCATCCACCCCGCGGTGACGTAGCTTTGATGCGATGAGATCCGGCGCCGGGGCGTTGATATGGCACGCAAGACGACAAAACTCTTCACGATCGGCTACGAGCAGACGCCATCCAAGGCCGTGCTCGACGAACTCGAGCAGGCCGGCGTCAAGCTGCTGGTGGATGTGCGCGCGGTGGCGGCGTCGCGCCGTCCGGGCTTTTCCAAGAACCAGCTGGCCGCCGGGCTCGACGCGCGCGGCATTTCCTACCTGCATCTGCGCGGGCTCGGCACCCCGAAGGATGGCCGCGAGGCCGCGCGCAGCGGCCAGTTCGGCGCGCTGCACAAGATCTACGCCAAACACCTGAAGACACCGCAGGCGCGGGAAGAACTCGACGAACTCTCGGCGCTGGTCAGGCAGGCCGGCCCGGTCTGCATCCTCTGCTACGAGCGCGATCACCGCGAATGCCACCGGCAATGGATCGCCGAGATCATCGAGCAGCGTGACGGGGTGAAGGTGGAAAATCTGGCGGCGAAGCAGGTGTGAGAGGACCGTCCAATTCTCGTCGTCCCGGCCAAGCGAGCGTAGCGAGCGCTGAGCCGGGACCCATACACCGTGTACTGTCGGCGAGAATGCAGGCGTTTGAGACCTTTTGAAAGCATCACCGCCGCGGCGTATGGGTCCCCGCGTTCGCGGGGACGACACCTAGTTCTTCCTCACCACCGGTTCCGATAGTGCGACGCTGCGTCCGAACTCACCCCAACTGCCACACCGTCATCGGCCGGTCGTAGCCCCGGATCGCGACCTCGCCGAGCGATTTGGCATCGCCGCGCTCCTGACCCAGCGCCTCGTGGACGGCGGATGAGATCAGGAACTGGGAATTGAATTCCTTGTTGAGCGCTTCCAGCCGGGCCGCGAAATTCACGGTGTCGCCGATCACGGTGTATTCCTTGCGCCGCGCCGAGCCGATATTGCCGGCGACGACGTCGCCGACGTGAATGCCGATGCCGATGCGCAGCGGCCAGCTCGACTCGCGGTTGACGCGTTCGTTGGCCTCCAGCATTTCGCGGGCCGCCGCGACCGCGTGGCGCGCCGGGTGAGGCGCATCGAGCGGCGCGCCGAACAGCGCCAGAAATCCGTCACCGAGAAACTTGTTCACGATGCCGCCATGGCGATCGAGGATCTCGACCAGCGTCGCGAACGCGCCGTCGAGCCGGTCCACCACCTCCCGTGGCGTGCGGGTGCTGGCGCCGGCGGTGAAACTGCGGAAATCGACGAACATCACCGCGACCCGGCGGATTTCGCTGTCGGTGCTCTTGCCTTCCGCCATCAGCCGCTCGACCACCTGCGGCGAGACGTGCTGGCCGAACAGATTGGTGATGCGGTCGCGCGCGGTCGCCGCCATGATGCTGGCCTCGAACTGGCGGCGCAATTGCATGCCGACCGCGCCGGCCAGCATGCCGCAGACCAGCAGGATCAGGCTGCGCGCGGCGTGATAATACAGGTTGGGCTCGGGATCGATGACCCCGGCGGGATGATAGAACACCGCCATGCAGAACAACTCCACCGCGGCAACGACGCCGGTGAAAGTCGAGAGCCAGAAATCCAGCCGCAACGTCGACAGGATGATGAAGATGAAATAGATCATCGGCGTCACGAAGCCGAGCGCCTCGACTGCCCCCATGCTGTTGATATGCAGTGCCAGCGCGACCGTCGGTATCGAGGTTTCGATCAGCGCGCCGATATATTGCCTGATCACCGGGATGTCGCGATCCAGCGTAAGATGCCGGCTGACGGCCGCGTGGACCCACCATTCGAACAGGATGAACGGCACGATGATGGCATAAAGAAAGGCCGGCCTGAGATTGCCGTGCCAGACCCGGCTCACCGCCTCGGGCGCGAGCAGGTAGACCGCCGCGAGCATGATGCCGAGCAACGCCGTCGTCGCGATCAGCGCCTTGATGCGGATCAACTCGGTGCGCATCATCTCCCGCGTCAGCTCGCGCTGGAAATCAGCCGATACCGCCGCGTCTTGTCCGACCTTCTTTTTGCCCCAGAATCCAGCCATTGCGTTTCCCTGCGCATCCGGGTTCCGTTGCTGACGCACCCCCGGAATAACGCCGACTATATGCCTCAATCCAGCGTACGACGGAAGCGCATCACCGCGATCGCCATCGCCAGCAGCATCAGGGCCAGCAGGGCGACCGCATCATATTGCAAATTCGGCAGCGTCGCGCCCTTCAGCATAATGGCGCGGACGATCCGCAAATAATGCGTCAGCGGCAGGCCCTCGCCGATATATTGCGCCCAGACCGGCATGCCGGCGAACGGAAACATGAAGCCCGACAACAGGATGCTGGGCAGGAAGAACATGATCGACATCTGCATCGCCTGCAGCTGGTTCTGCGCGATGGTGGAAAAGGTGTAGCCGATCGCGAGGTTAGTGGTGATGAACAGCGTCGAGAGCAGCGCCAGCAGGGTCAGGCTGCCGTAGACGGGCACGCCGAACAACAGCACGCCGATGCCGATGATCAGGATGGCCTGGATGAAACCGACCAGCACGTAGGGCAGGATCTTGCCGAGCATCACCTCGACCGGGGTGATCGGCATCGACAGCAGGCTCTCCATGGTGCCGCGTTCGATCTCGCGCGTCACCGACAGCGCCGTGAAGATCAACATGGTCATGGTCAGGATGGTGCCGACGAGGCCGGGCACGATGTTCAGCCGCGACGACGCCGCCGGGTTGTAACGGGCATGGGTGCGGATCTCGAACGGCGGCGACGCGGGGTCGCCGATGTGGAGGTCGTGCTGCAGCGCCGTCTGCACCACGGTGCCCAGCGCCGACATCGCCGAGCCGGCCGCGACCGGATCGGTGGCGTCGGCGGCGACCAATAGCGCCGGACGGTCGCCGCGCCGCACCGCGCGCTCGAAGCCGCGCGGGATTTCCACGCCGAACAGCACCTTGCCCGACAGCAGGAGATCGTCGAATTCCTGGACCGTGTGCACTTCGCGGGTGAAGCGGAAATAGGCGGTGTTCTCCATCGCCTTCAGGATCGAGCGCGCGAGGTCGCTGTCCTCCTGCAGCAATACCGCGGTCGGGAGATTGCGCGGCGTGGTGTTGATGGCAAAGCCGAACAGCAACAGCTGCATGACAGGGATCATCACGATCATCGCGAACGAGACGCGGTCGCGCCGGAGCTGGATGAATTCCTTGACCACCATGGCATAGCTGCGCCGCCAGAATCCGAACGGCGGATCCCTGGCGTCGCGGCTATGGTCTGGGACGACGCTCACTGGAAATTATCCGTCGCGCGGGTCATCAGTTCGATGAAGACGTCTTCCAGTGACGGCTCGCCGTGCTGCCAGCGAACCCCCTCGCGGTCGCGGTATGGCGCGATGGCCGCTTCCATCGCCGCTCGGTCGCGGCCGGAGACATGCAGGGAGGTGCCGAACGGCGCCACCATGTCGATGCCGGGCTTGCCGGCGAGTTCGGTCGCCAGCGCGTTGAGGCCGTCGCCCGACACGGTCCAGGTCGACAGATCCGAGGTGGCGATCACCTCGTCGACGGTGCCGTGCGCCAGCAGATGGCCGTAGGCGATATAGGCGATCTCGTGGCAGCGCTCCGCCTCGTCCATGTAATGGGTGGAGACCAGCACGGTCAGCCCGTCGGCGGCCAGCGCATGGATCTCGTTCCAGAAATCCCGCCGCGCCTTGGGATCGACGCCGGCGGTCGGCTCGTCCAGCAGCAACAGTTGCGGGTTGGGCAGCGTGCAGGCACCGAGCGCGAGGCGCTGCTTCCAGCCGCCGGAGAGATTGCCGGCGAGCTGTTCCTCGCGGCCATTGAGGCCGAGCCGCTTGATCATGTCGCGCGCCGTGCCCCGCGCATCGCGCACGCCGTAGAGCCTCGCGACGAATTCCAGGTTCTCGCGCACCGACAGGTCCTGGTAGAGCGAAAAGCGCTGCGTCATGTAGCCGACCTGGCGCTTGATCTTGTCGGCGTCGCGGCGGATGTCGTAGCCGAGGCAAGTGCCCTCGCCGCTGTCGGGCGTCAGCAGGCCGCAGAGCATGCGGATGGTGGTGGTCTTGCCGCTGCCGTTGGGACCGAGGAAGCCGTAGATGGTGCCGCGTTTGACCTGCATGCTGAGGTCATGCACCACCTCGCGGCCGCCAAAGGATTTCGACAGGCCGTGAACGTCGATCGCGATATCGGCGGCGGGGGCAAGTGCTGGTGCGGCGGTCATCGCTTGTCCGCTACCGGGGTCTTGACGCCTGGAAATACCGAGATCGGCTGGCCGACCCGCAAGGAGTCGGGCCGGTTCGGCCGCGCCTGGATCAGGTAGACCAGCTTGCTGCGCTCCTCCAGGCTGTAGATCACAGGCGGGGTGTATTCGGCCGCGGTGGCGATGAAATAGATCTTTGCCGTGAGATCGGCGGCGCAATTGTCGCAGGTGACGCGGACCTCGTCGCCGACAGCGAGTTTCGGCAGATCCGTCTCCGGCACGAAGAAGCGCAGCTTCATGTTGCCGGGCGGCATGATCGAGAGCACCGGCCGCTGCGCCGGCACCATCTCGCCCTCGCGGAAATAGATCTGCTGGATGATGCCGCCGACCGGGGCAAAGCCGTTGCGCCGCGCCAGCCGCGTCTGCGAGGTATTGACCCGCGCCTCCGCCACCCGCAGCGCCGACACCGCGGCATCGAAATTCGCCTGCGTCCCGGAGCCGGTCCGGCTCAGCGAGGCGGCGCGGTCATAGGTCTGCTGCGCGTTGGCCAGCGTGGCGTTCTGCTGGTTGAGGTCGGCCCGTTGCAGATCGTCATCGACCTCATAAAGCGGCGCGCCCTTCCTGACCTCGTCGCCCTCGCGCACGCTGAGCTTGGTCACGCGGCCGGATTCATCCGGGCTGACAAAGATCATGTCGGCCTCGACCCAGCCCTGATAGCCGGGATTCCTGACTTCCTTGCAGCCGGTCAGCGCGATGGCGAGCGCGAGCATCGCGGCAACAGGCAAATTCATTCGCGACGAAGTCATGTTGTCCTCCGTTCGCCGAAAATCAGATCGAGATGGACGCGAAACATCTCGGTCGCATCCAGCGGCGCATGCCTTGCAAACAGGCTTTGCCAGATCACCGCGATCAGCGCGGGCGCCACCATGAGCTGCGGAAAGCGCGCGAGGTTCCTGTGCTGGATCTCCCCGCGCGCAATGCCGAGTTCGATCAGCGCGCGCATGCCGGCAAGGCCGCGCGACACCACTTCGCGATAGTAGAATTCCGCGATCGCCGGAAAGCGGGGGCCCTCCGCCACGATCAGGCGCACGACGTCGCCGCGCCGCGTGCTCGCCACTTCCCGGATAAAATTGTCGGCAAAGCCCTCGACCATGTCGCGCACCGAACCGCCTGATGGAGGCGGCGCATGGAGCCGGTTGATCATCGGCACCAATGCGGTGCGGATCAGCTCCTCGAACATCGATTCCTTGTCCTTGAAGTGCAGGTAGATGGTGCCCTTGGCGACGCCGGCCCTTCTCGCGACGTCGTCGAGCCGGGTCGCGGTAAATCCGCGCGCGATGAACTCGTCCAGCGCCGCCTCGACAATGGCCGCGCGCCGTTCCGCGGCGCGTTCCGCCCGGTTGGCCGGGGGCTTTGATGCGGTCACTTTCGACGCCTTTGCCGCGGCCCCGCTCGCGACACGGCGGCCACTGGCCGGCTTTGCCGGAATCCTGGTGCTGGAATGTATCCTGCTCATATTTCCCATATGACTGACTGGTCAGTCATTGTCAATTTCGATCGGATCTTTGGCTTTCACGTCCGTGTGACTGGCAGCAGCGTCGGGATAATCGATCAGGTCACGATCCAACAACGCCATTTCGGTTCAATCTCAGACACCACATACACGTCCGCGTTCCCGCGGCACGATCTGCCCGAGGTTTTCATATCGTTCCCCCTCGAACGAGGGAGCAGGGAATGCCGGATGCGCGCTGCACCCGCGGTCTCGTGTGCAAAATTGTGCGAAAAAGGCGCACACGAGCATACAGGGCAGCGGAGAACCTCCGACATTCCCTGCGCAATGGCTTTACGGCTTATCT